>NZ_CALUWO010000003.1 GCF_944324505.1 uncultured Desulfovibrio sp.
CTTCCAGCCTGTCCTCGCTCACTGTCGCACCTCCGGAACTTCCAGCCTGTCACACGTTCGCCCCAGCAGATCCGCCATGCGCTCCCCGGCGGATCCGCCACGGCGCACGGCCTGACTGATGGCAGCAGCACGCTCCTGCACCTGACGCGCCGGCGCACAGCTTTCTTCCGGCAGGGCAGGGTATGCGTCCACGGCCCTGTCTGCATGGCGGCACCGTGGCACAAGGCTCAGAATATCGGCCGGCACGGGAAAGCGACGACTTTCCCGCACGTGCAGTACCAGCGCACGCTCCACGTCGCCTCTGTCTTCACCGGCCAGAGCCTGCGCCCAGAGTTCCGACAGGAGCAAAAGCTCTTCAGGCGATTTCAGCTGCCCGTAGAGCAGCGAAAGTTCTCCCAGGCGTCGTGCTATCCAGCTGCGTTCCATGTGCGTCTCCTGCGTTATGCCAATGCGGCTCGTTGTCGTCGTTGTCATGGGGTTCCCTTTTTCTGGCTGCCAGCAGGTACGAGGCCATGCCCCTGCTTTCCTGCTGGCGCTTCTGAAACTCCGTGGGTGCCCGCGTGTCCTGTGTCCCTCTCCCGGCAAATCCTGTCAGGGCCGGCGCGCCCCCAGGCTCCACAAATGGCTTGTCATCCCAGCCCTTGCCGTTGAGCCAGCGGGCGAATTTCGGCACTTTTCCGCGTTTCCACCGGCTGTCCTCTGCGCACATGCTCAGGATGGCCTCCCGGATGACAAAGGCCGGCGCCAGTGTGCCGTTTCGATGCAGACGCATCCATTCGCGCCAGGCCGCCTCCTGCCCCTGCTGCACGGGGTAGACCTCAAAGCAGGACAAAAAGGCAGGCCACTGGGGATTCCCCTTGCTGGGCGCGTCGGTCTTTGCCGGGCCGTCAGGGCAGCGTTCACGGGGCAGGTTCTCCGGCTGCCGCACAGGTGCAGGCGGGGTATCCTCCCCCGGCAACACACACACCTCCCCCTGTGAGGGGGTAAGGGGGTGTGTATTTATATTATCTTCTCTTCTCTGTTCTTCTCTGTTCTTATCTGGTGGCGTTACGCTGGCGTTACATGGCGTTATGGCGTTACGCGTTACGCCAGTAGCGTTACGTGGCGTTACGCCACCTTCGCCATCCGTTACGGTTTCGACGTCATTTTCCTGCCGCTTCCGCTCACGGTAGCGCCGCTGGCGTTCAGCGTTGGTCGATTCCTCGCGCTCTCGCACAGGCTGCCGCTTGCGCCATGCGCAGATACAGCCGCCACAGATAAGCCTCTTTTCCATCATGGCATTCAAGACGGCGTCGCAGGTGCCATCCTCGTAGCCATAGAGCGCGTCGTATGTCTCGCCATCAAAGCCTTCAACACTGCCGCGTTCATCATCCTGAGAGGCGTATTCCAGCAATGCAGCCCAGACAGAAACCACCACGCCCACACTGACCTTTGCCTTGCGGGCAATGATGGGCCACTTGGCGTCAGAGCATGCACCGTGGTACCAGCGAAACCATTCCATCTCGAACCCCTGCTATGACTTTCCCCAGCGCCAGCTTGCATAGGCCGGCATGCCATCAAACAGTCTGCCCACACTGGGCGGGCACTCAGACTCCAGCACCCACATTTCCGAAAATTCGTCTTCGCTCAGTTCCAGCACCTCGCCCGTTGCAGGCAGGATGAGCTGCCACCTGTGCCGGGGCAGAGGCGCCGCATAGGCCCGCTGATAGGGCATGGTCACGGTAATGGCCCTCCTGGCCGCATGGGGAAGCGATGTCGGCATGCTCTCTCCTCCTAGCGTTGAAAAATCTTCTTCCACCACGGGGAAGTGGTGGGCTTCTCCTGCCGAAGGCAGAACAGCGGATCCGCCTCCGCAATGTCACGGGCACAGGCCAGCTCCAGCAGCATGTCCTGAAGATGCTGGCAGTCCAGCACCACATCCCGAAGCTGGCTGCGCAGCTCCCTGGCACGAAAGGGGGTAATGCCCCCATCGGCAGTATCGGCCAGCGTTCGCTGCACATCGCCAAGGCTGGCAGCTGCGCGGGCCGCTGCCGTCAGCACCTCCGCCCGGCTCGTGGCCGAAGGCACCGTATCCCTGCTGCCGATCTGGGCCTGCAGCCACTGGATCAGCACATCATTGCGCATGGCACGGCACAAGGCAGGTATCTTGTCTAGGCCGGGGAAGTAATCCTCCGAATCCTGGGCCAGATACCGGCGCACCGCAGCAGGGCGGATGCCTGCCGCCACGGCAATCTCCTCTGTGGTCATGCCGGAAACGTCCTTGGCGTGACGTATGGCCTCCGTGGCCGTCATGGTAGGGTAGTCAGGCATGGCAGTTCTTCTTTTTGACGTTTGTGCAGCCGTCCGAGAGCATTGCTTCCGGCGGCTGCTCTCCCGTAGGATCGGGATCACCACATCCAGTATCCAATCAGGAGGAAAACCTATGGAAATGCTGTCTCAGGCTTTGCCTGCGCTGTATGCGCTTGCGGGCGCACTTGTTGGCGCGCTGGCGTCGTTTGCCGGCATTCTCGTTACGCAACACCATGAAACGAAGCGCGCGCTCCGACATGAACTTTTTGCCTCTGCCACGGCCTACTGGAATAAAAAAATAGAACTCGCCCAGCGGACCGGCGGATACGCTGCCCCGCTTGAGGATCATATTGTGGACTTCATGGCGCTTTCCCCTCTGCTTTTGAAGGGTGAGGCTCTTTCGGACGAGGAGGTCATACGGCTCCTGCAACGGCGTGAAGCCCGCTGGCAGCGGATCATTGAGTTCCGTATTGCTTGTGAGGGGCAGGCCCAGCATCCTGCGGATCATGAGCGCATATCGTCCCCAAAGTGATGCCGCCTGTTTTCGGCAGGGGGGTAATCGGTCAGAAACGTACACGGTTACCCCCTGGGTGAGATTGGGCATTCTGGCAGCATGGCGTCGCACCGCTGCCGCTCTTCCCTGGGGGCTGGAGCAGGGCAGGGGACTTCCTCAGGCGGCCAGAGGTCGGGGCGAAGGTCGGACAAGGGGATGCCAAGGTTGCGGGAATAGACAACAGCCGATTCCGCCGCGATCTTGTCACCCTTGCAGTGGCGATAGACGGCGTTCAAACTTCGGCCCCCACAGACCTTGGTCAGCTCGCGATATGTCAGCCCGCGTGCTGACCTGAATGCTTCCAGTGCGTTTTTCATAACCAAAATGTTATTTATTAATAACGTAAAAAGCAACAAAAAAGCCGAGCTGTTTTTTGCATAAAACGAACAGCCCCGCTATGGGAAAACCATGGATACCAACATCTATGAAGAATCGGCGCAAAGGGCGTGGGATGCCATCCTTGGCAAGGTAAAAGAGCTTGAAGCCTCTGGGATGAAGCGAGCGGAAATCTCGCGGCTCCTTGGGCATACAGGCCGCTCTGCTGTCACGAACTGGCTCAAGGAATCCTCGACGTCCCGAAACGCCTCATTCCCTGACATGCTGCGATACATTGATGTGCTGGGGCTGGATATTCACGACTACCTTCCCAGACCTGCCACCATTCGGCGCCCGACGCCCAATGCTCCCATAGAAAGGGCCGACGCTGACGACAGCGTGGCCATCCATGTCTACGCTCTGGCGGGAGCTGGCCCGGCCTTTGATCTGGAAGAAAACGATCCCCTGGCTACCATCCGCATTCCACCGGATTATGCCATGCGCTGTGACTGCGCACTCATGGTCAAGGGAGACAGCATGGCCGGTACCGTTCGCAACGGCGGGGTAGTCGGCGTCATCCGTCAAAATTTCGACTTTGCCTCCGGCGAAATTTACGCCGTGCGCCTGCCCTATGAGGGGGTCTCCATCAAACGCGTCATCGTGGATGACGCCACAGGCGAATACATCATCCGCTCCGACAACCCGGATCGGGACAAATACCCAGACCGGCGTCTGCCCATTGCCGAATATGCCGATATCATCCTTGGCCGCGTTGTCTGGGTCTGGCAGGCGGTATAGACCTATAGTTATCTTCTAAAATTACAAGGATTACTTTATGGTAGACAAAGAGATAGATCACCGCCTCGAAATGGCAAAACAATCAAATGAGGCAGCTATAAAATATTCTGAAAAAGCTGTATTATATTTATTCTATCTTAACGGTGGAGCTGCAACAGCATTGTTTGCTAGAGCTGAAGAAAGTTTCTACCCTGCAGCAGTATCTTTCGCTTGGGGAGCGTTCTTAGCTGTAATGTGTATAGGCATCTCGTACCTCTATCAAATGATCATCACTGCATCCTGGTATGCACCTCCGCGCTCTAAATCATTTCAAATAAGTCCAGTCGCTCAATTTAAGATTTCATTTAAAACAATAGAGATTATACGCTTGTTTCCAATATTATGTTGGATATGCTCTGCCATATTTTTTGTGTTTGGCATTACAAAATTATAAAAAAAAGTATATAAACACTCCCTATGGCAGTACCTAAAAAGAGTAAAAATATTATAATCAACTCTTCAGATATTCTCTTCATGCCTTGATGTGTTGTCTCCTCTTTAACCTCTTCTAAGACCTTCCCACTGCCATGGCATAGGGGACAGCATATCGGCCCGGGCATACCGAGCAATAAAACTTCACCAAGGCCGCTGCAATAGCCGCATGCTACCATTATTTTCTCCTTCCCGCCCCTCACCGGGCGGGATTTTTTTGCCCTCTATGTTATTTTAAAAAAACACTTCTTGACAATGTTATTTTTACATAACAAAATAACCTCACGAACACCGGGAAAGGCCGGGAACACGGGCCACGGCCCAGAGTACCACACACCTTCCCCGGCGGACGTTCCCCACAAGTACCGAGCACGGCAAGCCGCAAGCCTCTGGGAGCGGGAAAGCACGCGACGGCAGGGAAGGGGATGCAGCAGCAAGAGGCCCGAAGGAAGGGGCGCCCGCACAAATGGCCCTGCGCAACAGGGTAGGCCGGAAGGCGGCGGGCGGTGGCGACGAGAGCGCCGCACGGGTAGACGCCAGTTACGAGCAGCCCGTGAAACCAAAAACTTCAGACTTCATACCGCCGCGCGGCAACGGGCGGCGGGAATGGAGGCAGAAAACTTTTTCCTCTGACCGGCAGCGACACAGCCTTACCTCACCGTCGTTGCCGGAACTGGGGCTTCTGCTCACGTCGGCGAGGGTTCCGGGTTAGGATAATCAGCAGAAGCCGGGGCCGCGTCCACAGGGGGCGCGGCCCTCATTTTTTCGGAGCGTAGCGCAGCGTGGCAGCGCACCGGCTTTGGGAGCCGGGGGCCGCGGGTTCGATCCCCGCCGCTCCGACCAATACGGATGAGTGGCAGAATGGTCATGGCAGCGATCTTGAAAATCGCCGTGGGCGTCATGTCCACCGTGGGTTCGAATCCCACCTCATCCGCCAAAGCATTTGCTCCCGCCTCCGTGGAGAGTCCTGCAAACGCCGCTGATAGCAGGGCAAGCGTGTAACGGGGCGGCGCTGACATTTCGCCGAAAAACCTCCCGCCAAGCATGCAGCGGCAGGCCCTGCTCTGTTGTGGCTTTTACAGAGCAGGGCTTTTCATGACTCATTCCCCGGCAGTGTACCGCGCTGCCGGGCATTTTTTTCCCAAGGAGGACCTCATGCGCAACATTCACCGCCCGTTCTGGCAGGAACTCCGGGACGAACTCTCCCCACGCCGCAATGCCGCGGGCTGGGCGTGCGTTCTGCTTTTGCTCGCCCTGTTCGCCCTTGTCGGCGAACTCCCGGCAGAAACGTCCGCGTGCTCGCCGCTCATCGTCTCCAGATAGGAGGGCAGGTCATGTGCTACAATCCCTGCCCGTTTTTCGAACCGTGGTCCGAGCAATGCCGCCTGCCGCGCGGGCAACGCTGCTGGGAAGAAACACTGGATGAAGAAGAGCGCCTGGACGCGCTCGTTGAAGAAGATTTTGCGGAGGAAGACGATGGAAACCATAACCATCCGGGCGTCCAGCCTGCCTGAACTGTTCGACTGCCCGGCCAGGTGGGAGGCCAAGCATATTCGTGGCCTGCGTCTGCCCAAGTCCGGCGCGGCCCAGCTGGGCACGGCAGTTCATGCCGGCACGGCCCTTTACGACCAGTCCCGTCTTGATGGCAGCAGTCTCACGGCAGACGAGGCTGCCGGCGCCGTGGCCGACGCCATCCACCGTCCGGAAGAGGACGTGGACTGGGGCGAAGACTCCCAGTCCGAAGCTGAGCGCATCGGCATTGCCCTGCATACCCTCTACTGCCGGGACATCGCCCCGAAACAGCAGTACGTGGCCGTGGAGGCCACCTGCGAGGCCCTGCACATTACCGACATCGGCCTGACGCTCACCGGAACCACCGACCGCATCACGGTGGATGCCGTCGGCGACCTCGGCATCGCGGACATCAAGACCGGCAAAAGCGCCGTGTCGGCTGACGGCACGGTATCCACCGGGCGTCATGCCGCCCAGATCGCCGTCTACGAACTGCTGGCCGGCGCCGCCATCGGTCGGCCCATCACCGCCCCTGCCGAAATCATCGGCTTACAGGTAGCCAAGACGGACAAGGGCCGCCGGGCAGGCATCGGCGTCATCACCGACGCCTGCGAAATGCTTGTCGGGGACGAAGAAAATCCCGGCCTGCTCCAGATGGCAGCAGACCTGCTTCACGCCGGCCGCTTCTATGGCAATCCGTCGTCCCAGCTCTGCAACCCCAAATTCTGCCCGGCATATCCCGCATGCCGCTGGAGGAAATAATCATGAATCACATTCCCGCCCCTCACGCCACAGACATTGCCGCCCTGCGGCAGAACGCCGCGCCGCAGGGAGCCGTCGTCTGCGGCTTTGATACCGTGGCCGGCTTCGAGGCCATACAGCGCATGGCCAATCTGCTTTCCGCATCCGGTCTCGTACCGGACACATACCGCAGCAAGGGGCCAAACGACTACACCAGCAAGGGGAATTGCGTCATCGCGCTGGACATGGCCCTGCGAATGGGCGCCAATCCGCTCATGGTTATGCAAAATCTCTACGTCGTCCACGGCCGCCCGGCCTGGTCGGCGCAGTTTCTCATTGCCACGCTGAACAAGTCCGGCAAGTTCAGCGCCCTGCGCTACGCCTTTCAGGGCACGGAAGGTGCCGACGACTGGGGTTGCCGCGCCTGCGTCACAGAGCTTTCCACCGGCGAAAAGCTGCAAGGTCCGCTCGTCACCATTGGCCTGGCCAAGAAGGAAGGCTGGTACGGCAAGAACGGCAGCAAGTGGCAGTCCATGCCGGAACTCATGCTCCAGTACCGTGCCGCTGCCTGGTTCGTGCGCACCTATGCCCCGGAAATCGCCATGGGCCTCCGCACGGCCGAGGAAGAGCTGGATACCATCGACCTCACCCCGCAGGCTGACGGCAGATTTGCCCAACAGGAAGAGCAGGCCGCCGCACCGTCCCTGACCATGGCGGACATCACGGCACAGGCAAACGCTGCCGCAGCCGGCCAGCCCCAGGCACAGACAGATCAGCCCGCAGCAGCCACGCAGGAAACGGCCCGAAAGCCTCGAATGACGCAGGAAGAACTGGATGCCCTGCGGCAGGACGCGGTGGATGCCTACGCAGCCAGAGGGTACGGCCTCGACAGGGCAGAATGGGACGCCGGCAGGCCCATGGATTCCTGGACCAAGACTGACTGCAAGCGCCTGCTGCGTCTGGCCGAACAGATGCCGGCCCATACGCCGCCGCAGCCTGACGACGCCCCTGCGCCCGATGCCTTCACCTGCCCCGCCAGCGGTACCCGTATCACGGCAGAGCGCTGCCCCTCCTGCCAGCAGCGCAATGGCTGCCCGGCCTGGGATACGTCAGACGCCACGGCCTAGACATTTTCTCTGCGCATAACCTCCTCAAGCCCGCGCCCGCCCGGCAAAAGGCGGGCTTTTTTTATCCTCAAGGAGTTGTCCCATGGGAAACATGGCCGGAAATACCACGAGTTTCACGCGCTTCCGGGTGCTGGATCAGGTAAGCGACCAGCAGTGGCAGAGCATACCGGACAAACTCAGGCAGTACGCCTTTCAGGACATAGACGAGCTTCCAGAAATGCAAACTTATGGCTGGGTCTGCTTCGAGGACATGCTTGACAGAGCGTGGCGAACGGCCCCGCCCCAGAAGGGAGCCTACCTGGTGTTTTCGCTGCGGCTGGACACCCGCCGTATCCCTGCCGGTGTCATCAAGAAGCATGTGGCTCTGGCTCTGCGTGACGAAAAGGAACGCATGGAGGCCCAGGGCAAGAAATTCATCTCCCGTGAACGCCGGAAAGAGCTGAAGGAACAGGTGCTGCTCCGTCTGCGCCAGCGCTTCCTGCCGGTGCCGGCCGAATTCAACGTAATCTGGAACACCACCGCCAACGAGGTCTGGTTCGCCTCAACGCAAAAGAAAATGATCGACCTGTTCATGGAGTTTTTCCTCCAGAGCTTCGATCTGCACCTGGAGCAGCTCACCCCCTACAGTCTGGCAGAGCGGCTACTGGGGGACACTGTCATGCCTCAGATCAACAGCATCACCGCTACCCGATTTACGGGCGAACAGGGGGAAGAACGTCTGACGGGATTGGAAAGCATCCTGGGAGGAGAGTTTCTCACGTGGCTCTGGTACCAGAGCGACGTGGCGCCCGGCGCCTTCACCGATGCCCAGGGCGCCCCCTTCGCCGTAAGCATGGAGCAGCGCATCGTGGTGCAGGGCGGCGAAGGCGATGCCAAAGAAACTGCTTCCGTTACCGGTACGCTTTCCCCCCTGCGAGAAGCCCGCTTCGGCCTGGGCACGGGCAAGAAGGTCTCGCGCGCTCTGGTGCGCATGGAAAAGGACGATATGGCCTTCCAGGTCAGCTTGCGGGCCGAGGACTTCAGCCTGGGCAGCCTCAAGACGCCCAAGCTGGAAAAAAGCGGGGATGATGACGATCCCGATGCCCTGCTGCTGGAAAAATTTTACCTGATAGAGGTTTTCCTTGGCCTGCTGGAGAGCCTGTACGCCAGCTTCCTGCGGCTGCGGCTTTCCTCTGACTGGAGCAAGACTGTCCAGAAGATATCTGCCTGGATCAGGAGGGAAGAATAAGGGAAGAGGCTGTGGCTATGGGATTCATGGCCTGTTTGGCAGGCTGAAGACGGGCTTTGTGTATCAAAAAGCCCGTTTTTTGCGCAGCAAACGTGTTTGTCGCTCATGTATGTGACACAAGCGAAACGCCCCGCCCTGGGGCGTCGTCGTGGCGTGGCGGCCACGGCCTGATGAGCAGCCGGGATGTGAAACAATGAAGAATTTCAACACAAACACGGATAATCATGATGAGTGGTTGACACCGCCGGAGATTATCCGAGCTTTAGACCCATTTGACCTTGATCCTTGTGCCCCAGTGAATCGTCCCTGGGATATGGCGGACAACCACTACACGGTTATCGACAACGGGCTTCAAAAGCCGTGGTTCGGCCGTGTCTGGTGCAATCCTCCCTATGGCCGTGAGACGTTCAAGTGGATGGAAAAGCTGGCTTCTCATGGCAGAGGAGTTGCCTTGATTTTCGCGAGGACTGAGACGCGAGGCTTCCATTCTCAGATATGGAAAAAGGCGCACAGCGTCTTTTTCTTCAAAGGAAGACTGTCCTTCTATCGCGTGGATGGAACAAAGGGGAATACGGCAAACGCTCCATCCTGCCTTGTCACTTATTGTGATGAGGACACTGCAATCATACGGAAAAGCCACCTCGAAGGCAGGCTAGTTTTGCTCAAGTAGCATCCGGGAGGAAGATATGACTGAAAACGAAGAAGCCTATGCCCTCGGCTTTTCCGAAGGATTATCCTACGGGATTGATCTGATGATGGAAGAACTCAAAAAAATTTCCGATGACACTAAAGTCCCCACATCAGCCCGCGTTTTCCTGCGCGGATTTGTGGATAACTACAAAAAAGACGCCGCCAACATCGCTGCGAAAACCTTTGAAGCCATCAATGCGCATAAGGTGGAGAAAACCACATGTCACTAACCCAAGCTGAAAAGACATGGCTGGAACGGAGGAAGAATCTGTGCAGCCGCTGCGCAAGATATGGCTCCTGCAAAATAGGGAATAAACATGGATTCAACACCGAGACGTGCCGGTTTTGGGAAGCCGTGAATCCGAAAGGTGAAATTTTAGTCAGAAATTATTTTTACGAATGCGCAAAATTCGAGGCTCGCGTGTCCGAGAAACTGGCAAAGCCAAGGAATGAACTCCGCCCCAAAGGCTGCTCATGGTACGAGACAACCGAGGACGGGCACCTGGTCAGGAAAACCGCCTGCCCGCTTCGTCACGACATCGACAACTGCCCTGGCTCCGCCATGTGTTTACTCTATCATGCCCGCCTCTCCGCCGAGGAGGAGATGGACGGATCGAAATGAGCAACCGAGAATCAAGGCCTGATCTTGGCCAGGTGCGTAAAAATCTGGACGCCATTATCAGCAAAGGTCACCACGACTATTCCGTTTTTGAGGACTGGATCGGGCTGATGTTCTTCGCTTTCCAGAGGGATGACCCAAAGTACCTTGAGATCATGGGGAAATATCGCAACACCGAGCCAATTGGAGAACGGCCTGCTGACTTCTTCGCCGGCGCCACCGCAAGCCTCATGAAATACATGAGGGCTACGAACGAGGAGGCCCTGGGGACTCTTTATCAAGAATACGCGGCAAACCACTACGCAGGGCAGTTTTTCACCCCGCCTTCTGTAGCGCAGCTGATGGCAAAAATCGTCCACCCCAAACCTCCCAAAACTGGACGTTTCATGATCAACGATCCTGCATGTGGAGCTGGTATTTGCCTAGTCTCTGCTGCTAAGGAGCAGACGTTCGAGGAAAACGGAAGGGCAATATTCGTTGGCCAAGACGTTGACCTCAATTGCGCACGCATGACGAGCCTGAACTTGATGTTCTTCAATCTGGATGGCGTGATAATCTGGGGGAACACCCTGTCGCTTGAAGTCAGAGGGGCATGGGTAACAGAGCGGAGCCTCCTTTGGGGAGGTAGCATCAAACCATTGGACGAGGACAAGGCCAAGAAATGGATATGCGGACACTTCATCCATCAACCGGAAAGCCCTGCTCCAAAAGCTGGTGAAAAAATCGCAGGTACAAGAAGCATGAAGCTGCAACAGCTTTCTTTGCTCTAACCAGGGCCGCCCAGAGCGGCCTTTTTTGTTTTCAGAAAAGGAGGACCCATGCAAATCAAATTCGTGAAGACCCATCCCGAGGCCGTAATCCCTACCCGTGGCAGCGCCGGTGCCGCCGGTTTCGACCTGACCGCCGTTTCCCTCAAGCGCGCCGCAGACATCTACATCTACGACATCGGCATCGCGCTTGAGATACCGGCAGGCTACTATGCCGCCATCTTCCCGCGATCCAGCATCTTCTTCACCGGCCTGGAGCTGACCAACTGCGTTGGCGTCATCGACAGCGACTTCCGCGCCCCCATTTCCGCGATCTTCCGTGAGGTCCCCGGCGACCAGGGCGCCCGCCGCGTGGCCCTACACCGACTTTTCCCTGGCAAGACCAACATGATGCACCCCTACAAGCCCGGCGACCGCATCGCCCAGCTCATCATCCAGCCGTGCGTGGTGCCTGTCCAGGGGCGCGTCACCCTCTCCCAAATGGGCAGCATCCCGCCCTACTGCGATCTTGAGGACGTCCAATTCGTCGAAGCTGACGAGCTGTCCAAAACCACCCGCGGCATGGGCGGGTATGGCAGCACAGGCAGGTAGCCATGATTATTAAGCTCCAAAACGTCATCGGATGCGTCCCCTTCTCTATCCACAAAGTACCTCCTCCTGGGTGGAAGTACCTTGGCAGGATGCCTATGGGGGAAGCCTATAGGCACAAGGCGACATCCCTGACCGTCATTTCCAGCATCGACACCGTTGAAAACGGTGATGGTTCCTCGAAGGTATTGCACGTCTCAGTTTCAAGAAAATCACGCCTTCCCTCATGGGATGATCTGAAAAGGGCGAAGAACACTTTCATGGGGCTTGACGTTGATGCCTACCATGTCATTCCCAAAATCGATGACCATGTGAACCTGCACAACTACTGCATGCACCTATGGGCAGAATGGGAGTAGCTATGAAAAAAACCGTCATCATTTGCGACGACTGCAAGAAAGAATTTTCTTGCATCGGACTTGGCTATTCCCTGACCTGGGAAAGGGCAAAAAAACAGGGCTGGCGAAATCCCAACGGCTACCACGGAGAACACCTCTGCGAAGCCTGCTGCCAGCAGGCCATGAAGAGAGGGGAAACCCTGCGATGAAAAGGCGAAAAGTCAAACTGACAACCGTCAGCGGGCCGAAGTGCCCCTACTGTGGCACGGTCTACAGACACGAAAACATGGCCCGCAACTGCCTGCGCGGGCCGCTTTGCAAGGTCTACAACCTCGTCACCGGAGACCGCCGGACTATTGCTGACATCCAGTTCAAGGCCTCCGCCTGCGTACAGTTCATGGCGGCCCCGCTCCTGTCCAGCACATACAAAGACATCTCCCAGCATGCCCAACGCTGCCTGGACCTCATTGACAGGTTGTACACGGAGACCAAGGCCCTGAAATGCGGCATTGCCGCTTTCGACGCGGCAGTCCATCCCGCGGCCCATCTTCTCGAATCGATCTGGCCGCCTGTCAGGACCGACGTGACGCACCTCATCGCCGTGATCTCCACGGTTCTTGCCGACGTCCGTTTTGCACTGCGTGAGCTGTGGGATCGCTATCCGAAATGGAATACCGAAGCCGTGTGGGCAGAAATCGAAAAAGAGACCGATGCCCTCTTCGAGCAGTTCAATCCGGACGGCGGAGAAAACTACCCACACCTGGACAAGGTAGAGCCGGCCTACGACAGGCTGTACCAGTTCATCTTCCCGGAAGCCAGCAGGCCGGAGCTTCGCCTCTATCTGGCCGGCGAAAGGCTGTGGATCGCAGCGCACAGCAAAGCCGAGGCGCGGGAAGTACTGAGGAAGGGGACGGGGCTAGTTGGCCTGACAATGAAAGGCATCGCCCTGGGCGAAAAACTGGAAGACGGCCGCACGGCGGCTGATCTGCTGGCCACGGCGCAAGGCGTGGCTGGCATCGTGGCGCGGGCAGCATAATAATGGATATAAAAATAACTGTCACGCTGACGAAAGCCCAACGTAAATGGCTTACGTTGATAGCCTCTGAAAAGCAGCCAAAGAATGGGATAGACAATATTCCGTGCCATCATTTGTACCTTAAGGGAATAGCAAAACGCGGCTATGACCTTGAATACAAACTGACAGAAATCGGCTGGCTTGTTCTGCGTGAGATCAACGAGACACATCGTATCGTTAGCAAAAAAAAGAAGGTAAACAATGCCGAATGACAGAAGCGAAGCCGCCATGCGCGAGCGTCTGGAACTGGCAAGGAAGGCGACGCCGGAAGGTGAAAGGACTCTGTGGACGGTTGACCGTGCTGTCCCTCGTGACCTCTGCATCCGCGATGCTTTCAATGAACGGATTTTGACGATGGAAGACTGCACGGAGACGGCGACGGCACGCCACATCGCCGCCAGCTCTCCCGACGTGGTTCGGACTGACATAGAAGAAATCCTGCGGCTTCGGCAGGAGAATAAGCAGATATGGTGTGAAAACCACAGGTTGACCGCCACATGCAGGGGCCGGAAATCTACGGAAGGGAGAAGGCCGCCGAAGCGTGGAACGACCTCCCCAGAAGCCACGAAAAGCTAATGGAGGTTCCTGCATGAGTAAGCAAACCACCATCACCTGCGACGGCTGCGGCGCGTCGCATACCGGCATCGGCTACGCCACCCTGTGGCCCAAGCTCAAAAACATGGGCTGGACAGCCGACAAGGCGCGGCGCGTCCACTACTGCAAGAAGTGCGCGGCGTTCAGACTGGCCCGAACGGAGCAGCAGCATAATCCCGCATACAGGAGGCGCAACCATGCCTGAACGCTTTCTGCGCGAATGTGACATTGCGGCCATGCTGGGTACATCCCCCGGTGTGGCCGCTTCCATTCTGGCCGGCAAGGGGATTCACCCCATAGACTTCGGAGTAGGGCGCGGACGCGGCAGGCGCTGGCTGGAGTCTGCTGTGCAGCAGGCCATGCTTGAAATGCACGCCGCAGCACAGCCCAAAAAGCGTACCTCGGCTGCGCGCCCAGCGGCAGCGCCTCGCCGTGTGGCGACGCTTGCCACCATGTCCGCTAGTGATCTGTACCGATTGACCCAAGCCGGGTGTGTCCAGTAGCCTGTCTTCGGGCACATTTGGCTCATGCTGAAAGGAGGTATCAGCATGGCCATCCGAGAACGGAAGGGCCGCGCGTCGCCGTGGCAATGCTACTGGAATAACCCGCTGACCGGAAAACGCGAGTGCGCAAACTTTGCCACTCAGCAGGAGGCGGAAAAGCACGACTCCCTCATCAAGCATCGCATAAAGTTTGACAGGGAGTCGTTCAGGCAAGGAGAGGGGGAAGAGGAGGAAGAGCAACAGGCGCAGGATTTGACGCTTGAAGCCTGCTATCTTGCTTACCTCAAGGAAAAAAATTTTACCAAAGGAAGCCTTGCATGGCAAATTGGAGCCATGCGCTATCCGCTGCAAAAAATCGGCCTGCTGTCGGTGGCGAAGATCACTCGCAAGCACCTTGAGCAGCTCAAGGCTGAAATGCTGGCGATGCCGGTCAAGTCTGCCACGATTCGCGGCAGGCTTTCCGTGCTTCGTACAGTGCTTCGCTGGTGTGTCGAAAGGGGGTTTTGCGATCCTGTCCGGTTCCCCAAGCTGCCCCCAGCGCAGTATGAGAAGTTTGTGCCGCCAACGCCTGCGGAGCTTGCGGCCATAATGGAATGCGCCGCTCCACATATCGTGCGGACGGTCATCCTGGGGGCGCAGTGTGGCGTCCGTGTCGGGCCGTCAGAGCTGTTCGTTTTGACGTGGGATGATGTAGACCTTGCGCGAAAAGTCGTGCACGTCCACGGGGCAAAAAAGAATCACAGCGCGCCGTGGCGGGAGGTGCCCATACGGGAGGGCCTGCTGCCACTGTTCAGGCAGTGGTGGCAGGAGGATGCTGCGGATGGAGTGCCATATCTCATCCACCACAACGGAAAGCCAGTGGGAAGCATCAAGACCGCATGGGCGCAGGCTCTGCGTCGGGCGGGGATCACGCGGCGGATACGTCCGTATGACCTGCGCCACTTTTTTGCGACCGAGCTTATAGCCGGAGGAGTGGATATAGGCACCGTGGCAAAGCTCATGGGGCACAGCTCCCCGGCCATGATCCTGATGCACTATCAATACGTAATGGACGGTCAAAAACGGGCGGCCGTGGAAGCCCTGCCGGAGCTGGCTCATGTGCCCAAGTCCATGTGCCCAAAAGAAAAGGCTCTTACCGAGCGTCAGTAAGAGCCTGAAATATTTGGCGCGCCCGGGAGGATTCGAACCCCCGGCCAAGAGCTTAGAAGGCTCCTGCTCTATCCACCTGAGCTACGAGCGCACTGTTTGGTTTATACGGGGCAAGGCAGGGGCCGTCAAGAGCGGGAAAGGGGGGGGCATGCTTTTTGCTTGAGCCTGACGCAGGCGCGGGATACCATAAGGCCGCAGTTTCGGTCGGATTGTGGTGCCCGGCATTCCCGGGCCAAACTGGAGGTACGTATGTTTGAGTCTGCCGCGCTGGGGCGCACGTGTGATGACAAGGAATACGCAGAGACCATGCAGTCCCTGCGCATGCGCCTTTTTGAGGCGCAGCGTCAGTGCCTGGCACGCAAGATACCTGTGCTGGTGACCATTGCTGGTCTGAGCGGGGCAGGTCGTGGGGCTGTGGTCAATCTGCTGTCGGAATGGATGGACAGCAAGCACATCCACAATGATGCCTTCTGGATGGAAACGGATGAAGAGCGTCTGCGTCCCCCCCTGTGGCGCTACTGGCGCAAGCTGCCCGCAGCGGGCGAGATAGGGGTCTTTCTGGGGGGCTGGTATGGACCGGCTGTCCGGCTGCATTGCTGCGGCGAGCTGACGGACAGCGACTTTTTGTCCCGTTTGCACCGCGTGCGGGGGCTGGAAGCCAGTCTGGCGGATTCGGGCATGGCCATTGTCAAGCTCTGGCTGCATCTGGACAAGGCCACCTACGATCTGCGCCATCAGCATCGCCTGGCCCATAAGGAAGATTATCACTTCACGCCATACGACAAAAAGACAGCCGGCAATTATGACGGGCTTGTGGCCTCCATCACCACGGCCATCACCCAGACCGACCGCCCTCAGGCCCCCTGGACCATCGTGGATGCGGCGGATGCCAATTACCGCAATCTGTCCGTGGCACAGGCCATCATTGCGGGCATGGAACGCGCCATGGCGGCACAGGATGCCAAGGCGGCCCGCGTGAAGCAGGAAAAGGACGGTGCGGCGTCCACCGTGCAGGAGGGCCTCATTTCCACGCTGGATGCCATAGACCTGGGCATTTCGCAGGAGCCGCAGCACTATCGCAAGACGCTGGCCGCGCTGCAGGAAGAGCTGTACGGCCTTACCTACCATGCCTATCAAAAGGGCATTTCCAGTACGCTTATTTTCGAGGGCTGGGATGCCGCGGGGAAGGGCGGCGTCATCCGCCGGCTTACGGCAGGTGTGGATGCCCGCATTACCCGGGTCATTCCCATCAGTGCGCCTTCCGATGAAGAGCTGGCTCATCATTACCTGTGGCGCTTCTGGCGGCACATTCCGCGGGCCGGCTTCCTTACCATTTATGACCGGTCCTGGTACGGGCGCGTCCTGGTGGAGCGGGTGGAAGAGCTGACCCCGCGGGAAGACTGGAGCCGGGCCTACGCGGAAATCAATCATTTTGAGGAGCAGCTTACGGAAAACGGCAATATCCTGCTCAAGTTCTGGCTGCACATTTCACCGGAAGAGCAGCTGCGCCGGTTCCGGGAACGGGAAGAAACCCCGTGGAAGCAGTACAAGATTACCAGCGAGGACTGGCGCAACCGGGAAAAGCGGGATGCCTATGTGCCGGCGGCGGATGAAATGTTCCTGCGCACCAGCACGTCCTATGCGCCATGGCACGTCATTGCCGCCGAAAACAAGAAGTATGCCCGCCTGGCCGTGTTGCGCTGTTACAGGGATGCCCTGCGGGCAGCTCTGGACAGGAGCGCGGAAAAGAAGCCGGCCGGCAGCAAGAAAAAACAGCGCAAGGGCAAGTAGGGCCGCACCGGGCAGCCTTACGGTGCGCAGCGCCGGGTAAGGAACGGATTGTCATTGCCCTGCAGGCGGGTAATGCGCCGGTTGCGCTCGCATTCCCAGCGGTCAGGGGGAAACAGCCTGTCCCAGGTCTGGAAGAGCTGCTCCTGCTGCCGGCTGAGGCGAAAGTGCGCATAGCTTGCCTGCATGTACAAGGCGGCACGGGCCACAATGCCCTTGGCCCTGTCCGGCGGTTCGGCATGGCGTCTGGCAATCTTCATGGCACAGAACGCAAAGGCCGGCGGCACACCCGGCAGCAGACGAAAGTCGAAGTTGGCGCGTGCGGCATTGATCAGCCCCAGTGCCGGAAAAAGATTGTGCATGTCCGCCTGCATGCGCCGGTATTCCCGGCTGACCTTCTGGGCGCAGGCCCTGCCCCGGAAGGGGCGGCCCTGCCTGTCCCGGCAGCGGGGGTGACCATGGCGCCATGCCGCGAAGTTGCGGCCAAAATGCTCCGCCGGAACGGCATGCTCCCACTCCACACGGGCGGCGCGGGGCAATGCCGCCGGCGGCCGGTACTGCACGGGAAGCGCTGCGATGCCGTTGTCCTGAAAGGGAATGCCGCAATAAAGGGTGCGGCGGTGATCCGCATAGACCGTATGGTGCAGCAGGCGTTTGGCCGTGGCCAGACTTTCGATGCGCTCATTGCCCGCTGCCGGACAGGTGGCGGGCAGGCACAGCGCCCACAGCAGCATGACCAACGGACAGAATACGCGACAGAAAATATATAAATACATATGAAATATTCTATTTATAAGCGCGTGTCCTGTCCAGTCGTCCGCCAGACAGGGCAGACAGGGCAGACAGCACGGCCGGGCGGGTACCACCAGCACGCCGTCATGCGGCAGGCGGTGGTGGCCGGCCCGGAAAGGAAGGAACGGCGTGTCCTGCCTGTCGCGTGAAATGCTGGAGGCGCTTTCCCTGCGCTGGGAGGCCTGGGAGGGCGAGGCCACCACACCGGGCCGGCGGGTGACGCGCGCCAGGCTCCATCTGGCCTTTCTGCTGGTGCGCTATGGCGGCCTGCGCCTGGGGGAGGTGCTGGGGCTGGATGCCCGCCGGGCGGTGGATACCGTGACCGGCATGCTGCATGTTCCCGGTCCCAATGCGCGCGACGTGCTGCTGCCCATGAGCTGCATGCGTCATGTGCGGCGCCTGCTGAGCCTGCCGGAGGCGGCGCAGCCGGATTTTCTGGTCATGGACGAGGGCTTTTTGCGCAAGAAATTCTATGCCGTGGCCGCCTCGCTGGGGATTGCGCCTGCCCTGGCCGGGCCGCGCGCCCTGCGTCATGCCCGGGGGCTGGAGCTTTTGTCGCTGCATGTGCCCCTGGGACTGGTGCAGAAGTTTCTGGGCCAGCAGAAACCGTCGCAGGTGGTGGCCTTTCTGGATTTTGCGGACGGGGCGGCCCGTCGCATGCTGCGGGAACAGGCCCGCCGGCGTCTGCCGCATCTTTCCGGTGAGGAGGACAATCTTTTTGTGGGCATGGTCACCGGCCTTGCCGTGGGCATGCGCGTGGCCGAGGTGGAGGTGACCACCTTTGCCGACATGCGCCTGGTGGCACGCTGCGATCTTGCCCTGTTGCAGCGCTTGGAGCTGCACGAAAATCAGGTTATAAGCGTACACGTCGCGTCGGAGGAAATCGTTCTGACGACAGAGCCGGTAAGCACCTCGCTGGGCAATATGGTCCGGGGCACGGTCTCCAGTCTGCATGCCGACAGGGTGGAGTGCTTTGTGGGGGTGGATCTGCCCGACGGTACTGTCCTGCGGGCCACGCTGGAAAGTGCCGCTGTGGAAGGTCTGCATCTCTATGAGGGCCGCCGGGTCTATGCCCTGTTTTCGTCACGTGCCGTCCGGCTGTGCGACGAGTAGATATTGGTCCGCCATGCAGACGGATCGCAGACAAAGGAGTCGCGTTTATGATACTGCTTCGCAACCTGGCCCTTGGCCTTGTGGTTGCCGGCGCTCTGGTCGTTCCGGCCCGGGCGGCGGAAACCCTCATGATGGCTACCACCACCAGTACGCAGGATTCCGGACTGCTGGAATACCTCAACCCCGCCTTTGAGAAAGAGACGGGCATCGATCTGAAGTGGGTGGCGGTGGGAACCGGCAAGGCCCTGGAAATTGCCAAGAACTGTGATGCCGATGTGCTGCTGGTGCATGCCCCGGCGGCGGAAAAGAAATTTGTGGCCGAAGGGCACGGCATTGATCGCCGTCAGATCATGTACAATGATTTCGTGCTGGTCGGTCCTGTGGCTGATCCCGCTGCCGTGGGGGGCAAGACCACGGCCCAGGCCCTTGCGGCCATTGCCGCCGCCAAGGCGCCCTTTGTCAGCCGCGGTGACGAATCCGGTACGCACAAGGCCGAAAAGGCGCTGTGGAAGGCCAGCAATCTTTCGCCGGACAAGGAATCCTTCTACATTTCCGCCGGTCAGGGCATGATGGCCACCCTGAATATGGCTGCCGAAAAGAAGGGCTATGCGCTGACGGACCGCGGAACGTGGATCAAGTTCGCCAACAAGCAGGGCAGCAAGAATCCTCTGCGCATTGTGGTGGAGGGCGACAAGGCCCTGTTCAATCAGTACAGCGTCATCACCGTCAATCCGGAGCGCTGCCCCCGTGTAAAGAAGAGTGCGGCCAAGACCTTTGAGGATTGGTGGGTCAAGCCCGAAACCCAGAAGCGCATTGCCGACTACAAGCTGGAAGGCAAGCAGCTCTTCTTCCCCAACGCGGGCAAGTAAGACGGACCGTCAGAAGGTCAGGGGGCGCCGCCGGCGCCCCCTTTTTGCAACCTGCCATGGAATATCTTGCCGACGGTTTTCTGACAGCGTTCACGCTTTTGCTGCACATGGATGATGCCACCAGAGCGGCCATAGGCGCCACGCTGCTGTCCACCACCTATGCCATGACCGCCGCGCTTCTGCTGGGTCTGCCGCTGGGCTTCTGCCTGGGCTACTGCCAGTTTCCGGGCCGGCGTTTCCTGCGCCTGGTGTCCGATACGCTGCTGGCCTTTCCCACGGTGCTCATCGGTCTGCTGGTCTATGCCTTCATCACCTATCGCGGTCCGCTGGGGCAGTGGGGGCTGCTGTTCACGCTGCCGGGCATGGCCATCGGGCAGGCCGTGCTGGCGCTGCCCATTGTGGTGTCGTGGGTGGCCCAGGCGGTGGAAGGGCTGGACCCGCGCTGCCGTGAAACCCTGCTGACGCTGGGCGCCCGTCCGTCTCAGCTGGCCCGTCTGACCCTCTGGGAATGCCGCTATGCCATCGGCATGGTCTGTGTGACGGCCTTTGGACGGGTCATTACCGAAGTGGGCATCGCCATGATGCTGGGCGGCAATATTCGCTATGCCACCCGCACCATGACCACAGCCATTGCGCTGGAAACCAGCAAGGGGGAATTCGGGCAGGGCATTGCCCTGGGGCTTGTGCTGCTGTTTCTGGCGTTTCTGGTCAATGTGACCCTGGCCTTTTTCCGGCGGAGGGGAAGCACGTGAGTCTCCTGTACGAGGGGCACGATCTGGTGCAGCGCTATGACGGGCGCGAGGCCCTGCGCCTTTCCTGTCTGGAAGTGGAGGAGGGCGAAAGCCTGGCCCTCACCGGCCCCAATGGCTGCGGCAAGTCCACGCTGCTGCGTCTGCTGGCCTTTCTGGAACAGCCGGCGGCCGGCGTGCTGCGCTATGCGGGCAGCGCCACTCCCCGCATGGAAGTGACCCTGCTGTTGCAGGAAGCCTACCTGCTGCGGGCCTCCGTATACGACAATGTGACGCTGGGGTTGCGCCTGCGCGGCTGGCGCGGAGACCGGCGGGCAGCCTATGAAACGGCCATGCGGGCCGTGGGCTTTGAACAGCCCCGGGATATGGCCGGACGAGGCCCGCGGGCGCTGTCCGGCGGGGAGCGGCAGCGGGTGGCGCTGGCCGCCCGTCTGTTGCTGCGGCCGCGGGTGCTGCTGCTGGATGAACCCACGTCCAGTGTGGATGCCCGCAGCGGGCGGGCCATTGTGGAGGCGGTGCAGCACTGCCTGCGCCAGGGCACCACGGTGATCTGTGCCACGCATGACCGCGCGCTGGTGGAGGCCCTGGCCGCACGGGAGCTGTCGCTGGGGCGTGACTGGCATGAAGGGCTTGAAATGAGCGGACAGGATCAGGGCACGCAGCCCCCCGCCGCGTGAGACAGGGAATCTCCCTTCCGTCAGGGCGGGAGGAGCCGTGGTTCCGGGCGCGTTTGTGCCCCGGTGCATTCTGATGGAGCGTTGCGGCATGGGCAGCCGCCTGTCCTGACACTGGTGCGTGCCGGGCATGTACGGGTACCATGGTGCCATGGCCGGGGCCTCATGTTCCGCAGGCCGGTATGCGCAGCCCGGGCGGTCCGGTATGGCGCTGGCAGGAAGGCAGGGCCATTGCCCTGCGGGTTGTGGGGCCGCGGGCGTCCGCAGGGGGTCAGCTCAGGTCCACGTCGTGGCTGCCCAGGTTGTGGTCCACGCCATAGAGTTTGCGGAATTTTTCCTCGCCTTCGGAATCGCCGATGAGATAAAGGGCATCACCCAGGGCAAAGGTGTGGCCGGGAGCCGGGTTGACGTACATGGCGCCGGTGGTGGAGCGAATGGCCACCACGCTGCACTGGGTCCGGTTGCGGATGCCGCAGTCCCGCAGGGTTTTGCCGCTGAGGGAACCGCGTATGGTGTAGCGGAAGATGGACAGGCGTTCATTGATCATGAGCAGCTTGTCCGGGGACAGCAGGCTGAAGATGCTGCTGCTCACCAGCGAGGCAAGGGAAAGCACCTGATCGGCGCCGGCGCTGTGCAGGCCGTTGACGTTGCGGTCCAGTGAGGCCCGGCACAGAATCTGGGCATCGGGGCGCAGGCGGCGGCAGAAGATGCTCAGGTAGATATTGGCGTCATCGTCATGGGTGGTGATGATGATGGAGGCGGTCTTGCGGATGCCCGCCCGTTCCAGCACCGCCATGTCCGAAGCATCGCCGCGGATATGCGGGGTGGACTTGCTGTTGATGTGTTCCTTGCGGTCCACGATGACCGCCGGAATGCGGCGCCGGGCCAGATGCGTGGCCACCGAAAGGCCTACCCGGCCTCCCCCCAGAATGACCGCCGGAGGCTGTGCCTCCCGTGAGGCGCGGGGCTTGCTGATGAGGCGGTCCAGCGCGCGGACCTGATGCTCCGTGCCGGCAATGACCAGCACGCAGCTGTGGGTAAAGACCGTGTCCGGCCTGGGCAGATGAAAGACGCCACGGTCCCATACGCCCACCACGTTGACGCCCGTGCTTTCGCGCAGGCCGCAGTCCAGCAGTTTCTTGCCCGCCAGGGCACTGTGCATGACGGGCACCTCCGCCACCACCAGATTGCCGAAGCGACCCATGATGCCCGCCCGCTGCGCGGGGTTGAGCACGCGCCGGGCCAGGGCTTCCCCCAGAACATTGTGAAATTCAAAAACCCGTGTGCAGCCCGCCAGGCGCAGGATGTCGCTGGAATCGGCATTGTCCACCCCGGCGGCTATGGTCAGGCGCGGCGCTGCCTCACGGGCGGTAAAGGCAATATTGGTGCAGCGAATATCCGTATCCAGCACAACCAGCATGGCCGCGGCAGCGGCCCGCAGCTTTTCGTAGGTCTTGACGTCGTCATGGTCGCCGGCGGCCACGGAATAGCCCTGTTCCAGCAGTTCCAGGCCAGTCTGCGGGTCCTGGCAGAGCAGCACATTGTGCACGCCGTAATGGCGCAGATCATCGGCAAGGTTGAGGGGAATGGGACCATTGCCCACAATGATGACGTGATCGCGGGTGGAGGGCGGCAGCTGGCGGGGCACCATGTCCTTTTTCTGATTTTCCAGCCACGGCAGATAGAAGTGCTGGATGAAGGTGAAGGGCAGCATGATCAGAAAGAAGATGACGCCCGAAATGAGCACCAGAATGGAAAAGAGGCGGCCCATGTCCGAGGTGAAGGTGATGTCGCCGAATCCCAGGGTGGACATGACCGTAAGCGTCCAGTACACGCCGGTAATCCAGGAATGGTGCTGGCCCTCGTATTCCATGATCCAGTGGAAGACGACGCTGTAGGCAGCGACCATGAGGCACAGGGTAATGCAGAAACGCCGCAGAATGGCCGTATTATGATTGGCGCCCCGTTCCCGCAGGAAGGACATGAGCTGGGAGGGCAGATATTTCATGGGCATCCGGTAGGGTAGAAGATGGACGGATACGCGTATCGGCGCAGTGTACGTCCATCAGCACGGCAAGGCAAGGGCGGCAGGCCCACGGGCAACGAAAATGCCCCGCCGTTGCAGCGGGGCATGCTCGTCATTTGCCCATGGCGTTGAGGAAGTCCCTGTTGGACTTGGTGCCGCGCATCTTGTCCAGCAGGAATTCCATGCTGTCGATGGGTGACATGGGCGCAAGGATTTTGCGCAGTATCCAGACCCGGTTGAGGATATCGTCCGCCAGGAGCAGGTCTTCCTTGCGCGTCCCGGTACGGTTGATGTCGATGGCCGGGAAAATACGTTTTTCCGCCAGGTGACGATCCAGAAAGATTTCCATGTTGCCGGTGCCCTTGAATTCCTCGAAAATGACTTCATCCATGCGGGAGCCGGTATCGATGAGGGCCGTGGCAATGATGGTCAGGCTGCCGCCTTCCTCGATATTGCGTGCCGCTCCGAAGAAACGCTTGGGACGTTGCAGGGCATTGGCATCCAGACCGCCGGAAAGCACGCGGCCGGAAGAGGGGGTTACGGTATTGAAGGCCCGGCCCAGACGGGTGATGGAGTCCAGCAGAATGACCACATCACGCTTGCGCTCCACAAGGCGCTTGGCCTTTTCCAGAACCATTTCGCACACCTGCACATGGCGCTGCGGCGGCTCGTCAAAGGTGGAGCTGATCACCTCGGCCTGTTTTACCGTGCGCTCCATGTCGGTGACTTCTTCGGGGCGCTCGTCGATGAGCAGGACAATGAGGTAGACATCGGGATTGTTGGCGTTGATGGCATTGGCCAGGGATTGCAGGAGAACGGTCTTGCCGGTGCGCGGGGGGGCCACGATGAGGCCGCGCTGGCCACAGCCGATGGGGGCCATGAGGTCAATGACCCGGTTGGAAAGATTCTTGTCGCCGTTTTCCATGACCAGCTGGCGGTCGGGATATATGGGCGTGAGATTGTCGAACAGAACGAGATTCTTGGCGTTTTCCGGTGGCTCAAAGCCGATTTCCGTGACTTTGAGCAGGGCAAAGTAGCGCTCACCCTCCTTGGGGGGGCGGATCTGCCCGGAAACCACGTCCCCTTTGCGCAGGGAAAAGCGGCGGATCTGTGAGGGAGAAACATAGATGTCGTCCGGTCCAGGCATGTAGCTGCACAGCGGCGAGCGCAGAAAGCCGAAGCCGTCGGGCAGAATTTCCAGCACGCCGTCGCCAAAGATGGCGCCGTTTTGTGAGGCACAGCTCTGCAGCAGGGCAAAGATGAGTTCCTGCTTGCGCATGGAGCTGGCATTTTCGATCTCGTACTGCTCGGCAAGCTCCATGAGGTCCTGCATGCTGCGGGTTTTGAGATCCGTGAGACTGAGGGTGCTGTCAGAAAGCAGCTCGGGTTCGGTCTTTCTTTTGCGAACAGGTTTGCGGGGCTTTTTTTCCATGGCTGAAGGGCAGGGCGCGGCACGAAATGCGCCGGCAGAAAGTGAAAGGAACAGGTGAGGAGGGAAAACGAAAAGATGTGTGCCTTGCGATTAGCCCAAGTTGTTTCCCATTGCAAGAAAAAAATGAGTATTTGTCCAGACCTGGGCACAGAGGGAGTGTGGCGGGGAGGAAGAGCCGTCTTCCCTGACAGGGAAGCGGAAGGCGGGAAACGGGCAAGATGAACAGCGGGCCTGCCTAGCAGGCCTCGGCCTCCGGCGCCGGCGGCGGGGCATAGCATGCCAGCAGCTCATCGCGCAGCGCCTGTTCGTCCACATGCAGCACTTCGGCAAGCTCGCCGGTCACAAGGCTCATGGCCTGTTCCAGAAGACGACGCTCACCAAAGGAGAGTTCCTTGTTGCGGCTGATGAGCAGAAGCTCGCGCAGCACTTCGGCCACCACGGAGAGATCGGGATTCTTGAGACGTTCCGAATATTCGCGGAAGCGGCGGTTCCAGTTCTGTCCGGTATGGATGGTGCGCTCCGTCTCTGTAAGCAGGGAATTGCGGATACGTGCGGCCGTTGCTGCCGGCACAAGAGGACGCAGGCCCACATGATCCGCATTGGAAACAGGGACCATGAGGATGATATTGTTGGAACGAATGCGCACGATATAGAGTTCGCACGCAGCACCACCGATCTGCTGGCTGTCGATACGTTCGATCTGCCCGACACCCTGCGCAGGATATACGACGAGATTGCCGGCTGCAAACATGGCACTATCCATTTTCCGGTTTTGACGAGGGAGCACAAGGAAAAAAGAAAGGGGGGATTGAACTTCCCCACTGTTAAAAAAATATATGTGCTTTTGGAACGAGAGTCCAGTAAAAAAATTTTTTCCCGCAGAGCGCGCCATACAAAAGGGCGGCCCGCAGGGGACCGCCCGTAACGTGGCAGCAGCAGAGGCGCGCTATTTTACCGGCGCGGCGTACAGGCTGCGGGTATGCCGCAGACGCAGTTCCTCCACGATGAGCTGTTCGTATTCCGGCGCCAGGGGAACGTTTGTGCGCAGCTGCTGATGGAGCATGAGGGCCAGCTGCTGCGTTTCTTCCCACACTTCCAGTAGTTCGTCGTCTTCCAGCATCTTGACCTTGCTGGCAAAGGGCATGTCGTCATCAAAGGGAATGCAGGAAGCCATACTAGTCCTTTGCTCCCAGGAAGGCACGCACCTGCGGCAGGGCAAAAAGGCGTTCGGCCATGAAGGCGCAGCCTTCGGGGGCGGCGTGGGTGCCGTCACGCAGGCTGTTCATGTACACGTCCGAGGTGCGCAGCTCTGTATAGATATCTGCCCAGGCCAGGCCCTTTTGAGCGCACATGGCACCATAGGCGGCATTGAGGGCCTCGATGCGGGTACGGACTTCGGCATTGGCCACCGGGGGCACGCTGATGAGCAGCACCGGCGCCAGGGCCGCGGCCTCGTCCAGCATGTCCGCCATGGCGGCGCACACTTCGGAAACGGCTTTGCCGTCAGCGGGCACCATGTCCACCACGCCGGCGCAGAAGGCCACGTGCGGGACGATGCCGGGCAGCTGCCGGGCATCCCATTCCTGTTTCCAGCGCGCCTTCACGTCAAACACCGTATGCCGGCGCACGCCCAGATTGTAGAACGTGGCCGGCGGCAGGGCATAGAAGCCCGCCCGGCTGCCCATGAGGGCCAGGCGGCCCACCCAGCCGCCCTGCATGCTGTCGTCATTGACGGCCAGCGTCAGCGAGTCACCGTAAAAGAACCATGTTTCCGTCATGGTGCGCGACATGGCATTCCTCCCGGGAATGTGCATGGCCCTGACAGGCAGGGCCGTTGACGGGGCCGGCCCGGTCAGGGCCTGTCCCCAGGAAAGTGCCCGCAGCGCAGGAGGCCGCGGGCGGGGGTCTTCATGAGCAGACGCAGCTGCGGTCCGTCATGGCAACGTCGTGCCCGGCAGACCGGGACGCCCGTGCAGGGCGGCCGCAGCCCAGGACATGGCCCCTTCACCGCACGTGTACGGCCGCCTGCGGCACAGGATCAGGGTCTGGCCGGGACCGCACCGGGCGCGAGAAAATGCTGTTCCGTCTTGAGCAGATGCAGGGCTGGGCGCAAAACATCCGCCTGCCCCAGGGGCGCAAGCAGCTCCAGACAGAACAGGAGGGGCGAGAGATACATGCTAGACCAGTCCAGCAGGAAAGTCACGGTCTGGTCTGCCCGGGTCCATTCCCGCAGCAGGGGACGGATATCGGCCGTGCGCGGGCCTTTCTTGGTGTCACGGGTAAAGACATGCGTCGTTTCCGCCGCAAAGGCGGCAAAGGCCCGTTCCAGAGCAGCGCCGTCCTGTCCGTCCACCCGCAGCTGAAAGCGCTCGGCCACGGACTGTTCCGTGCGGTGCTGCTTGTCCACGGGTTCCAGATACAGGATATCCATGCCGCTGGGCATGACAGGGGCAAGGCGCCTGGTCACTTCGGCGGCATCCAGTGCTTCGCGCAGGCTCAGGGCAAACCATTCGGCCCGGCTTTCCACGCCCACGGGCAGGGCACGGCCAAAACTCATGAGCGGCAGGGGGTGAAAGCCCTGGGAAAAGCTCATGGGCAGCCGGGCGCGGCGCAGGGCGCGTTCCAGCATGGCCTGCATTTCCAGCTGGCTGAGATAGGCGCTGCCGCCCAGCTTGCTGTGCCAGATGCGGTACTGCACGGCCTTGACGGCCAGTTCCGGCGCAATCTGCGGCGGTTTTTTGTGCAGCTCCTGACAGACAATGCGTCCTTCCGCATCCCGGTGCGGCTCGTGGGCGCTCTGGTCCCGCTGCGGAAACACAAGGCGGTTGCGGTGCAGGGGGCCGTCATCCGTCGGGGCGCTGCAATGGGGCAGGCGCGAGGCAAAGGCCTTGGTATCGCAGGCGCCGCAGGCCCGGCAGGCGCCGTAGCGGCAGTCTTCCGTCACCTTGGCGGCCTGGGCACGCTGCCATTCCCGCAGCAGAAACTCGCGGGAAATGCCCGCTTCCAGATGATCCCAGGGCAGGGGCGCATCAATTTCCCGTGCGGCAATGCAGGCATTGGCATCGATGCCGCATTCCTCCAGGGCTTCCAGCCACGGCTCAAGCCGGAATTCCTCCACCCAGCTGGTAAAGAGGGCATCCTTGCGGTAGGCCCGTTCCACCACATCGGCCATTTCGCGTCCGGCGCGGGACAGCACGCCCTCCAGATGGCTCATGGCCGGCTCATGCCAGCGCAGCTTGAGGAATTTCTGCCCCTTGAAGGCATTGCGCACCAGGCGCACGCGGCGTTCGATTTCGTCCATGCTGATCTGCTCCACCCACTGAAAGGGGGTGAAGGGCTTGGGCACAAAGGGAGACAGGGCGGCCGTGACCTGCAAGCGGGGATTGCCGCGCCCGGCCGCGTCCCGCACCTTGCGGCAGAGGTCGGCAATGGCCAGCAGGTCTGCATCGTCTTCCGTGGGCAGACCGATCATGAAATAGAGCTTGACCTGGCGCCAGCCGTATTCCAGCAGCTTCTGCACATGCAGCAGTATCTGTTCCTCGGTGATTCCCTTGTTGATGACATCGCGCAGGCGCTGGCTGCCGGCTTCCGGGGCCAGGGTACAGCCCGTGCGACGGATGTCCGCCATGCGGCGCATGATGTCGTCATCAATGGAACCGACGCGCAGCGAGGGCAGGGAAAGACTGACCTGCTCGTGCACGCAGCGGTCCAGGACCCTGTTGGACAGGGTCTTCAGAGCGGAAAAGTCGCCGGTGGACAGGGAAAGAAAGGAAATTTCGTCAAAGCCCGTCTGGTCCAGACAGTCTTGCAGCAGGCGGGTGATGGTGTCCAGGGAGCGTTCCCGCACAGGGCGGTAGACCATGCCCGCATGACAGAAACGGCAGCCCCGGGTACATCCGCGCGCAATTTCCAGCGACAGCCGGTTGTGCACGGCCCCCACGGGCACCACCTGCGCGGTGGGATAGGGCGCCGTATTGAGATCCGCCACGATGCGCCGGGCAGGGCGCGTATAGTCGGCAAAACGCGGGGCCAGGCTGCCGTCCGCCTGCGGGATGAAGAAGGACGGCACGTAAATGCCCGGAATGTGGCGGGCTTCTTCAAGATAGCGGCTGCGGCCCCAGCCGTGCTCCTTGGCCTTTTCCAGCAGCTCCAGGACATCCACCAGGGTTTCTTCGCCGTCGCCCAGCACAAAGAAATCCAGGAAGGGGGCAAGGGGTTCTGCGCTGAGCAGGGCGCCACCTCCCGCAAAGACCAGGGGGCAGGCCGCAAGGTCATCCGGCCTGTCTGCTGTGCGCAGGGGAATGTCCGCCAGATCAAGCATGTAAAGAATATTGGTGTAGCACAGCTCGTTGGTGACGGAAAAGGAAACGCAGTCAGCCTGCTTCAGGGGCAGCCCGGATTCCAGGGTGCAGAGGGGCGCCCCATGGCGGCGCAGCAGCATGCCGGACTCCCTGTCCGGCGCCATGACGCGCTCGGCCCACCACTGCGGGCGGGCATTGACAATGCCGTAGAGAATCTTCTGGCCGAGGTAGGACATGCCCACATCGTAGGTATCAGGAAAGGCCAGCGCCACGCGCAGGCGGACATCCCGGGGAGACTTGCGGCAGGCGCCCTCCTCGATGCCCACATAGCGGCTGGGGCGCGGCAGCAGGGGAAGCAGATTTTGCATGCGATATCCGTGGGGAGAAAAAAAGGGCGGCCGCCAAGCCGCCCGGAAAAACAGCGCTCGTCCAGAGACGGGCAGAAAGCGGACGCCCCCCGGCGGGGCATCCGCGCCGGCAACAGGGCCGGCGGCGGAAGACTACGGGGTCACCAGACCACCGGAGGTGGGCATGCCGTCGGGGCCGCCGAAGCGCAGCTTGCCCAGACCGCCGGCCACGGTGAGATTGGTGGTGGCCTCGATGTACTTGTCCTGCATTTCCTTGGGCGTATCCTTGTAGCGATACAGGAAGTGCTTGCCTTCGATGACGCCTTCGAAATTGGATTCAAAGGGGTAGCCGTAGGGCAGAATCATCATCTGCATGCCCTGCTGGGTGGGCAGGGTCTGGATGATGGCCGCATCGGTAAGGCAGTCCTTTTCAGCATCATATTTGCCAATGACCAGTTCGCCGGTCACCAGTTTCATCAGTCGGATTTCGTAGGCCATAAGCTCTCCTCGGAATACAGCGGCATGGGCAGCAGGCTTCCGCCGCTTTTTTATGTTACGCTGATAGGCACAGAAGCGCCATGTGTCAAGCCGTTTCTTCTGTGGTGGCAGGCCGCTTGCCAGCCGTCGGTCCTTGGCGTACCGTGCATGCATGAAACAGAGCACCCCCGATTTGCCGGACAGTGCGGCGCTGCGGCGCCTGGAAGACGCCCTGGGCTACCATTTTCGCAATGTGCAGCTGCTGCATCTGGCCCTGACGCACAGCTCCTGGGCCAATGAGCGCGGCGCCGGCCAGCGGCATAACGAACGCCTGGAATTTCTGGGCGATGCCGTGCTGGAACTGGCCGTTTCCAAGGAACTTTTCGAACGTTTCCACGATCTGCGCGAGGGGGAACTGACGCGCCTGCGCTCCCAGCTGGTGAGTACCACCAGCCTGGCGGAGCGCGCCCGCGAGCTGGGCATCCGCGAGCTGCTTCTGCTCGGACGGGGCGAGGAGCAGCAGGGAGGCCGCCAGCGGGATACCGTGCTCAGTGACGCCTTTGAGGCCGTGCTGGCCGCCGTCTACGAGGATGGCGGCTTTGCGGCGGCCCAGCAGTGCGTGGGGCGCATCTTTGCCGGCCTCTGGCCCTGCGGGCAGCATGCCCCTGCCCACAAGGACTACAAGACCCGCCTGCAGGAAGTGACCCAGCAGCGCTACCGCCAGCGGCCCGTCTATCGTCTGGTGAACAGCCGGGGACCCGAGCATGCCAAGGTTTTTGACGTGGCCGTGATGCTTCCTGACGGTCGGGAAATTGCGGCCAGCGGCACCAGCTGCAAGAAAGCCGAGCAGGAGGCGGCCCGTCTGGCCCTGCTGGCCTGCGAGGTGCCGGACGAAACCGCGTCGCAGTAATGCCTGACGGCCGGGCTGGTTCCGGGCGCGGCTGCCCGTGATGCCGGCGGTGCGGTGCGTCAGGCCGGTGCCGAAGGTTCAGCGCTGCTGGCTGAAAAGCTCGTCGGAGTCCAGCAGGATGGTCACCGGCCCCCAGTTGCAGAGTGAAACGCGCATGTCGGCGCCGAACTGTCCGCAGCCCAGCCTGCCGGGAAAAATGCGGCGCACTTCTGCGACAAAGCTGTCAAACAGGGATGCCGCATGGGCTGGTGCGGCGGCTCCCGTGAAATCGGGGCGGCGTCCCCGCCGGCAGCCGGCATAGAGGGTAAACTGCGGGACCAGCAGAATGCTGCCGCCGGCGTCCTGCACGGAGCAGTGCATCTTGTCGGCATAGTCGCCCTCGCCGGGAAAGATGCGCAGTTCCACCAGCTTGCGGGCCATGCCGGCAAAGGCCGGCGACTGCTGAAAGCGGGGGCCGTCTCCCTGGCCAAAACCCACCAGCACCAGCAGACCGGTGCCCACATGGGCAATGTTGTGGCCGTCCACGCTGACAGAGGCCTCGAGCACGCGCTGGAGCAGCAGGCGCATGTCAGGCCCTGTTCCCTTCGGCATGGTGGCCGGCTTTGCCCTTGCGCTCATGGCGGGCCGCCATTCCGGCTTCTTCCCCGTCGCGCAGCTCGCGGCGCAAAATCTTGCCAATGGCGGATTTGGGCAGTTCCTCGCGGAATTCCACAAGACGCGGCACCTTGTAGTTGGCCAGCTTGCTGCGGCACCAGCTGATGATGTCGCCCTTGTCCGGAGAGGTGCCGGGCTGGGGCACCACGAAGCATTTGAGCACTTCGCCGCGCAGCGGATCCTTGAGGCCCACGCAGACCGTTTCATGCACCTGGGGATGCTCGAGGATGATTTCCTCCACCTCACGCGGATACACATTGTAGCCGCCCACCAGCACCAGGTCCTTCTTGCGATCCACAATGTAGAAAAAGCCGTCTTCATCCATGGTGGCCATGTCGCCCGTATGCAGCCAGCCGTCTTTGAGGGCGGCCGCCGTATCTTCCGGGCGGTTCCAGTAGCCGTGCATAACCTGCGGGCCGCGGATGAGCAGTTCGCCCACTTCATGGGGGGGGAGCGGTTCCATGCTGTCATCGGCCACGATCATGGCATCCGTGCCGGGCATGGGCATGCCGATGGAGCCGTCCTTCTGGCGCTCATAGTCCAGCGGATTGAGGTGGGTGATGGGGGAGGCTTCCGTCAGGCCGTAGCCCTCCAGCAGGGAGGCGCCGGTCAGCTCGTGGAACTGGCGGCGCAGCTCGTGCGGCAGGGGGGCGGACCCCGAAATGCAGAGCAGGATGCTCTTGAGATCGAATTGCGCAAGGTTCTTCTGCTGGAGCAGCGAGGCATAGACCGAGGGCGCTCCGGGGAAGATGGTGGGTTTGTATTTGTCGATGAGGTGCAGCACATCCTGCGGCACATAGCGCGGCAGGGGCAGGGTGGTGGCGGCCAGCATGGCGGGCAGGGTCAGGCCCAGGCAGAGGCCGTAGACGTGAAAGAAAGGCAGCAGCCCCACAATGCTGTGCTTCATGTGCCGGAGGTCGCGGATGACTTCCCGTACCTGCAGGGCATTGGCGCCAAGATTGCCGTGGGTCAGGGGAACGCCCTTGGGCAGGCCCGTGGTGCCGCCGGTATACTGGAGCAGGGCGGTGGTATCCTGGGGATTGTCAAGGGTGCAGGAATAGGGCTGCCCGCCGCGGCGGAAATGGCGCCAGCTGATGACATGGTCATCATAGGGAATGCGGGGGGCATGGCGGTTGCGCAGCTCCTTGAGGCGGTAGAGCACATTAAGCGGAAAGGAAAGGGCATCGGCAATGCCGGTAACAATGAAATTCTGCACTGGCAGGCGGTCGCGCAGGGCACTGATGCGCGTCCAGAGCAGGTCCAGAAGCACCATGTGCCGCGGGCCGGCATCGTTGAGAATGGTCACCACTTCCGATTCCATATAGAGCGGATTGAGCATGACCGCCACGCCGCCGGCCTTGAGAATGGCCCAGAAGATAAGCATGGTCTGCGGCAGATTGGGCAGCATGACGGCCACCCGGTCGCCCGGCTGTACGCCCATCTGGCGCAGGCGGCCGGCCATTTTTTCCGCCTGGGTCTTGAGCTGGCGGTAGGTCAGAAGGGTGTTCTGAAAGCGCAGGGCAGGTCTGTCGGGAAAGCGCCGTGCCGCATCATCCAGAAAGGAAAACAGGGGACGCCCGTAGGGTTCCATGCGGGTTGCCACAGACGCATCATAGTGGGCCAGCCACGGCCGGGGAGCTTCGAGCATGCGCGCCTCACTACACATCGGAATTTCGGGGAAACGTGGCCAGTGCGCTGACCACGGCATAGGCCTTGATACCTTCTTCGCGCCCGGTGAAGCCCAGGCGCTCTTCGGTGGTGGCCTTCACATTGACCGCCGACGGGGACAGGCCCAGCAGGCGGGCAACATGGGTGCGTATTTCTTCCTTGTACGGGGCAAGGCGCGGCCGCTGCGCCACAATGGTCATGTCGGCATGGCAGAGCCGCAGACCGGCGGCGCGGCAGCGCTCCAGCACCCTGTCCAGCAAAAGGGCAGAGGAAACATTATCCAGCGCCGGATCGGCATCGGGGAAATGCTGGCCGATATCCCCCAGGCAGGCGCAGCCCAGCAGGGCATCCATGAGCGCATGCAGCAGCACGTCCCCGTCGGAGTGGGCCAGCACATGGGGCGCGTGGGGAATGGGCACGCCTCCCAGCTTCATGGGACGCGCGCCGGGGGCATCTGCGTCACTGGCGTAGCGGTGCACATCATAGCCCATGCCGGTGCGCGGTTCGGGCATATCCTGGGGCTGACGCAGCAGGGCCAGGTCTTCCGGTGTGGTAATCTTCATATTGGTCTTTTCTCCGGGCACGATGCGCACGGCATGCCCCAGCTGCTCCATGAGCATGGCATCGTCGGTGACAGGCAGGGCCTCCGGGCTGTCTGGGCGGCACAGGCGCCGGGCATGGGCTGCCTCCAGCGCCGGGCGAAGGAAGCCCTGCGGCGTCTGCACGGCCACAAGGCGGTGGCGGGGCAGGGTTTCGCATACCACATCCTTGTCCACCAGCTTGATGGTATCCGTGACCGGCAGGCCGGGCACAACGGCCGTGGCGCCTTCCTTCAGGGCCTGACAGACGGCATGCACCAGACGGGCGCTCAGAAAGGGGCGGGCCGCATCATGCACCAGAACGTGCTGCACCTGGGGCGGCACGGCCCGCAGACCGTTGAGGACGGAGTCGTGCCGTTCCGCGCCGCCGGCAACGGCCAGCCAGGGCAGGCCCAGTTCGCTGTGGGCATCCAGCCGGCGCAGTTCGTGCTGGCGTGCTTCCAGTTCCCCCGCCGGAAAGACAAAAACCAGTCCCTCCACAGCGGCGCTGCGGCTGAAGGTGAGCGCGCTGTGCCAGTACAGGGGCGCACCCTGCCAGAGCAGGAACTGTTTGGCCGTGCCGCCGGTGGCCTGCCCCATGCGGCGGCTGCTGCCGGCGGCCAGCACAAGCGCCCAGGGACGCCGGGCATCCGCCGGCGTGCGGAAGGCGGGGGCAGCCTGCTCCGGCTGCGCTGCCGGGGAGGACATGGCGGAGGAGGACGGTGCGCCGGCGTCGGAGGGACTGTCGCCGGACACAGAGAGCGGATTGCAGATCATGACGTGCCAGGGTTGCAATAAAAATACGCGGGAGCCGGCCTATAAGCCGGGTTCTGTCATGCGGCATGCCGCATGAGGCCACCATTCCTCTAGGAGTGCGGTTGCCCGCACCCTCAAGCAACCTACCCGGAAGGATGGGCCGGGCCAGCCTCCTTCCCTATTTGGTCTTGCTCCAGACGGGGTATGCCGAGCATGCCGTGTCACCACGGCATCTGGTAGGCTCTTACCCTACCGTTTCACCCTTACCACCAGCGTGGCGGTTTGCTTTCTGTGGCGCTGTCCGAAGGTCACCCTTCCTGGACGTTATCCAGCGTCCTGCCCTGTGGAGCCCGGACTTTCCTCCCCGGACATGTGTCCGCGGCGGTGGCCCGTCCGGCTCCCGCGTAGGAACCGGCGCCGAAAACGGCAGCCGGTTCGCAATGTTCGGAAAAGCCTGCGGCATGCGGCAGGGCGGCTCCTGCCGGCTTCCTGCCGCCGCTGCCCGGAGGCAAACTAGTCCACCAGGGTAGCGGGCTTTTGGGGGGCGGGCTGTTCCTCGGGAAAATCGAAATGCTCGTTCCAGAAGATGAGCCGCTGGCAGTTGGGGCAGCTCAGAATCTGCTGGCCGCGCTGCAATTCGATGAAGGCCTGCGGCGGAATGGCAATGTGGCAGCCGGAGCAGATGCCGTCCTTCACCGCCACGATGACCGGATGTTCCAGACGCTTGCGGATGAATTCATAGCGCACGAACACCGGATGCGGAATGGCATTGCTGGCCTCTTCGCGCTTGTGTTCCAGCTCTTCAAGGCGGGAGCGGGAAAGGGCCAGCTTTTCTTCCAGGCTGTCGCGGCGCACCTGCAACTCGGCCTCCAGGGCCGTGTGGGTGGTGTCGATTTCGGCCAGGCGTTCATTCTGCAGCTGCATTTCTTCCATGAGGGCCATCTTTTCCTCTTCGCGGGAACGATTGACCTTTTCCATATTGTCCATTTCGCGGACCATGGCATGGTATTCGCGGCTTTCGCTGACCTGCATGAACTTGTTCTTGCTTTTCTTGATGCGGGCGGCGTCATTGTCGATTTCAAAATCCAGACGCTTCTGCTGTTCCTGCAGATGGGTCAGCTTTTCCACCACGCGGTTGCGCTGGGCGCAGCTGGCATCATAGCGCTGCTGCAGGTCTTCCAGCTCACGCGGGGCGCGCTCCAGCTCCTGCCGCACGGCAAAGATGGCGTCATCCACTTTCTGCAGCTCCACAAGCTGACGGATCTGGTCAAGATAGACAGCCGTATTCATTGGTATCCTCCCAGGGGGAAAGGCGATCTTAAAAAGGGTTGGCGGCGCCGCCCAGGGGCCGCAGGGGCGAGACGGACGGCACAAAGAAGACGGTGAGGCCGGGCAGGCGCTGCTGCAGAAGCTGGCTCATGCGGCGCATCATTTCCTCTTCGAGGCTGTGATGCCCCACATCGGCCATGCAGATTGTCGCATCCAGTGCCGTATGGTACTTGACATCGCCGGTGATGTAGAATTCCACGCCGAGGGCGCGGGCCTCTTCCAGCAGGGACGAGCCTGATCCCGTGCAGTAGCCGATGCGGCGCACCGCATCCGGCTGCGGGCCGCACAGGGTCGCGGTGGAAAGATCGATCCAGCGGCTCAGCTGTTGCAGCACGCGGGCCGGCGGCATGGGCGCGGGCAGGTCTCCGGCCAGACCGTAGCCCAGCGGCAGACCGTCCTGGCCGGAGGGCGCCGGCTGGGCGGCAGCAGGCTCAATGACCGCCCGGCGGGTCAGGCCCAGCTCTTCGGCCACCCAGGCGGCCGGACCGGCGGTATTGACATCCAGCGAGGTGTGGCAGGCGTACAGGGGCACATCCTCGCGCAGCAGCAGGCGCAGCACCTCGTGATAGGCGTCCAGACGCCGCGGCAGACGGGGCGTGAGCAGCAGGGGATGGTGGCTCACGATACACTGTGCCCCGCGTTGCAGCGCGGCGGAAACGGAAGCAGGCGTGGGATCAAGGCAGACGACCAGGGTGGACACCGTGTCGCGGTGTGCGGCCACCTGAAGGCCGGAACAGTCCCAGGACGCTTGCGCCGCAGGCGGTGCGATTTTTTCTATGACATCAATAATTTCAGTAAGTTGCATGCGAAATCCACCAAATGAAAAGGCACTTTTTCCTGGCAGGGAAAAGTGCCTCATGCCGTGCTGAATGGTCATGCCCTGCCACGCAGATCATGTTCCCAGACGTGCTTGCACACAAGCAGCAGGTGCTCTTCATCTTTTCATACTAAAAAGAAGAGCCGTACCTGTCAAGGCAAAAGCCCCTGTCCGCTGTCGTCCTGTGCGCCCGGCGCATGGCGGACGGGCGGAAAGACGCCATGGCGGCTACTGGCCGCGCAGATAGCGCACGGCATTGACAAAAAGCATGGTGCCGGGCGTATCCAGCTCGCCCCGGGTCCAGGCGGGGTGATTGGTGACATGGTGGAAGGCTTCGGGGTGGGGCATGAGGCCGAGCACCCGTCCGGAGGGATCGGTCAGCCCCGCAATGCCCAGGGGCGAGCCATTGGGATTGAGCGGATATTCCATGGTGGGCTGCCCCGTGGCCGGATCAGCGTACTGCAGGGCGATGAGGTTTTCCTCCTGCAGGCGGCGCAGGGTGGGTTCGTCACGGGCAACCAGCTTGCCTTCGCCATGGCGCACGGGCATGCGCAGCAGGGAAAGATTGCGTGTGAAGACGCAGGGGCTGTGCGGATTGGGCAGCAGGCTGACCCAGCGGTCCTCGTAGCGGGCGGAATCATTGTGGCTCAGGGAAACCTGGCGTTCAAAGCGGGCATTGTCCAGCGCGGGCAGCACCCCCAGCTTGACCAGCAGCTGAAAGCCGTTGCAGATGCCCAGAATGAGCTTGCCGTCATTGATGAAGCGCGTCAGGCTTTCCAGCAGGGGCGTTCCGTCGGCATCCTTGAGGTAACGCCAGCGCATGCTGGCTGTCTGGGCCGCGCCCAGGTCATCGCCATCAAGAAAGCCGCCGGGAAAGACCAGAAAATGGTAGTCGTCCAGGCGCACCTTGGCCGCCACAATGTCCGAAAAGTGCACCACGTCGGCACGGTCGGCGCCGGCCAGACGTGCGGCGTGGGCCGTTTCAAGATGGGAATTGGTTCCATAGCCCGTGATGACAAGGGTGTTGACAGCGCCCATGCGCACAGCCTCCTTCATAGGCGAGTTGTCGCCAGCGGTGTAAAGGGAATTCACATTACGTTTTGTGCGCTGCGTAGTCAATGCTGGTCATGAAACCCCAAATAGGCTATACATGGCAGGATGAAGTGGTGCGGGGGGCGCGCACCGAGGCCGTAACGACAAGCCACTGCCCCGGGGAGAACAGTATGAAGACCAAGTATATTTTTGTGACAGGCGGTGTGCTTTCCTCGCTGGGCAAGGGCCTTGCGGCAGCCTCTCTCGGTGCCCTGCTGCAGACGCGCGGTCTTACGGTCACCATCCAGAAGCTGGACCCCTACATCAATGTGGACCCCGGCACCATGAACCCCTTTCAGCACGGTGAGGTCTTTGTCACCGATGACGGCGCCGAGACCGATCTGGACCTGGGCCACTACGAACGCTATCTCAACGTGCCCATGTCGCGCAAGAACAATACCACGTCCGGCGCCATCTACAATCATGTCATTGCCAAGGAGCGCCGCGGCGACTACCTGGGCGGCACGGTGCAGGTCATCCCGCATGTCACCGACGAGATCAAGAGCAAGATTCTTTCCCTGTCCGAAGGCGACGATGCGCCGGATGTGGCCATCATCGAGATTGGCGGCACGGTGGGCGATATCGAGGGCCTGCCCTTTCTGGAAGCCATCCGCCAGCTGCGTTCCGAGCTGGGCCGCGACAACTGCCTGAACATTCACCTGACGCTGGTGCCCTATCTCAAGGCGGCCGGCGAGCACAAGACCAAGCCCACCCAGCACAGCGTCAAGGAGCTGCTTTCCATCGGTATTCAGCCGGATATCATCCTCTGCCGCTGTGAACAGAGCATTCCGGTGGAGATGCGGCGCAAGATCGCGCTGTTCTGCAATGTGGATCAGGACGCCGTTTTCTGCTCCGTGGACGTGGCCAATATTTACGAGGTGCCCCTGCGCTTCTATGAGGAAGGCTTTGACCAGAAGGTGGCCATCATGCTGCGCCTGCCGGCCCGCAATGCCCACCTGGAAGCCTGGAAACAGCTGGTGCATGACTGCGCCAACCCCCAGGGCAAGGTGACCATCGCCATCGTGGGCAAGTACGTGGACCTCAAGGAGGCCTACAAGAGCCTGCACGAGGCGCTCATCCATGCCGGCATTGCCAATCACGTGGCGGTGGATCTGCGCTATGTCAATTCGGAAAACGTGGACGCCGGCAACTGTGCCGCCACCTTTGCGGGCTGCGACGGCATCCTCGTGCCCGGCGGCTTCGGCTATCGCGGCGTGGAGGGCAAGATCGAGGCCATCCGCTATGCCCGCGAGCAGAAGATTCCCTTTTTCGGCATTTGTCTGGGCATGCAGTGTGCCGTCATCGAGTTTGCCCGCCATGTGGCTGGCCTGGAAGATGCCAATTCCGAGGAATTCAATCCGCTGTCCGAACACAAGGTCATCTATCTCATGACCGAGTGGTACGACTTCCGCACCAAGCACCTGGAACGGCGCGATACCGGCAGCGACAAGGGCGGCACCATGCGCCTGGGCGCCTATCCGTGCAAGATTCTGCCCGGCACCTTTGCGGCAGCCGCCTACGGCAAGGAAATGGTGGAGGAACGCCATCGCCACCGCTATGAATTCAACAATGCCTTCCGCGACGTCCTGGCCCGGGGCGGCATGGTGTTCAGCGGCCTGGCTCCCGACGATTCCCTGGTGGAAATCGTGGAGCTGCCTGACCATCCGTGGTTTGTGGGCTGCCAGTTCCACCCCGAATTCAAGTCCCGTCCCATGGCCGCCCATCCGCTCTTCCGCGATTTCATCAGCGCGGCCAAGAAAAAGGCCGGCTAGCGTGACGTCTGACCAATGACCAGCGGCGGGGCGGGGCAGTTGCGTGACATGCGCAGCCCCGCCCCGCGTCGTATGGGCCAGGGGCCGGACACGTTCCGCCCCCGGCAGAAGTGACATTCCGGCATGCGCGCTGTCGGCCGGGCAGCGTTGGTGCGGTCAGCAATGGGGAGAAGGGAAGATGACCTGTCTGGCAAGCATTGATCTGGGAGGAACGCACTGCCGGCTGGCCCGTTTCGGCCTGAGCGGCGGGGAGCTGTGTCTGGAATCCTGCGTCACCTGCCCTACGGCGGCCGTCAAGGATACGGCTGATTTGCTGCACCGCTGGTCAGCGGCCCAGGGCTGCGGGCTGGAGGCGGTGGATGCCCTGGTGGTGGCGGCGGCCGGCCCGGTGCGGGAAGACGGCGTGGTAGCCCTGAGCAATGCGGGCCTGCGTCTGGACCTGCGGCAGGCCGGGCAGCGCTATGGCCTGCGGCGCAGTCTGCTGGTCAACGACTTTCTGGCCGAGGCCTGTGCCGCGCTGACGCCGGTGGGCCGGAGCGCCCGGCATGTGTGCGGGCCGTGCCAGCCGCCGCCGGCGGAACAGGCGCAGGCCCGGCCGGTGGCGGTCATCGGTGCCGGTACCGGTCTGGGAACGGCCTGGCTGCTGCCGGAGGCCGGGGGCGGCTGGTGTCCTGTTCCCGCCGAGGCCGGGCACACGCTCTTTGCCTTTGTGGGGCAGGAGGAAGCGGACTTTGCCGCCTTTGCCGCCGCGCAGCTGGGCAGGGCAGCACTGTCCGGCGATGATGTGGTAAGCGGTCGTGGTCTGGCCGTGCTGCACCAGTATCTGACGGGCGAGGCCCTGACACCGGCACAGGCCGCCGTGGCCGGCCTTTCCCGTGAGTGCCGGACCCTGCGCTGGTATGCCCGCTTTCTGGGGCGGGTCTGTGCGCACTGGGCCTTGTCCACGCTCTGCTATGGCGGCCTCTATCTGACCGGCGGCATGGTGCGGCGTAATCCGCTACTGGTGTCACACGCGGCCTTTGCCCGGGCCTTTGCCCTGGCGCCTTCCCTTGACGTGCTGGAGCATATCCCCGTGCGTGCCTATACGGATGCCGGCAGTGCCCTGTGGGGCGCGGCCTGGCTGGGGGCCGGTCTGCTGCGAGCGTGATGCCGCTGCCGGACGGAGCGTCGTGCGCTGACACCGGTCCGGGGCGTGCAGCAGCACATGTGCACAAACGCAGAACCATGGCACGCCAACGCCAGGGGCAGGACTGCGCGGCACGCGTGGGCACAGACACGTCCTGGGGACGGCTGCCCAAAAATGGCGTGCAGCCAGATCAGACAGGCTGCTGTCAGGACGGTAATGGGGCACTCCTATCCGTCCAGCCAGTGGGGACAAGGCCAAAAGCGCCGTCCCCATGCCCCGGAGCAGACCTCTTTTCCTTTTTTCCTTGAGCACACCAGGGCCGCAGATTACGGAACGGCCATATGGGCAGCCACAAGCCACAGCATGCTCAGACAAACATGCGCAAGCAGCAGCTTTCGTTTGAAGGACCATGAGCACAGGCAAAGCAACATGCCCGACAGGAACCAGACAATCAGGCATGCCAGGTGAAGCACATACAGGCATTCTGCGTCATAATACCACACCTGGGCCACAGGCCCTTCGCCACCCCACACGTCTGCGTATTTCTCTGGTTCAGTTTTGACGCTCCACACTTCACTTACCCATAAGGTTGTCATGAAGCCACAAAACAGCAGCCATATAACTTCCGCTGGAGAAATCTTCATCCATGAGGAAATGTTTTTGGGGATATTCACCCGTGTTTCCTTTGCAAGGTCATTTCCGCTCATGACAAATGAGGGCAGGAAGCCGGTGCCATGTCCGGCTTGTTGAGCAGCAGCCCTAGCGCTGGCGCAGCAGCACAGCGCGGGAAGGCAGCACCAGTTCTGTCCAGTGGGCCTTGTAGCCCATGCGCTCCCCGGTGAGCGGCCCCATGTCATAGCGCAGGATGCCTTCTTCGCAGAGCCAGGCAATGGCTTCCAGTTGCAGCACATTGCCGATGGAGTCATGCGCCCATTGGGCATCATAGCTGAACTGCTGGCCGCGATAGACCGTGCCGGCCAGTCCGCCGAAGATGAACCCTATGTCGTGGTCCTCATGGCGGGCAAGAATGACGCGGGCATCGCCCGTCTCGGCCAGGCGCCGTATGAGCAGCTCGTAAAACTGGCGTGCCGGGGCCTCATTCATGCCGCAATGTCCCAGCCCCTTCCAGCTGCGTTCCTCCACGGCCAGCATGCGCGCATAGAGGCGGGCGGCTTCGTCTGGAGTGGCGGGCGCATGACGTTCAAAGACAATGCCCTTTTCCCTGGCTCTTCGGCAGGCGCGGCGCAGCTTGCTGCGATGATTGGCCGAGCGGCGGGAAAGGTATCCGTCCACACCTCCTTCCAGCGATGCGGCGCATTCGGCCTGTTCCTGTAGCAGGTAGCAGCGGAAATCCCGGCCGAAATGACGCAGCAGGCGCTGTTGTGCGTCGCCATCGGGGCGAAGGCCGCTGACAATGACCAGCGGCGTCGTGCCGGCGTGGCGACGGGCGGCAGCCTGGAGGTGCCGTGCCAGCAGGTCCGTGGCCTGCTCGCCCAGCAGGGGACAGCCGAAGAACCATGACGGTTCAAGGGGCATCCACTGCCGCCAGCCCGGCGCCACCTCTTCCTCGCAGAAGGCGGTGACGGCTCCATCCTCTTCATGGATATACAGGGGCAGGCCGGGCAGGAAGATGTGGTGAAAGGTCAGCTGCCATACGGGCTGACAGCAGAAGGGATCGATTTGTCCACTGTTGCGGGCCAGCCATGTCCATTGCGGATGGGCGAGGTTGGGGGCGGTGGGTTCGGTCATGAGCTTTCGTGCTCCCGGCTGCGCGAACCAGCGTGGTGCAGTGCGGGATAGGTTGGCCGCCGGGCGTGGACGGGCCTGCGGGCCACCGTGTGGCGGGTGCGCAGGCCCGGAAGACCGGCGGGGAGCTAGCAGCTCTGGGGGGCTGCTGCCTTCCGACGGCTGCGCAGGCTCTGCCAGCCTTCCTTGACCAGCACCAGCGACAATGCCAGCAGAAGCAGGGCAATGATCAGCTGCAGGGCCGCCACCATGCCGCCGCTGCCGTCAAGCAGCTTGCCGCCCTGTTCGATCACGCTCATGACCAGCGAGGTGAGAGTCACCACCAGCATGAAGGCCATGGGCAGCATGAACATGCGGTTTTTGAGGGAAAGATCGTGCAGCCAGCAGGCCACGGCCAGCAGGGCCAGGGCAGCCAGCAGCTGATTGGCCGCGCCGAACAGGGGCCAGATGGCCGCATAGCCGCCGAAGCCCAGGGCCAGCCCCAGGCCCACGGTGACCACGGTGGCCACATACTTATTGGTCAGCACGGCGCGCAGGCCGCGGACATCCCGGGGGGACTGCCCGGGCAGGAGCCAGAGTTCCTGAAACATGTAGCGCCCCAGGCGGGTGGCGGTGTCCAGCGAGGTGAGGCAGAAGGTGGACACGGCCAGAATCAGCAGACTGTAGGTGGCGTTTCGGCTGCCTTCGCTGTCCAGCCCGGCAAAGGCCAGCATCTGTGACACGCCGTCGGCCAGCACCTGGGTGGGTGTCTGGCCGCTGAAGCTGTTGCCGTTGCGGGTATAGATATAGCCCACGGCAATGAGGGAAATGATGCCCAGTGCGCATTCGATGAGCATGGCACCGTAGCCCACGGGCTTGGCGTCACGTTCATTGTCCAGCTGTTTGGAGGTGGTGCCGGAGGCCACGAGGGAATGAAAACCGGAAATGGCCCCGCAGGCAATGGTGATGAAGAGCGCCGGGAAAAGATACTGGCCGTTGACCTCAAATGCCGTAAAGGCCGGCAGCTCGATGGTGGGGCGGGCCGCCACAATGCCCACCACGGAGGCCAGAATCATGGCATAGAGCAGAAAAGAACTCAGGTAATCGCGGGGCTGGAGCAGAATCCAGACCGGAGTCACCGAGGCCACCAGAATGTAGACCCCCATGACGTACATCCACGTGGTATAGCTGGCGTAGATGGGGAATTTCAGGCCCAGAAAGATGATGCCGGCAATGCCTGCCACGCCGAGCAGGCTGGCTATGCCCAGGGGCATTTCCATGCGGTAGACCAGAATGCCGAAAATGATGGCCAGCACGATGAAAAGCAGGGAAATGGTGGCCGTGGTGCCGTTGACGGCATTGGTTACCGTATGGCCGTCCGCCGTGGTGACAAAGCCGTTGAAGGTGCCGGCCACAATGGAGCTGAAGGCCGCTACCACCAGAATGAGGGTCAGGAAGGAAAAGATGGTGAACAGGCGCTTGGCCCGCAGGCCGATGCTGCCGGCAATGATGGTGCCGATGGAGCGCCCCTTGTTGCGCAGGGAGGCAAAGAGCGAGCCGAAGTCGTGAACTGCTCCGATGAAGATGCCGCCGATGATGATCCAGACAAAGCAGGGCAGCCAGCCGAAAATGGCCGCCTGTATGGGGCCGTTGATGGGACCGGCGCCGGCAATGGACGAAAAATGATGCCCCAGCACAACCGGGGCACGGGCGGGCATGTAGTCCACGCCATCCTTGAACTCATGGGCCGGGGTGGGCCGCCGGCCATCAATGCCCCAGACTTTTTCCAGCCAGGAGCCGTAAACAACATATCCGAGGCCCAGCAGGGCCAGCCCGCCCAAAAGAAGATACAGCGCGTTCATGAAGCAGTGTTCCGTAAAAAAGAGAAATAGCCGTGTTCACAGCGGGGAACATGGCAAAAAAGAAGTGTACGTCCTGAACGGACCGTTTGGCAATGCGTATTTTAGTGCTGCGGTGTTGCGGCCGGCCCGGCCAGCGCCTGCCGCACAAAGGGCAGCAGATCACGGCGGGCGGCGGCACTGGCATGGATGGTCGGGCAGCCGTCCGGTGCAGAGGGCGGCAGAACGGCCAGCGCGCGCAGGCGCATCCAGCCGTGCAGCCCCAGAAGAAAGCTTTTTCGGGTACGGCAGCCCGTCAGGGCCGCGCGCGCAGCGGCATCCGCCGACGGACAGAATATGATGAGACTGATACGGGAAGACATGTGCTCGCTGTGGGGGCGGATGCGCGACAGGCCGTCATGCAGGGCCAGGTCGTGCGCCTGCTGCCACTGCCCCATATCCAGATGAGGCAGGGCCAGCAGGTAGACGTATTCGTGGCTTTCCGCAGCCCAGAGCGTGGCCTTTTTGCTCAGGAAATAGGCTTCATCGCGGGCATGGTAGCAGCAGGTGGCCAGCAGGGGCGGGCTGGGGGTGCGCTCCACATCAAAGGAAGCGGCGGCATAGGCTGCGCACAGGCGGTCGATGCCGGACAGGGCAAAGGCGGACGGGGTGACGGGCATGGTATCCTCGTGGGGAACAGGCTGTTCCTGGGGGACAGTATAGCGCCGGGCTTTCCGCTGCGGAAGTCCCGTCGGCAGTGGCCGCGGCAAAAAAAGGGGACCGCCATGGAGGCGGTCCCGGTGAGGCTGTCCGAGAGAGGGGGGAGTGCCATAGGTGCAAGGAGAAGGGCACTTCTCGGACAATGGGGGGAAGCAGGTTGGCCCTGCCGCGGGAATCATGCCGGGCATGACCGTTGCCGGCAGGGAAACATACAAAAACGGAACACGGGGGCCTGGGCTGACGGGAGAACGACCGGTGCGGCGCCTGTGCGCTGCCGGCGGCAGCGGGGGCCATGTGGCGAACGGCCACCGGACACCGGCCTTGCCCAGCATGCGACGGGCTGAGCTTTCCGGCATGCTGCCGGTGGTTTGTTGTGCGGACGGCATGGTGTGCCCGTTTTCAGCGTTCGTCCTCCTCACCTTCCAGAACGGTGGCATCCTTGCCGAACTGGCGCGACCAGCGGATGACCTCCATGGGTTCTGCCACGTCCAGCGAAAGGATGATGCCGCCATCTGGCGTTTCTTCCAGCTGCTGACTGTCATGCCAGTGTTTTTCCCGGATGTAGGGCGCCACATGGCGGCTGAAACGCACGCGCACATGGTGCGCTTCCTCTCCCAGAAAAGTCATGAAGGCATGCTTCATGCGTTCCTGAAAACCGTCGTCTTCCCGGGTGCTGGGCGGCAGGCACAGGCCCGTGGGCTTGATGTCCCGTATGCGGCTCAGGCGGAAGACCTTCCAGGCAGGCGGCACATCGTCAACGGTCCGTGCATAGAGATAGAGGGTGCGCTGGCGCATATAGATGCGGCGCGGGTCCACGGTACGCCAGCGTTCCGTCCAGTCGGCACTGCGGCAGTAAAGCATCTTCAGGCGTCGTCCTTCGGCGATGGCACGGGTGAGCGCGGTATAGACTTTCGGCAGGATGCCGTAGGCCTTTTCCGTCACTTCCGTATCAAAGCACTGGAGCAGCTGCTCACGGAACGGGGAGGGCAGGCCCCCCACAAGCTTGCGGCCTACTTCCACGGCTTTGGCCGCCAGCAGGCCATCGCCGCAGGCGCTGAGATGTTCCAGCGCAAACAGCAGGGTAACGCGGTCTGAAAGGCTGAGGTCCGTCAGGGGGGTCAGGCGGTCTTCCACAATCTGAAAGCCACTGCATTTGCGATAGTCAAAGCGAAACCCCAGGGCCGCAAGGGCCTCCCTGTCCTTGTAGAACTGACTGCGCGAGATGCCCAGCGTTCGCAGAAGCTGTTCCAGAGACTGGGCAGGAGTATTGCGAAGCTCCTGAATAATATGCAAAAGTCGCAGGATACGGGGCGATTCCGTGCCGGGGGGGGACTTTTCCTGCCTGTTCATGACTGCTCCTGAACCGATGATATGGCATGACTATAACGCAAAAACTGTCTTTCTCTCAAGCCTAATATCTGAACAGTCCACACATGGGTGGACTGAAAAGACCGGTAGCAGCCTGTTGCGTGTGCTGTATCATGGCGCCGGGCGGGAACAGGCCGGGCGGGAACTGCGGGAGCAGGCCGGCAATGCTCGGAACGGCATGGGCGCTCTGCGGTTCAGCGGGAAGGCGGACGGGACGCTGCTGCCGCCGGAATGGACTGGCCGTCCGCCGGGGCAGTTGCGTCACATCCGGGAAGCAGCAGGGCATGCGGGTGTGCCTGCCGGTCTGACGGGGGCGCTGCCGGGCCGGCGGACGAGGGGATGCAGTGCTCGCGCACAAGGCGCAGCAGGGCGGCTGCCTGGGGGCTGGGCAATGTGCGCTGGCGCAGAAAAAGACCGTAGATGACATTGGGAAAAAGGTGGTCCAGCGGCTGAATGTTCAGTCCCTCCCAGGAGGAACCGAGCCAGGCGCGCAGACAGACTTCATCCACGATGGCAGCGCCCAGGCCGCTGCGCGCGTAGTGCAGCAGGGCGGCATGGTCATTGACGGACAGGACGGTGGCAAGCTGGGCCGCGTCCACGGCACGATCCAGGCCGCAGGGCGGCAGGGCCAGATGCCCGTTGCGGTCTCTGGCGGCAACGCTGATGAAGGGCAGGTTGCGCAGGTCCCGCAGCGTGGGGACGGCGGGCAGGGAAACGCCGTGCCCCGTGCGCAGCACCAGCATGGGCCGGGCCTTGAACAGGGTTTCAAAACTGCCGCTTTCCGGAACATCGGTGACGCCCGGCAGGCCGATATCGGCCCGGGCCTCGTCCACTGCCGCAAGCACCTCGTGGGACAGGGCATGCAGGATATGCACGTCCACCTGGGGATTTTCCCTGATGAAGCGCTGCAGCGGCGCGGCAAGCAGGGTGGCGACAGCAGGCGGACAGGCCATGACCACCCTGCCCCGGAGCTGGCCGTCATGGCAGCCTACGTCGGCCCGCATGCCCTGCAGGGCTTCAAAGGTGGTGATGGTCCATTCCAGCAGTTTCCTGCCATCTTCCGTGATGTGCATGCGCTTTTTGCTGCGTTCGAAAAGCTGCGTGTTCAGTTCCCGCTCAAGGGAGCTGATTTGGTAGCTGATGGTGGAGGGATTGCGGTGCATGAGTGTCGCGGCCTGCCGCACGCTGCCGGTCTTGGCCACGTAGTAGAAGCCGCGCAGCCACTGGAGAAAGTCGCCGTTCAGTTCTTCGAGCATAGGGGTCCGCCTGTTCTGTTTTTTCAAACGATACTGTTTTTTTGTCCGGCAGGGGAGGGGGCAGACAGGGCGTTTTTGCGGGAAAAATGGTGGCGTTTTTTTCCGGAAGCAGCTCCTGCCGGGCGCTTCCCCCTTTTCTTTTGCCGCAGGCGTCCTATATGAAGGAGGGACTGTCATCCGACGACGTGCTCCCATAGCCGAATTTTTCAAGGAGGAATGGTCATGCCGTCCCTTGTTCGTGTTCTGAAGATTCTTGCCGCCCTGCTCATGCTGGGCATTTTCCTGTTGTTTTTGCAGCTCAATGGGCAGGCCATGCTGTTTGTGGAAGGCATGGCGCCCGGCTGGGGCTGGCTGGCCTGGCTGCTTCTGGCCGGAGCGGAACTGCTGGCCCTGGCGGTGCTGATCTGGTCCTGTATGGTCCGTCCCGCTCCGCTGCGCCTGCGCCCAGAGGCCACGGAGGAAGAGCGCCGGGCCTTCATGGCGGAGCTGGCGCGCCGTCTGCGGTACAATACGCATGTGCGCGCGGCCGGTCTTGATGCGCAGGCTCCGGATTTCGTGCCCTGCGCCCTGACCGTGCTGGATGCCGAGGCGGACAAGGCCATCAGCGCCGATGCCAAGCGCATCTTTCTGGGAACAGCGCTGGCCCAGAACGGCCGTCTGGATGCGCTGATTGTCTTTCTTTCCCTGTGCCGCATGGTCTGGAAGGTTTCCGCCATCTACAATCAGCGCCCCTCGCTGAAGGACGTGTGGAACGTGTACACGGCGGTTTCCTCCGCCACGTTCATTGCCTTTTCACTGGATGCGCTGGACATTCCCCGCACCATCAGCGAGGCCATGTCTTCCCTTGTTCCCGTGGTGACGCCGGCCCTGACCACAGCCTCGCTGCCTGTGGTGGGGGCCTCGGTGCAGTTCTTTACCAATGCCACCATTGACGGTGCTGCCAATGCCCTGCTGGCTGTGCGGGTGGGCATGTCCACCAAGCGGGTGTTCCGCCTTGCCGCAGAAGCGCAGGAGGCCCACGGAACGGCGAGCCTGAAGGAATGTTCGCGCATGCTGCTCGCCATTTCGCAGGAATGTGTGACGGAAGTGGTCAGGGCCTTGAAGGAGCAGTTCAGGGAACTGGGAGGATGTGCCGTGGATACGGTGAAGGAGGCCGCCAGCTCCTGCGGTGATGCCGTGGGCCGTGCCGCCGATGCGGTGGGCAGCGGTGTACGCTCCGCGGTGAATAGTGTGGGCGATGGCGTAAGTGCTGCCGGTGCGGCCGTGCGTCGCGGCAGCAGTGCTGTGGTGGATGCGGTGGACAGCGGCACAAGCGCCACGGTGCATGCCGTAGGCCGTGCCGCCGATGCGGTGGGCAGCGGTGTACGCTCCGCGGTGAATAGTGTGGGCGATGGCGTAAGCGCTGCCGGTGCGGCCGTGCGCCGCGGCAGCAGTGCCGTGGTGGATGCGGTGGACAGCGGCACAAGCGCTACGGTGCATGCCGTGGGCCGAGCCGCTGATGCGGTGGGTAGTGGTGTACGCTCTGCGGTGCACAGTGTGGAAGACGGGGTAAGCGCCACGGCGGGGTCTGTGGAAGCCGTGCTGCGGCGCTGCCTGGGCTGGAGAAAGAAGACGCCGCCCCAGGATGCCGCGGACCATGGTCCAGACAGGCCAGCTGACGGAGATACGGCGGAACGACGCTGAACGCGCGGCGCATGACGGGAATACGGGCCGCATGCGCCGCCATGAGGACCGTTCTGTTTACAGAGATACCCGGCGCAGACCAGGAAAAGCCGCATGCGGCGCAGGCACTGCTGCCGGAGCGTATAGGGCAGCGCCCCGCCGGATTTTCCGGTGGGGCGCTGTTGTCAGGCCATTCTGGCGCTGTGTCGGATCAGGCAGAGGGGCTGAGGCGTCTGGCCGTCATCCCCATAGCACAAGGCGGGTTTCCAGCGGCGAGGCTAGCCCTTCCGTGACCGGCATGACACGTATGCCGTACATGTGCTGCCCGTTGCGGGTGGGGGTGTAGCTGCCGCTGTAGAGCAGGGCGCCCCCTTCCGTCGGGGTGTCGCCATTGACGGGAGAAAGCTCCAGCACATCCGGGCTGCCGAGGAAGGTCTTTCCGTCGCCAGGACCCACCACAAGCTGTACCAGCAGTTCGCTGGTATGCATATCACCGGGTAGGATTTCCACGGAAACATCCATGCTCTCCGCATCGTTCTTGCCGCCGCAGCCAAGGCCCGTGATGGCGATGGTGCCCATACGCAGGCTGCTGAAGCGGCTGGCCACCTCGGCCTTCCACGGGGCCAGGCGGCGGGCCAGGGCATGGTCGTCCTTTTGCAGTTCCTGATAGCGCGCGGCCGTGGGCAGATAGAACCGCGTCAGATACTCGTTGACCATGCGGTGCGAGCTGTAGCGCCCGATGAGGGTCTGCATGGCCCGGCGTACCATTTCCAGCCAGGCATGGGGCAGGCCCATGACATCACGGGCAAAGAACAGCGGGATGACATTTTCCTCCAGCAGGGTGTAGAGGCTTTCCGCATCGTCATAGTCGCTCTGTTCCGGGCAGTGTTCGGGGCTGGCCTGTGCGCCGATGGTCCAGCCGTTGCGCCCGTCAAAGCCCTCGCACCACCAGCCGTCGGAAACGCTCAGATTCAGTCCGCCGTTGACCGAGACCTTCTGCCCGCTGGTGCCGCTGGCTTCGTGCGGGCGTCGGGGCGTATTGAGCCACACGTCGCAGCCCTGCACCATGAGGCGCGAGATGCGCAGGTCATAATCCTTGAGGAAGAAGACCTTGCCCAGCAGCTCGGGGGAAATGGTGTGGCGCACCACTTCCTGCATGATGTCGATGCCCTGTGTATCGGCCGGGTGGGCCTTGCCGGCAAAGATGACCACCACCGGCCGGTCGTCATTGCCAAGAATGCGCGCCAGACGGTTCACATCGGCAAACAGCAGGTTGGCACGCTTGTAGGGGGCAAAGCGGCGGGCAAAGCCGATGACAAGGCTGTTGGCGGTAAGCCGGGAGGCCATTTCCTTCTGTTTTTCATAGGGAACCCCCAGCGTCTTGCAGTACTGGGGCAGCGAGGAGCGCACTGCATCCAGCAGGCGCTTTTTCTGCCAGAGGCGGGCTGTCCACAGGGCATCATCCGGTACATCGGCCAGCCGCTTCCAGACAGGATCATCGGCTTGCAGGCTGGCCCAGTCGGCGCCCAGGGCGGTTTCCAGCACGGGGCGCATGGCCGGGCCGGCGTAGGAAGGCACATGCACACCATTGGTGATGTGCCCGATGGGAATCTCGGCCGTGGGGACGCCGGGCCAGCCTTCCTGCCACATGCGGCGGGAAATGTAGCCGTGCAGGCGGCTTACCCCGTTGGCACGGTAGGAAAAGTTGAGCGCCAGCACGGTCATTTCAAAGGTGTTCCGCTCGCTGTGGGCATAGCGGCCGATGCGCAGAAAGTCCTGCCAGCTGATACCCACGCTCTGGACAAAGGCCTTGAAGTGATTTTCCATGCGCTCCTGGCTGAAGCGCTCGTTCCCGGCATCCACGGGCGTGTGCGTGGTAAAGACATTGCTGCCGCGGACGACCTCGCAGGCTTCGCCAAGGCCCAGGCCGTCGCGCAGCATGAGGTCGCGAATGCGTTCCAGGATGAGAAAGGCCGAATGGCCCTCGTTCATGTGGTAGGCGGCGGGGCGAATACCCATGCGGCGCAGCATGCGGACGCCGCCCATGCCCAGCAGAATTTCCTGCCGCAGGCGCACGTCTCTGTCCGCCTCGTACAGGCGGGCGGTGATGTGGCGGTCCTCATCCGTATTGCGGGGGGTGTCCGCATCCAGCAGGTAGAGGCGTATGCGCCCCACCCGCACCAGCCAGACATAGGCAAAAAGCCGCCTGCCCGGCAGTTGCAGCATCACTTCCTGCGGTTCGCCATGGGCATCGCGCACCTGCTCCATGGGCAGGAGGGAAAAGTCATTCTGCGGATAGAGGGCCACCTGCCGCCCCTGCGGGTCCAGCTCCTGGCGGAAGTAGCCGGAGCGGTAGAGCAGGCCCACCCCCACCAGGGGAATGTTGAGATCGCTGGCTGATTTGAGATGATCCCCGGAAAGCACGCCAAGACCACCGGAATAGATGGGCAGGCATTCGCTGAGGCCGTATTCCGTGGAAAAATAGGCCAGGGGATGTTCGGCAGACAGCGCTCCCATGCTGCGGGGCGGTTCGTTCATGTAGGCATCAAAAGCCTGCATGGTGTCCGTATAGAGGCGCAGATAGGCCGAGTCTTCCGCCAGCTGGGCCAGCCGCTTTCTGTCGGCCTTTTCCAGGACCGCCACGGGATTGTGGTGGCTGGCCTCCCATTCTTCGGCGCTGATGGACGAAAAGAGCGGCTGGCATTCGGGGTGCCAGCTCCACCAGAGATTGCGGGCCAGCTCCTGCAGGCGCCCGATGGCCTCGGGCAGGCGGGCCATGACGGAAAAGCAGTGCAGGCTGGGCGTGGTGGACATGGAGGCCGTGAGCACGCGCGTCAGGCAGTTGCTGGGCGTTTCGGCATCGGGGCGGCGGGCGGCAGCCCGGCGCAGGGCCAGATGATAGGCCTGCTCATACAGCGGGAAAAATTCCTTCCAGGTACACTGGCTGCACAGCTGGCGGACAGCGGTGCGGCGTTCCGCCAGCACTTCTTCGGGCATGGTGGCGTATTCCAGCATGACGTCACGCAGGGCCGACACATGCTCGTCATAGCCTGTCTGCCGGCGTCTGATGACTGTCACGCCCTTGTTGTCCGGGGCCTTTTCCTGCACCCAGAGGCCGAAGCCGGCAAGATCGGAGGTGACCGTGGGCACGGCATGGGCGGCACTTTCCTGCGGCGTATAGCCCCAGGGTTCATACCAGGAGGGGAAGACTCCCAGATCACAGGCCGAGAGCACGGTGCTGTAGGTCATGTTAAGGAAGCCGTCCTCCCCGTTGAGCAGGGCCGGGTCAAAGACCACCAGCGCCCTGTCTTCCGGTCCGTTGTCCAGGCCGAGACGCTGGCAGGCGGTGAGGATGGGGTCCTGCGCAGGATTGTAGACGTGGTGACTGGCTATCCAGTGGGCACCGTAGGGGGGCTGCTTGCTTGCATCGCCGCTGATGGCATCGGGGTTGACGCCGCTGTGCCCGCCCATGACGGCACAGAGGGCCAGAACGCAGGTCTGCGAATGGGAAAGGGCCTCGTTGACCTGCCCCAGCGCATCCAGAAAAAGGTCCAGCCCCTTGTTATGGAATTCATAGCGGCCGGAAATGATGAAGATGCGGGTATCCTCGGGCAGCTGGCGGCGCAGCAGGCGGCCACAGGCTTCCAGCAGCTGCTGGCGGGCATGGCGCGGCATGGTGCGGTCGGCGCTGTAGTCGGGGATGGGGTGCAGGTCCAGGCCGTTGGTGGTGATGATCTCCGGTGTGCGGCCCAGAAAGGCCATGGCCTCGTCGGACGTGATGCGGCTTACCGTGGTGAAGCAGTCGGCTTCGCGGGCCGTGATGCTTTCCATGGAATGTTTGGCCGTGATATTGTAGGTATCCGCCTCATGCCGGGGATTGATCTGCTTCATCTGGCGGTAGATGTCAAAGCCCGCGCCGGACATGGCCCGGCCCAGCATGGTGGCATGGGTGGTGAAGACCGTTCCCACGTTGGGGCAGTGCTGCCGCAGATAGAGCAGGCCCGCGCCGCACATCCATTCATGAAAATGGGCCAGCATGAGGTTGTTGTCGTGAGGGTCCAGAATGCGGATGGCGGCCTGGATGATTTCCCCGCAGGCCGTGCTGAACATGACCGGTTCCACATAGTCCCAGCCGCCGGAGATGGAATCCACGCCGAAGCGGTTCCAGAACGAGTACAGCAGCTGACTCTGGTTGTAATGCTCGCGGAAGCCGCCCACCAGGATGACCTTGGGGCGGCCGGGAATGTTCCAGCGGCCGAAGCGGCAGGCAATGCCGCGCCGGCTGGCCGCAGGGCGCAGCATGTCCCAGCAGGGTTCGTCAGTTTCCTCAAATTCGGCGTTATTGCCGAGGTCTGGACCCATGAGGTAGTAATTGTCGCCAAAGCGGGATGCCGCCTCGCAGGCCTTGCTGCTGACAACGGTATAGATGCCGCCCACCTTGTTGCATACTTCCCAGCTGACCTCAAACAACGTGCATCTGCTCAAATCCGGTATAGCGGGCATGGCCTCTCCACAACTCAAAGGGTGGACCCGGTGCCATGGGGCACGCGGGCAGGGGATTCAGTTTGACCGAGGCCGTCCAGAGCGTCAAGGGTAAGGCGAAAGTCGGCCATGACATTCATATAGGTGATATAGGCGTCGTAGGGGGAACCGTAGGGATTGAAATACCTGTGCACGTCGCCATCGGCAAACCACTTGGTGCACATGTAGTAAAAGTGGTCCGATGTTTGGAGGCGGCGCCAGGTGCGCAGCAGATCGGCCTTGCCTGTGGCCTTGACCCGCTTTTCCACGGCATAGACATTTTCGATGGCATCCTGCTGCATGTCGTTGCCCAGCCAGGCCGTGAGATCACGCTCGGCATCGGCCCAGGACATGAAGTTGGGCACATCCAGCGTGGCGGCCGGCGCATGGGCGGCCACGGCCTCGGAGGGTGTCACAAAGCCCATGCCGGCGTTCAGGATGTGGTCCGGCAGGGCTTCCATGAAGGCAAAGATGCCCGTGCCTTCCCACTGGTGTTCGCCGAAGGTCTCGTAATCCATGAACAGGTTGACAAGGCCGCCATTGGCCCCGGCGGCCTCGGCCCAGCGGGTGAACTTTTCTGCGGTCAGCGGAAATTCCGGCCAGTCATGATTGGAAAAACGGAAGGCAATGTCGTCGGAAAGGCGGTAGTTCTTGAGCAGCAGGCCCAGATGCGTGCAGCCCTGGGGACGGTAGACAAAGGAAGGGCTGCGCCAGCCCAGCACATGGTCGGCGCCTTCGGCCAGAATGGCCCGGTAGCCCATGGCCTCCACGTCATGCGCCAGGGCATTGTTGTAGATCAGCTCCGTATTGCGGAAGACCACAGGCCGCACGCCGAACAGCTCTTCGATGCGGTCGTCGTGCAGGCGGACCTGCTCGCGGAATTCCTCCGGCGAGTAGAGAAAGGCCAGCGAGTGCGCATAGGTTTCGGAAAGCAGCTCCACGCAGCCTGTGGCCACAAGCTCGCGGTAGCTCTGGATGACCTCCGGAGCATAGGCCTCGAACTGGTCCAGCACCGTGCCGGAAAGGGAAAAGCTGACCTTGAAGCGTCCCTCGTACCGGCGGATAAGCCGGAGCAGCAGCGCATTCATGGGCAGATAGCACTTGCGGGCTACCTTGAGGAGAATGCCGCAGTTGGCATTTTCGTCCTCATACCAGGAGTTTTCGCCGATATCGAAAAAGGTGTAGTGTCGCAGGCGGTAGGGCTGATGCACCTGAAAATAGAAACAGATGGCCGACATGGTCAGATTCTCCCTGTGACGAGTCGTTCGTAGATGCTGCAAAGTCGTGCGGCAGCGTGATCCCAGCTGATATTCTTCATTTCTTCATGGCAGTTGCGCACCTCTTCCGCCGCCAGATGCGGATAGCTGAGCAGGGCGCATATCTTGTTGGCCATTTCGCGGACATTCCAGAAATCGACCTGGATGGCATTGCGCAGCACCTCGACCACGCCCGACTGACGGGAAACCAGCACGGGCACGTCATAGGCCATGGCTTCCAGGGGGGCAATGCCGAAGGGTTCGGAAACGCTGGGCATGACGTAGACATCGCTCATGGCGTACATGCGGTCCACATCGCGGCTGCTGAGAAAGCCTGTGAAGTGAAAGCGGTTGCCCATGCGCAGCTGCCCCACACGGCGTACCATATTGGGCAGCATGTCGCCGCTGCCGGCCATGATGAAGCGCGTTCTGGGCAGATAGTTGAGGACCAGCCGGGCCGCTTCCACAAAATAGTCAGGGCCTTTCTGATAGGTGATGCGCCCCATGAAGAGCACCCGTTTTTCCTGCCGGCAGCGTTCCGGCACCTGATAGTTGCGGCAGAATTCGCTGCGGGAGACGGCATTGTGCACCACCTCGATCTTGCTGCCGGGGATGCCGTACTGCTCCATGATGCGCTGCCGGGTGTAGTGGCTCACGGCAATGACCAGGTCCGCCGCCTCCATGCCGGCCCGTTCCAGGCGGGCGATGGTCTCGTTCTGCTGCTGTTGTCCGCTGCGGTCGCATTCCAGGGCGTGTACGTGGGCCACCAGCGGTCTGCCCGTTACCCGGGCGGCCATCATGCCGGCGGGGTAGGTCATCCAGTCGTGCATGTGGATGACATCGCAGGGGGTCCGCCGGGCGATGACGGCTGCGGCGCAGGCATAGCGGAAAACCTCGCTCATGAGGTCCTGCCCGTAGCCGCCGTGCAGGGTCAGCACGGAGGACGGGGCCTGCCTGAGGGAAGCGGGGGCTGCCGGCGTGTGCCCGGGGGCTGCGGTAGCAGACGGGCAGATGGTCTGCCGGCGAAGCGTTGTACGTTGCTGCGACAGCGCTTCCAGCTCGCGAAACTGGACATGGTACTGTTCCGCATTGAGATAGGGGCGCAGGGGCGAGTCAATGGCGGTCATGTGCAGATGCTCCCGCCAGAGGGTTTCCGTCTCCTGCCATACGTCCGTGACGTCGGTCCGCTGAAGGGTGGCATCTGTCTCCCGGCCGGTGGCCTGCCCGGCATCCCGGGACGGCAGATCGTCATCCAGGCAGGTGCCGGAGGCGGAGAGCAGGTTCAGACCGTCCCGCAGGGACAGCGGCCCGGCCCTGCCCGTCTGCGGCAGCACAAAGAAGACTTCGGTGCCCCTGCGGGCCAGTGCCGTGGCCATACCCTCGCAGGCCGTGCCCAGCCCGCCGCTTTTGAAGGGGGGAAATTCCCAGCCAAACATGAGTACGCGCATCAGCGACCTCCCTGCAGCGTTGCTTCCCACTGGGCATAGACGGCGGGTGCGGCCTTTTCCAGCGTGCGCAGCAGGCGCAGGCATTCAGCCACGCTCCAGGCCTGGGCAATGCAGCCGTCAGGCTGGTGGGGCGGGTCCCCGTCAAAGATTTCCGAAAGGGAGCCGACGCCCGCTTCGCCCAGATGGCGGGAAAAGAGGGGCGTCAGCTGGTGCAGCAGCTCGCGCACGGCATTGTCTTCGTCCCAGGCGGCCCGCAGCAGGGCATCGCCATAGGCCCCCAGCAGCCACGGCCACACGCAGCCCTGGTGGTAGGCGCTGTCGCGTTCATCCGGGCCGCCCTCGTAAACCGGCCGGTAGTCCGGTGCGCTGGGCGCCAGGGTGCGCAGGCCATAGGGCGTCAGCAGGCAGAGGCGCACCCGCGAGACCACGGCAGCCTGCCATTCCTCGCCCAGAAGGGGATTGGGCAGCGAAACGGCAAAGAGCTGATTGGGGCGCACGCGCATGTCGCGTTCTCCGTTGCACCAGACATCGGCCAGATAGTCCCCCTGCGCGGAACTTGTCCAGTGCCGGTGCACAAAGACCGTGCGCATGCGCTGGCGCAGGGCCTGGCTGTTCTGCCAGCCGGCAGCGTCAAAGCGCCGGGCCAGCTCGTCGGCAAAGGTCAGGGCATTGTACCAGAGGGCACTGATCTCCACCGGCTGCCCCCAGCGCGGGGTCACGGGCCGGCCATGCACTGTGGCATCCATCCAGGTGAGCTGGGTCTGGGCATTGCCCACGTCAAGAAAGCCCTCTTCATCAGGATGCACGTGGGGTATGCGGCCGCTGCCATAGGCCCGCACAATTTCCTGAATGGCCGGCCAGCAGTGTTCCCGCACAAAGCCCAGGCGGGAGGCATCCACCCGCAGCAGCATCTGCACGGCCCAGATATACCAGAGGGAGGCGTCCACGCAGTTGTAGGCATGCTGGCCGTCTGCCGAAAAAACATTGGGAATGCGCCCGTCCTTCAGGGCCGCTGCCATGATGGCGAGGATGTGCTCCCCGGCGGTCTGGCGTCCGGCATAGAAGGTCAGCCCCGGCAGGGAAATGAGGGTATCGCGCCCCCAGGCGCCGAACCAGTGATAGCCGGCCACCACGCTGTCCGCCTGCGGCTGGTCCGGGGCCGGGGGAAGCGGCGCCGCGGACACGGAAGGTGCCTTGATGAGAAAGCGCGTGCCCTGGCTGACCAGATGGCCCTGCAGGCCGGGGTGCTCTTCTTCCTCGTGCTGGCGGCGTGCGCATTCCGCATCCCAGAGCGAGGGCAGGCTGTTGCGGCAGAATTCCCGTTGCAGCGTTTCCGTGGAAACGGCCAGAATGACGGCTTTGCCCGGCTCCAGCGTTATGGTGAACACGCCGGGCATGAAGAGATTTTCCAGGCAGGGGAAGCCGCGTTCGCGCTCCACCATATATTCGGCATTGTAGTACCAGTCGGGGGCCGGGGTGTAGGTGGCGCCGGCCATTTGCAGAAAGAGGGGGGGGAGGTCGGGTTCAGGCTGGAGAGAGGCGCCGTAGAGCGTGGCGGAAGAGGCTGTGGAAATGTGGTCGTTCTGGCGGAGGCTGTGCATGTTCCGGAAGGCCAGCAGGGGTTTGAGCCGCAGCGTCATGGGCGGCGTTTCCGGATGTGCTGTCCGGGCCGTGTAGCGGATGAGCAGCACATGGCGCCCGGGCAGCATGAGCAGCTCGCGCAAGAGCAGCACATCACCGAAGCGATAGGAGAAACAGGGCCACGGCAGCGGATCGGCAGACTGCATGTATTCGTGCCCGCGGGGATAATAGACGCCAGGATGCTTGCGGCAGGAGAAGAAAAATTCCTTTCCGGCCATGCACAGGGATTCCTCGATGGTGGAGAGCAGCACATGACGCCCAGGGGGGACGGCTGTTTCCGCCACAAAAAGGCCGTGGTATTTCCGCGTGTTGCAGCAGATGAGCGTGCTGGAGGCATAGTCGCCGAGACCATTGGTTTCCAGCCACTCCCTGCGCAGAATCCTGCGCAGATTCTGGCAGGCGCTTTTGTCAAAATGAAAGCGCATACTCACTCTCCTTTGGCTATGCCGCCCTGTGGTGTCCCGCCTGGGGGCGGCAGGTGCGTGTACGGGGGGTGTCGAGGAGTCCGCAACGGGTTTTCTTTGTGTTTTGTATAGCACAATATACGGTTTTCTGTCGAGTCTGCTTCCTGTCTGTGCGGCGAAAATGAACGCCCATGTCAACATGCTGCAGAAGAAGAGCCGCCCGTCACACCAATCATCACGGCATGCCGGCAGGTGGAACGGCATCTGCCGGTGACGGTGAAAAAACGGGATGGCATCCCCCATGCCGTGGCCGGGGTGCGTCAAATGGCGTTCTGCCTTGCCTGTCAGCCTGTATCTGGTGTAAAGAGGGTATTCATTGGTTGTGCTGGCGTTTCCCGGCCTGCACCCTTTCCCCTGTTGCCGGAGTTTTCGGTGTGTCGGCTGTACGAAGCATACTTGTCGCTTTGTTGATTCCCCTGTTCTGCCTTGCCCTTCCGGGAACGTCCCGCGGCGAGGCCCGGATGTCGATTGCCCAGGGCGGGGACAGTCCCTTTTTCTTCTTTGCCCCGTCAGGGGAAAGGGCGGCGTCGCCCCTGCCCCGCGTGGTCCGCGTGGGCTGGTTTGAGCAGCATGGCGTCTTCATGGAGCAGAAGGGGCAGGTCTATGGCTATGCGCCGTCCCTGCTGGAGGGCATTGCCCAGTATACGCACTGGCGTTTCGAATGGGTGCCCATCCTCTTTGAGGAGCTGGAAGCAAAGCTGGCCAGCGGGGAGATAGACATCTCCTGCGGCATCTCCTGGACGCCGCAGCGTGCCCGGAACATGACCTATTCCCGCCTGTATGCGGGGGTGGAAATCACGACCCTGCATGTCTGCCCCGACAGCAATTTTCATTACATGGATTTTCACGATCTTGACGGCAAGACCTTTGGCTTCTTTGCCGGTGCCTATGAGCAGAGCGTTTTCCGGCGTCTGGCCAAACAGTACGGCTTCCGTTTTTCGATGAAGGAGTTCGAACAAAGTGCCGCCATGCTCCAGGCCCTGAAGGACGGCCAGGTGGACGGCTATGTGGACGGCTGTCCCGCCGGAGATGCACAAACCATGCTTGCCGGCACCTTCAGCATCGAACCCTTCTTTTTTGTCAGTGCCCGGGGGGATACGGTCTTCATGCCGCAGATCAATGAGGCCATGCGGCAGCTGCAAATGCGGAATCCCCAGTTCATGACCTCGCTGTTCAACAGCTTTCTGAATGTGGACAACGAGGTCACCATGGCCCTGTCACGTGATGAGGAGGCCTGGCTGAAGGGACAGCCCGTTTTGCGCATGGCCTACAGCGTGCGCCAGAAGCTCATGCGGAAGCATCTGGGCAATCCCTTTCTGTACCGCATGGCCAGCACACTGGCGCAGCGTGCCGGCATCCGTCTGGAATTTGTGCCGGCGGCCAGTTATGAAGACGCCCTGGCCCTGCTGGAGAGCGGCAAGGCCGATATGATCAGTGATATCTTTCCCGGCATGGACGCGGTGCAGACGTACGGCATACGGGTGGGGCATCCCTTTTATAATGCCCCCATCAGCCTGGCCGTGAAGCGGCACGTGTCTCCCGGAACGGGTCTGCGCATTGCTGCCACGCGGGAGATGGTGGGGGTATCCGAGGCCTACAAGCAGACCTATCCTGCGGATCACTTCATTTTTTTTGAAAGTCTGGAACAATGCCATGATGCCCTGAAGGATGGCAGCGTGGACGGCTATGTGGCGGACTATCCGGGGGTTTCCATAGAAAGCAGCCAGCTCAGCCCCTTTATCATGCAGATCACGCAGGCCTTTTATCCCATGGCCTTCGGTTTTGCCCGCCAGGTTTCGCCCCATGCCATTACGGTGCTCAACAAGCGCATCATGTCGCTTTCCGGCGGCGAGGTGGAAACCATGGTGGCCGAGTATGTGGCGGCCTCCTGGATGGTGATTTTTCTGGACCATGTGCGGCGCAATATCCACTGGTACGGGCTGGCGCTGGTGCTTCTTGGCGGGCTGCTGCTGCATGTGCGGCACCGCCGCGAGATGCAGCACCTCCACGAGCTGGAGCGCGCCGCCTATACGGATGACGTGACGGGCGGCAGTAATCGCCGCGGCTTCTTGCAGCAGGCAGAGGAAGCCCTGAAGCAGAAAGGACCGTGGTATGTCATCAGCATCAACATTCGCAGGCTTGCCCAGATAAATCGTTCGCTGGGCTACAACAGCGGGACGGAAACCATACGGGACTGCTACCGGATACTGTGCTCCCTGTCGGCGTCGGAAGAGCCGACGGCACATGTGGGCGGCGGGCACTATCTGTGCCTCTGGCGCTGTGACGGCCGCGCGGCTGTGGAGCAGCGCATGCAGGAACTCTTCCGCCGCTGTTCGGCCAGAGAGCGGGCGCTGGAACATGCGCTGGTCCTGTCCTGCGGCATTGCCCCGGTGGTGGAGGGGGATTCCGTGGCCTCGCTCATGGGGTGCGCCGAAACCGCCAGAAACAGCATGGCCGCCCAGGACTACCATTCGGGCTTTGTCTTCTTTGATGCGGAAATGGGCGCCATTGTGGCGCGGGTGGCTGCCCTGGAAAATCGCATGCAGGCGGCGCTGGATGCCGGGGAGTTTCAGGTGCTTGCCCAGCCGCAGATACATCTGGCATCGGGGAAGGTCTGTGGTGCGGAAGCGCTGGTGCGCTGGCTGCCCGCCGATGGGACAAAAATCTATCCCGATGAATTCATTCCCCTTTTTGAGAGAAACGGCTTTATCCGCGAGCTGGATATGTATGTGCTGGAGCAGGTCTGCCGCTGGATTCGGCGCAGGCTGGACGGCGGCCTGCCGGTGGTGCCTGTGGCCGTCAATCAATCCCGGTCGCTTTTTCTCATGGAATCTTACAGCGAACATCTGACTGCCCTGCTCAGGCAGTATGCCATCCCGCAGCATTTTCTTGCCGTGGAGATCACCGAATCCCTTGCCGCGCTGGACGAGGAACTGGTCATCGGCAATCTGCGCCGTCTGCGGGAGTTTGGCGTCAAGACCGCCATGGACGACTTTGGCACGGGCTATTCCTCGCTTGCGGTCCTCCAGAAATTTCCCATTGATACCATCAAGCTGGACAGAGCCTTCCTGGCCGACAAGAAGAATGCCCCGCTGGTGCGTTCTCTGGTGCATCTGGGGCATGACATGCACCTGACGGTGCTCTGTGAGGGAGTTGAAACCGAACAGGAATGGCACTTCCTGCTGGAGACGGGCTGCGATCTGGGGCAGGGCTACCTCTTTGGTCGCCCCATGCCGCTGTCGTCCTTTGAGGCATATCTGGAGGAAAAGCCCCTGCTGTAGTTCGGGCGGTGCAGGCGTGTCCGGCACGGGACAAAAGGCCGCGCATGCCCGTTGTCCTGCCCTGGGGGAGGAGGAGCGCGTCTGACCATCCGGGCGTGGTGCGGCAGAGTTGCGGCTCTGCCTTCCTGCCTTGTGGGGGGAGGAGAGGGCTGTGCCGCCTGCGGCCGGGCAGTCATCATATCTGTCCGTATCTGTCCGGTCCGGCGGGGGCTGTCTTGTCGGACGGGAATGAGAACCGGCCCTGTGATCGTGTGACGCTGGCAGCGCGCCGGCCTAGCCGGGACGGTGCCGCTGCCGGCGTGCCACCGGGACGCTGCACAGAAAGCAGAAGCAGGACAGCAGGATGATGGTGGCCCCGCTGGCCGTTCCCAGCCATTCCTGAGCGGAGAGCAGCAGGCCGCCCACGCCGGAGCACAGGGACACGGCCTGCGCCCACCAGAACATGCTGCCCGCTGTCCGGGCCAGATTGCGGGCTGTGGCGGCCGGCACGATGAGCAGCGCCGTTACCAGCAGAACCCCCACCGCCCGCACGGCAAACATGACCACCAGAGCCAGCAGGGCCGCAAAGGCATACTGCCAGGCAGCCACGCGCACGCCATGCGCCCGGGCCATGACCGGATTGAGGGCAATGAAGAGCAGCCGGTTATAGCCCACCCAGGCAAAGACGACCAGCACCCCAAAGAGCAGCAGCAGAAAGCCCAGTTCGGTATTGCTGACAGTGAGAATATCGCCATAGAGGAACTGCTGCATGTTGCGGGCCATGCCGGGCGCCCGGCTGACCACCGCCAGGCCAAAGGCCACCACCGCCGAAAAGACAATGCCTATGGACGTATCGGCCGACAGGGTACTGCCCCGGCGGACGGCCATGATGCCCAGGCCCACCAGTACGCCAAAGGCCGGCATGGTGAACAGGGGATTGAGCGACAGCAGCAGCCCCAGGGCCACGCCGGCAAAGGCCGAGTGGCCGATGGCATCGGAAAAGAAGGCCATGCGAAAACTGATGACGCTGACCCCCAGGGCGGCGGTCATGGGGGCCAGCAGAAGAATGGCCAGCAGGGCCTGCTGCATGAAGGAGAGTTGCAGGCAGTCCAGGGGAATATGGCCCAGCAGGCTGTAGAGAGGGGCAAGATCAGGCATGGTCACGGCGTTCCTTGGGCGAAACGGGGCAGTCCCCCAGGGTGGCATGGCAGTGCGCGCCGCACTGGGCGCAGGTTTCGTCGGGTTCCTCGCACTGGTCGGGGTAGAGGTGGATGGGGATGCCGAAAAGCTGGCGCAGGGTCTGGCGATTCATGGCAACATGGGGCGGCCCCTGGCGCAGCAGGGTCTTGTGCAGGCAGAGCACATGCGTGGCATAGTGCGCCGTCAGGGAAAGATTGTGACTGACCATGATCTGGGTAAAGCCCTGGTAAAGGCGGGCGGCATCCAGCACCTTCCAGAACAGGCGTTCGCCCGTGGCATCCACGCCGGCGGCGGGTTCGTCCAGAATAAGCAGTTCCGGCTGGCGGGCCAGGGCCATGGCCAGCAGCACACGGCGCAGCTCGCCGCCGGAAAGATCGCCCATGCGGCGGTTTTCCAGATGGTCAGCGGCCACCAGCGTCAGAAACCGGCGTGAGGCGGCGCGCACGGCGGAGGAAATTCCCAGCCACAGGGGCCGGCGCTGCTGACCAAGGGCCATGAAGCCGGCCACGGTCAGCGGCAGGCCCGCATCCAGCTGCACATGCTGGGGAACATAGGCCATGCGGGGCGGACGGCCGAAGGCCGGAAAGCTGATGTGCCCGCTGAAGGGCATTTCGCCAATGAGGCAGAGCAGAAGAGTGCTCTTGCCGGCGCCATTGGGGCCGATGAGCACCGTGCTGCCGTGCAGGGGCAGGTCCGCCGTGATGTCGTGCAGGATGGTCAGATTGCCCCGCCGCACGCCGACGGACGAAAAGCGGACAGCCACCTGGGCATCAGTGGTCAAGGGACGCCTCGAGCTGTTGTACATTGTGCTGCATGACCCGCAGGAAATGGTCGGCGGGTACGTCTTCCGGTCCAGAAGCCAGGGTGTCCAGCATGAGCAGCGGCACGCCCGTTTCCCCGGACAGGGTCTGCATGGCCCGCGGCGAAAACTGGGGTTCGCCCAGCAGCAGCACGGGCTTCTGGCTGCGGATGGTCTTCAGCAGCGACAGCAGACGGCTGGCGGACGGTGGTTCGTCATCCGCAGTCTGCACCACGGCAGCAATGCGCAGGCCCGCGTCCAGGGCCAGATAGGCCAGGGAATCGTGCTGGAGCACCACTGCCCGCTGGCCGTTGCTCGCGGCAGACAGCGCCTCCAGGCGGTGGTGCAGGGCCAGGAGAGCCTGTTGCAGCTGTGCGGCATTGGCCGCATAGAGCCGGGCATGCGCCGGATCGCGGCGGGCCAGTGCATCGGCAATACCCGCGGCCAGCTGTGCGGCCAGACGCGGACTGGCAAAGATATGCGGATTGACGGCATCCGCCGGATGGTGGTGCCCGTCAGGCGCCGCCGTCGCATGGGGCAGGCGGTCGGCATAGTCGCGCAGGGGCACGGCCAGCAGCGCTCCCCCGTCCAGCACGTCTTCCCGGCGGTGTTCCAGCGTCTGCCGCAGGGCCGCTTCCATGCCAAGGCCGTTGGCAATGATGCACTGGGCCTTTTCCAGCTTGAGCATGTCGGCCGGTGTGGGGGCATAATCATGCGGGCATCCCGTGCCGGCGGGGATGACCAGACTGACCTGCACGTCAGGCACCTGATGGGTGACGGCCCGGGCAAGCAGCCAGAGCGGATAGGTGGTGGCGGCCACGGAAAGGGAGGCAGCCCCTGCCCGGACAGGCAGAAGCAGCAGGAGCAGCAGAAGCAGAACGATACGGAAACGGGCGGGACGCATGCGATGCCTCCTTGCGGTGCGCAAAAGGGAAGCCATTACTCTTAGAAGCGGGAAGGGCGGGTGTCAAGCCGGCTTCTCCGGGACTTGGCAGGATGACGGGGCGGGACTATGCTGGCGGCATGAGCATACGTGCCGACATCGTTCCTTCCCGCCGTTTTGCGGGCGTGGTGCTGGCCGGCGGGCGTTCCCTGCGCATGGGGCGGGACAAGGCCCTGCTGCCGCTGATCTGTTCCGGCAGGCAGACAAGCCTGCTGGACAATGCCGTCTCCCTGCTGTCGGGCCTTTGTGCCACGGTACTGGTATCCTGTGCGTCCCGCGCCGGCTATGCCGGCCATGACTGCATCCCCGACCTGGTGCTGCCCCGGCAGGATCACCAGGGACCGCGGCCGCCGCACCTCGGGGAGGGGGACACGTCGCCGGGGCCGCTGCTGGGCCTGGTATCGTCCCTGCACTACGCCCGGGCGCGGGGATGGGAAGGCATACTGACCCTGCCCTGTGACATGCCCCTCATGCGCCCGGCATTGCTGGCCGGTCTCTTGAAGGCTGCCCGCGAACATGTCCAGGCGCAGGTGCTGTTTTACCGCACTGCCGGCGGCTGGGAAGAACCGCTGGTGGGCATCTACCGGTGTACGGCCCTGCCCGGTCTTCAGGCCGCCCTGTGCTGCGGCAACCGCCGGGTGCGTGCGGCCCTGCCGGCTGCGCAACGCTGCTGTCTGCCCCTGGCAGAAGCCGACCATGCCTGCTTTGCCGGCTGCAATACCCCGGAGCAGGCGGTGGCACTGGGCGTGCCCCGTTCAGCCGTGGAACAGGGGCGGACGGGAGCGCATGCCGTCGGAGCGGACGGGGGGGTCAGTCCTTCAGAATGAGGGCATTGGCCTCGCAGGAGGGGTCGCTGGCCAGCAGGTTCTGCTCGCGGAGATAGCGCCGCCCCTGGGCGGCAAAGTCCTCGTGGCGGGCATGGCGGTCAATGCCCGGGCAGAAATCCTGCGCCAGTTCCCAGCTGAGGGGGTCTTCCAGATTGCCGCGAAAGAAGGGCCAGGCCCGGCAGATGGCGGGTTTGCCCTCATGCACGGCACAGCCTTTGCCATCGCGGAAGAAGATGCAGCGGCCGTCATCGCCGCAGCGCACCTGCCATTTGCCGCCCATGCGTTCGCAGTAGCGATCCAGCACGGTCTGCGGGGTCAGCCCCATGTGGACGGAAAGGCGCTGGAGGTCCTTGGGGCTGACAATGATGCCCCCTCTGCCGGTGCAGCAGTGGCCGCACATACGGCACGCAAAAACAGTAAGTTGGGATTCGTTGGTCATATCAAAGCAGGGGCTGCAGGGGGCTGTTGATGAGCTGGTGCTCCACCATGATGCAGGCATCCTCCACCACAAGAATGCCTTCCGGTTCCAGCAGACGGCGGGCGGCCTCGTTGCGGATGCCTTCCTGCATCCAGAAGCAGCGGGGGCGCCACGGCAGGGCCAGGGTTTCCCGCGCATGCTCCAGGCAGGCTTCCGATGCGCGGAAAAGATTGATGATATCCACAGGGCCGGGCAGATCGGCCAGCGTCCTGAAGGTGGGCAGCCCCCAGACCTGGCGCCGAACGGGATGCACGGGCAGCACGGTGAAGCCGTGGGCCAGCAGATAGCGGCCGATGCGGTCCACAGGCTGGCCGGCCTTGTCCTTGGCGCCCACGATGGCAATGCGCCGCGCATCGCGCAGCAGGGTGCGGGCGGTTCTTTCCCTGAAGGGGGTGTCTGTCATGCGGTGTTCTCCAGCCATGGCGCCTCCGGTACGGGACCGGGAGCGGCGTGCAAAGATTTCGTATACCGTCTTGCCGCGTGTGCCGCAAGCCATGCAGGCCGCCGGCGCAGGACCGGGGGCCGGTGCGGCAGGGGCTGGCCGGTGCGGCATCAATGCTGCGTTGCCTGTGGCGCGGGGCTGTGCTGATCTTCCTGCTCTGGCAGGCTGCCGGTGAGCAGGGGGGGCAGGCCCAGCAGCTTGTCCGTCTTGCCGAAGAAATAGAGCAGGTCCCCGGCCTGCATGACAAAATCCGGGCCGGGCGAGGCTATGATGCCGTCCTTGCGCAGGGCGGCCACCAGCGTCACGCCATAGCGCTTGCGCAGGGCGCTTTCCTGCAGGCTCTTGTCGCAGAGGCTGGATGCTGCATCCAGGCGCAGAGCCTGTACCCCCATGTCGGGCAGGCGGTGCACCACCTCGTCCAGATTGGTGGCTGTGGCCGCCGCCTTGCGGATCATGCGGTAGTTGTCCTGACGCACGCGGGCCGTGAAGGCATCGATGTCCTGCCGGGGGACAAGATACTGGGTCAGCACCTGATTGAAGACCTCGATGGAAGTTTCGAATTCTTCGGCAATGACGGAATTGGCCCCCAGGCGGCGCAGGGGGGCCACCTCTGTTACAAAGCGGGTGCGGGCCACAATGTAGATATTGGGGTTCATGCGCCGGGCTTCCAGCGTGATGGCGCGCACGGCCGAAGGATCGGAAATGATGATGGCCATGACGCGCGCCTTGGCGATGCCCAGATGCTCCAGAATGATGGGCTGGGTGGCATCGCCGTGCATGATGGGTTCCTTGCCCCGGTAACGGTTGACGGTTTCGGGGTTCATTTCAAGAATATTGTAGGGAATGCCGGAATCCTTGGCCACGCGGGCCAGGTGCTTGCCGCTGATGCCAAAGCCCACAATGATGAGATGGTCCTGCAAGGGACAGGACTCTGCCTGCTTGCGGGCATCGTCCTCGCCGGGGATGCGGTGCTGCCAGCGGGTCAGAAAATCAGCCACGCGCGGCGCCACGGCAATGAGCGAGGGGGTGGCCATCATGGTCAGGATGCTGACAGCCAGAAAGCCCTGGTAGGCATTCTTGGTGAACAGCCCGGCAGAAACGGCCAGAGCAGCCAGAACAAAGGAAAATTCGCCTACCTGGGCCAGGGAAAGACCGGATTCGATGGCCGTGCGCAGGGGAAAGCGCTGGATGAGCACGGCAGGCAGGGTCAATATGGTCTTGATGAGGATGAAGAGCACCGTATTGATGATGGTGAAGACAAAGTGCTCGCTCAAAAAGGTGATGTCCAGCATCATGCCCACGGACATGAAGAAAAGACACATGAAAACATCACGATAGGGCAGAATGCCGGCAATAACGCTCATGCTGTACTGGGAACGTGCCAGCATGAGGCCCGCCAGAAAGGCCCCCAGGGAAAGGGAAAGGCCCAGCTTCTGGGTGAGAAAGGCCATGCCGAAACACAGCCCCAGGGTACTGAGCAGCAGCACTTCGCGGGAGCGGGTGCGTACAACGGCTTCCATGAGGCGGTTCAGCCCGAAATAGGCCAGACCAAGCACGGCCCCCAGAATCACGACTACCTTGCCCACGGCCAGCAGCATTTCCATGCCGCCCACATGCAGGGTGCCGGCCAGCAGGGGAATGCAGAGTACCATGGGCGCCACCATGATGTCCTGAAAGACAAGAATGGCCAGTGAAAGGCGCCCCATGGGCGTGCTGGTGATGCCCTTCTGCTGGAAAATCTGCAAGACGATGGCCGATGAGGACATGGCCACCAGACATCCCCAGATGATGCCCTCGGACCATTCCTTTCCCTGCAGGTACATGAGGCCGGCAATGATGGCTACGGTACAGCCTATTTGCAGGCTTCCCCCCAGAAAAACCGGTTTTTTCAGACGGTTGAGGGCCTCGCCGGACAGTTCCATACCAATGGTGAACAGCAGCATGGCCACCCCCAGCTCCGCAAAGGTGCTGATGGATTCCTGATCGGTAATGACGTTGAGCACCGAGGGGCCGCAGAGAAAGCCGGTAAGCAGAAAGCCCACCGTGGGCGTCAGTTTGACCTTGTTGCAGATGATGCTGACAATGACGGCCAGAAGAAAGAGCAGCACAAGGTCATTGACCTGGGAAAGTTCTATCATGAAGGGTACCACCTTGGCGCCATGACGGCAGAAAGAGCGCAAAATGCCGGCGGGAACGTGCGGACCTTCGGACGGAGTGGCGCGGGGCCAGGCCCATGGAAGGGCACGCGCGGGGCATACGACATCCCAAAGAAAAACAGGCCCCTACCGGCCTGTGTGGCGGAAGTATATGTTATCTTGACCGGGGGTGCAATGAGGGGAAAGGGCCTGCCCGGCCTTCCTTTTGCTTGCCTTGCGGGGGCCATGGTGGGACACTGGAAAAAAAGGAGGTGCCCATGGAATTCTTTGATGTTCTTGATACCCGGCGCAGCATCCGCAAGTTTACAAGCGAGCCTATCAGTGCCGACGAAATCCGGCGCCTGCTGGATGCGGCCATGCAGGCCCCCAGTGCCCACAATCTGCAACTCTGGCATTTTGTGGTGGTGCAGGACCGGGCCGTGCTTGACCGCATTGCGGCCGAGCATCCCTATGCCAAGATGGCGGCACAGGCGCCGCTGGTCATTGCCGTTTGCGGGGACACGTCTGTGGAAAAAACGCCGGGCTTCTGGGTGCAGGATTGTTCGGCTGCCACCCAGAACCTCATGCTGGCCGCCCGTGCGCTGAATATCGGCAGTGTCTGGTGCGGCTGCCATCCCGTGCCGGAGCGTGTGGCCATTGTTCGCCGTATTCTGCAACTCCCTGACCACATCATGCCGCTGAACGTGGTTGTGCTGGGACATACGGAACAGTCCTTCCACAAGGCCGAGCGCTACAAGGAAGACCACGTGCATCACGACCGCTGGTGAGCGCCCGCAGGCATCCCCATCTGGCCCGTCCCCGCATGAGGACGGGCCGTTTGCTTCGGGAAGGGGATGCAACAACATGAAAAAGGGCCTCCCTTCAGCCGAAGGAAGGCCCCGCAAAACAGGACGGCAGAGGACTAGCAGACGCCCTGGGCAATCATGGCATCGGCAACCTTGCGGAAACCGGCGATATTGGCGCCCAGCACCAGATTGTTGGGCTGGCCGAAGTCCTTGGCGGTTTCAAAGGCATTGGCGTAGATATTGCCCATGATGCCCTGCAGCTTGTTGTCCACCGTGGCAAAGTCCCACTTCTGCATGCTGGCATTCTGGGCCATTTCCAGCTGGCTGGTGGCCACGCCGCCGGCATTGGCCGCCTTGGAGGGGCCGTAGCAGATGCCGGACTCCAGGAAGGCATGCACAGCTTCCAGCGTGGAAGGCATGTTGGCGCCTTCGCTCACGCACTTGCAGCCATTGGCCAGCAGGGCCTTGGCATCCTCGAGGTTCAGTTCATTCTGGGTGGCGCAGGGGAAGGCCGCGTCGCAGGGCACATTCCACACGACATTGCGTCCCGCCGGGTACTCGCTCACAGGCGTGTACTTGGCGCCGGGCACCAGCTCGGCATAGCGGGTCAGGGAGGCACGTTCCACTTCCTTCACCTGCTTGAGCACATCGACCTTGATGCCGTCGGCATCGTAGATCATGCCGCGGGAGTCGCTGACAGTGACGGGCTTGGCGCCGATGTGGTACAGCTTTTCGCAGCAGTAGGTGGCCACATTGCCCGCACCGGAAACCACGCAGGTCTTGCCTTCCAGCGAATCGCCGCGTCCCTGCATCATGTGCTGGGCAAAGTAGACATTGCCGTAACCCGTGGCTTCGGTACGGGCCAGGGAGCCGCCAAACAGCACGTTCTTGCCGGTAAGCACGCCTTCATAGCTCTTGGTGAGCTTCTTGTACTGCCCGAAGAGATAGCCCACTTCGCGGCCGCCCACGCCGATGTCGCCGGCGGGCACGTCGATGGTGGCGCCCACGTGGCGGTACAGTTCGTTCATGAATGCCTGGCAGAAGCGCATCACTTCAATGTCGGACTTGCCCTTGGGGTCAAAGTCCGAACCGCCCTTGGCGCCGCCGATGGCCAGGCCGGTGAGGGAATTCTTGAAGATCTGCTCGAAGCCGAGGAACTTCAGGATGCCGAGGTTCACGCTGGGATGGAAGCGCAGGCCGCCCTTGTAGGGGCCGAGAGCCGAATTGTACTGCACCCGGAAGCCGCGGTTGACCTGGATTTCTCCCTTGTCATCCACCCATTCCACGCGGAAGCCGATGATGCGCTCCGGTTCGACAATGCGCTCCAGAATCTTGTGCTGCTGATACTTGGGGTCCTTGTCCAGCGCGGGTTGCAGGGTCATGAGCACTTCCTGCACGGCCTGCAGGAAAACAGGCTCGCTGGCATACTTCTGTTTCAGGTCATCCATGACATGCTGTGCGTAAGACATCCTGTGATCTCCTTGGTAACATGGTTACACGATAGCGAAGCAGAAAAAATCCGGGGAGAGAGTAGCGCAGTTATCCGAGGCTTGCAATGGGAAACATGGCTTGCCATGGTCAATCATTTTCGCGGGTTATGGGAGCGTCCCATCCAGAAGCCGGCTGCGCGGCCGGGAAAGTGGCACAGGATATTGTAACAAGTTGTATCCGCAGGAGGCCGTCACCCTCAGGGCCTGCCCGGCAGAATCATGTAATGTTTCTGCGGTGTCATTGCGGTGGCAGGCCCGCTGCCGTCACGGCCGCACAGGATGGAGCGCCTGCGGAAAGCGTGGGGATGGAAAGGATTGGGATGGACAATCGCCTCAATATATGGGAAAGCTCATGAAACGATACCCGTAAAGTGCAGTGCCGGAAGCAGCGCCGCACGGGTCGGGCAGCGTTCCTGATGTCGAAAACCGTCCGCGGCTCTGCCGCCATCCTTCCGCTACCACCGCTGCCGTGAGCATGCTGGTGGTCATACCTGCGGCAGACGCTTCGTCTGCCTTTCCGGTGAGTTATGCGTGCCAACATCCTGTGTGCTGGTCTCGGGACACGTCTGCGCCCGCTGACCTATATCAAACCCAAACCCCTGCTGAATATTGGCGGATATCCGCTTGTGGAACGCACCATCCGTCAGCTGCATGCCGATGGCGTGACGGATATTGCCCTGGTGGTGGGCTACAAGCACGAGTGCTTTCAATATCTTGTGGAAAAGTACGGTGTACAGCTCATCCTGTCGGACTGCTACGCCACGGCCAACAACTATTCCTCGCTGGCGCTTGTGGCGCATCGTCTGGGGGACAGCCTGGTCATTGACGGCGACCTGTACATCCGCCGGCCGCTGGTTCCCCTGCTGCGTCCCGGGGTCTCGCAGTTTCTTGCACAGGAAACGCAGCGCGGCGAGGAATGGGAACTGCTTACCGATGATACGGACCGCCTTGTCCGGGTGAAGAAGGACTCGCCGGCGGGCTATTCCATGTCCGGCATTTCCTACTGGACGGAAGAAACAGCCGCGCTGCTGCGCGAGGAGCTGGCCCGCTGCACGCCCGACGACTACTGGGAGGATGCCGTCATCCGCCTGCTGGACAGGACGCCCATCTATGTGACGCGCACCCGGCTGCTGCAATCCGAAATAGACAGTCTGGACGATGTGCTGTCCCTGGGGCTGCTGTCTCCCGATGAGCTGGCCGATCAGTGTTCCGAAACCAGCATGGCCGAAAAGCTCAAGGGACTGACCAACGATACCTACCGCATCCGCCTGCATGACAAGAGCCTTGTGCTGCGCATTCCCGGCCGCGGCACGGACCAGATCATCGACCGCAGCGTGGAGGCGGCCATGCTGGACCTGCTCAAGGGGCTGGACATTACGCCATCCTGCGCCTTTTACGCCGGCGGCATCAAGACCACCACCTTTCTGGAAGACTACCATATCCTGACGCCGGACATGCTGGGGGATGGCGTGTGCATTCCCGGTGTGGTGGGCCTCATGAAGCAGCTGCATGCCATTCCCATGCCGGCAGGATTTCGCGAGCAGCACGGCCCCCACGCGGTGCTTTCCGTGCTGTCCGAGGTCAAGCTCTATGAGCGGCAGGGGGGCATCAACGTGCTGACCCCGGAGGAGCGCAAGGCCATGTATGGCTTTGCCGAAGAAATGGACGCTGACGAAAAATGCTTCTGCCACCGGGATTTCGTGCTGGAGAATATCCTGCGCAAGGGCAATGATTTCAAGCTCATTGACTTTGAATATGCCTGTTTCTGCTCTTCCTACTGGGATTATGCCAGCTTTGTGACGGAAACGCGGCTTGCCGGTGCCAATCTGAAGGCATTTCTTGATGCCAGCCAGGCAGACCCCACCCGCCTGCTCCGGGCCATGATCATCGTGGACTACATCTGGGGCCTCTGGGGCTTTTATCGGGACTGCATCGATTACGGCCGCGGCCGCATTGCGGAAATGGACCGCAATCTCAAGCTGCTTCAGGCAGGCAGGATACCGTCATGAGACAGCTGCGCCCCGTCTGGCGCTATCTGACCTGCCTTCTCGTGCTGGAGGCGGTCTTTCCGGCGCCCTCGCATGCCTATCTTGATCCCGGCACCGGCAATATTCTTGTCTATGTGGCCATCAGCCTGGTGGGCACGGTTCTCTATTTTCTGAAAAATCTTGTCTATGCCGTCATGGGCAAGGCGCGCGGCGAAACACGGGCTGCCCGGCTGGATCACGAGCGCATTCTCATCTTTTCCGAAGGGCGCACCTACTACTATACCTTCAAGCCCGTCATCGATGCCTTCCTGCGGCGGGGGGTGCCCTTTTCCTACATTACCATGGACATCGAGGACCCGGCCCTGACCATAGAAAACGATCTCATGGCCTCGCGCTACATCGGATGCGGCGCCGCGGCCTTTGCCCGGGCCGCCGGCCGGCATGCGGACATCATGCTGTCCACCACGCCCAATATCGGTACCCCCGGCTTTCCCATGCCGCGCCCGCGGCGGGTGACCTGCCTGGCCCACATCTGCCACGGGGTAGGGGACATTGCCCTGTATCAGAAAGGCTCGCTGGATCACTACGACAGCGTGCTCATGGTGGGGGACTTCATGCTGCCCAGCATCCGCCGCCTGGAAGCGCTGCGCGGTCTGCCGCCCAAGGAATGCGTTTCACTGGGGCTGCCCTATTTGGATGAACTGGCGGCACGGGTGGTGAAAAAGCAGGGGCAGAGCACGCCGCCCGTGGTGCTGGTGGCTCCCTCGTGGGGCAACAAGGGCTGCCTGAATATCTGCGGCCCGCAGTTCATGGTGGACCTGGCCCGGGCCGGTTACGAGGTTATTTTCCGGCCGCATCCGCAGTCGCTCAAGGTGGAAACGGATATGCTGACCTCGGTGCATGAGCTGCTGCGCGATTTTCCCAATGTGAGCTTTGATACGGACATGGACGCCACGGCCTCCATGCGCCGGGCCGATGTCATGATTTCGGACAAATCCTGCGTGCGCTTCGACTTTGCCTTTCTTTATGAAAAGCCGGTCATCACCCTGGATATCCCGGTGCGCAATCCCGAACTCTACGAGGTGGCCGATCTGGGCGTTGTCTGGGAAGATACGGTGGCCGGGCGGCTGGGCGAGGTGGTTTCGCCGGAAGATTTCAGCAACATTCTGCCCGTGGTGGAACGTGCCCTGGCCACGCCTTCCACCGCCATTGCCGCCTTTCGCGAGGAATCCGTGGCCTGCTGGGGCCACAGCGGCGAGGCCATAGCCCAGTGGACCGTGGATACCCTGGCCCGCATGGATGCCGCGCATGAGGCCGGCACAGCCGGCGCCGCCTCCCTTCAGGAAAATCCGTCATGATGTCGCTTCTCTACGAAATATTCATTCTGCCCATCGAAATCATCTACCGGGCCATCTATCTTGGCAGTGTGGAGCTGACGGGTAATTATGGTCTGAGCATTCTTGTGCTGTCGGCGGTGAGTGCCGTGGCCTTCATCCCGCTGGGGCGGCTGGCCGTGGGCATGCAGGCCGGCGAAAAGAAGGTCCAGCAGATCATGGCGCCGCAGATTGCCAGAATACGCAGCCAGTCCCACGGGGCAGAGCGCCAGCGGCGCATCAACAATCTGTACAAGCGCTACGGCTATCACCCTCTCATGGCCATCCGTTCGGCCTTTGGGGTGGCCCTGCAGATTCCCTTCCTCACCGGGGCCTACTACATGATTCTGGGGCTGAGCCAGCTGCACGGGCAGCCCTGCCTCATGATTGCCGACCTGTCCCAGCCCGACGGCCTGCTGTGGGGCGTCAATGCTCTGCCCATTGTCATGACCGCGGTGAACATCACGGCCACGCTGACCACCCCCGGTCTCAGCCGCAAGGACACCCTGCAGGCCATCATCATTGCCTTTTTCTTTCTGGCTCTGCTCTACAATGCCGCCTCGGCCCTGCTCATCTTCTGGACCATGAACAATGTCTTCTTCCTGCTCCAGAATCTGCGCCTGCCGGTGCACCTGCCGCGCTTCCGCCGGCCGGTCTTTGCCCAGGGCGCCATGAGTACGGCCATGAGCGCCACCCTGCGTTCCGTCTATGGGCTGTCCTGCGCGGGCCTGGCCACGCTCATCTTTCTTTATGTGCCCTTTCAGACCTATGCCTCGGATCCGGCCTTCTTTGCCGTGGGACCGCTGGACGTGCTGCTGGGCATGGTGCGTTATCTTTCCCTGACCTTTTTCATCGTCTTTGTGCTCTGGCTCTGGTTTCCGGCGCGCTGCAAGGCTCTGCCGGCCTTTGTGGCGCTGCTGGCCCTGTGTCTGGCCTTTGTGGATGTTTTTCTGCTGCCCGGCAACTTCGGGGCACTGGACGGAACGCGCTTTCTGCAGGAGGCCCGTATCGGCCGTCCCATGGGCTGGCTGGGGGATGCGCTGCTGCCGCTGCTGGTGGCCGCGGCATTGAGCACGGCCCTCTTTGCCCTGCGCCCTGTGCGCCGGCAACTGCCGCGCGTGCTGTCCATTGCCCTGTTCTCCCTGCTGGTGCTCACCTCCTGGAATGCGCTGCGTGCCGGAGAGGATGTGGCAGAGGACAGCGAATTTGCTCCACCGCCCTATGCCGGGGCCATGCAGGCCTACTCCCGTGACCATGAGAACGTGGTCATTGTTGTCATGGACATGTTCACGGGCGGGCACATCGAAAAGATGCTGGATGACCCCTGGTTTGACAACTTCCGCCGGCAGATGGACGGCTTTGTCTGGTATCCTGACACGGTATCCATGGCGGATGCCACGGTGCTCAGCCTGCCGAGCGTCTATGGTGGCCATGGCTACAGTCCGGCGGCCACCAATGGCCGGGCATCCATGACGCTGGAAGAAAATATCAACAGTGCCTTTGCGCTCATGCCGCGCAATTTTGCGGCCATGGGCTACGATGTCTGCGTCATCAACGGCCTGGAATACTTCAACCGGAAATACTATGAGAAGCATCTGGGGAAAACGGATCGCGTCGTCACCGTGCCCCACGTGCGCCGGACTTTTCTGCGCAAATACTACGATGGCGTGACCCTGCGCGACTTCAGCAGCTTTTTTGCCATGCTGGGGGTTTTTCAGGCGTCGCCCAACATGCTGAAGCAGAAGCTCTATGACGATGGGAACTGGTGCAATGCCGGCGACGGCATTCTTGCCGCCAGCATGGATACCTACCGGGAAGAGGATGCCTATTTCCGCTATGTCTTCACGTCGGGCATCACGGCCGATGCCCCCCACCCCACGGCCAAGATATTCTACACCATGCTGTCCCACTACATGTGGCACTATGCGCCGGACCTCAAGGACGGCGTGCCGCAGATCGTGGCCGATCCCTGCCCGGAAACGCCGGGCCAGCTCATCCACAAGGGCGGCGTGCTGCCCGAGCACTACTATGCGGAACGTCACCTGCTGCGCTATCTCATGCGCTTTTTCGAGCAGCTCAGGGCCGCAGGCATTTATGACAATACGCGCATCATCCTTGTTTCGGACCATGGCGAGCAGGACAGCCAGATGGTGGCCCGCGCCTACAATGACGGCAGGGAATTTGCCGACGGTGTGCCCTATGGCCGCGGCCGCTATGCGCCCGGACGGCCGCATGCCCTGCTCATGGTCAAGGAGCCGGGCGCTCGCGGGCCGTTGCGTGTGGATGATGCTTTCATGTCCAGTGCGGATGTTCCGCTGCTGGCACTCAAGGGCATCGGGCGCTGTGATGCCTTTTCCCTCTATGATCCGACGGCCATTCCCGAACCGCGCGTGCTGACCCATGCCCGGGGCGGGGCGCGCTGGAGCGAGCACAGGAACAAGACCTATATCTTTGAGCAGCACCGCCTGGAGGGGACGCTCTTTGATCCGGCCAGGAATACCCTGGAAGGCATGTACGACTAGGCTGCCGCTGGCAGCGGTTCTGATGGATCGGGGACTGCCCCGAAAGGAGGAGCATGGTGTCTACCAGTACACCGCAGGTGGCGGCGGCCCGTGCCGCACTTTTCCGGAAATTTCGTCTGCATGGCATGACGGTGGCCGTTTTGTCCGGCATGTCCTACGGGCTGTACACGGCCTTCATGACGCTGGGCATGGGCGAGGGCATCTGGGCCACGTGGTACGGTGAGGGGGCAGGGCTGTCGGCCTTTGCCGTCATGTTTCTGCTCAGCGCGCTGGGGGCGGCCGTCACGGACTCGTGCAGCGCGGTCTGGGCCGTGCTGATCGCGCTGTACAAGGGCAAGCTGGGGGATGTCTTCCGCTGCCTGCGCACCCGCCCCGGCGTGGTCATGATGCTGGCCGCCCTGGTGGGCGGCCCCATTGCCAGCACCTGCTACGTGCTGGGCCTGCAGAACGCCGGGTCCATCATTGTTCCCATCAGCGCGCTGTGTCCGGCCATCGGAACGCTGTTCAGCCGCATCCTCTTCGGGCAGCCGCTCAATCTGCGCATCATGACCGGCATTTTCATCTGCTTTGTGGCCAGTGTCATGATCGGCAGCACCGGTCTGGGAGAAGATGCCCCACAGCACCTCATGCTGGGGCTGGGCTTCGGCTTTCTGGCGGCTCTGGGCTGGGGCATCGAGGGCTGCGTCTGCGGTTACGGCACGGCGCTCATTGACGCCGAGGTGGGCATTACCATCCGGCAGCTCACGTCCGGTCTGTCCAACCTTGTGATTCTGGTGCCCCTGTTTGGCTGGATCGGCGGGGCAGATTCCCTGAACATGGTGCTGACCGCCTTTGGGGATACCACGGCCATGCCCTGGTTTGTGGTGGCCGGCTTCTGTGCCTATTTTGCCTTCATGCTCTGGTACCGGGGCAATGCCATGTGCGGTGCGGCGCTGGGCATGGCCTGCAACGGGGCCTATTCCTTCTGGGGACCGTTCTTCATCTGGCTGGTACTGGGCATTGGCTGCGGCATGGACGGCAAGAGCATGCCTCCCATTGCCTGGGTTGCCTCCCTTGTCATGGTGCTGGGGATTTTCATCATTGCCATGAATCCTCTGCACTGTTTCCAGAATCAGGAGGAACGCTAGATGCTGCCGCTCAACTATGCCATTCTGCGCTATATGACCACAGTGCCCGAAGCCTGCGCCGAGGATGTGGTAACGGCCCTTGCGCCCCGGTACGGAAGATTCAAGGCCCTGCGGCCCCTGCACGTGCGCAATGCCCTGCTGACGGCCGTGGTCAATGGCCTGCTGGAAGAATCCCGCTGCGAACTTGGCCCGGACGGGGAGCTGCGCCTCTATTTCCGTGCCCATGACGAGGGGGCGGCCACCATTCGCAAGTACATACGCGACGATGACCTCTTCGCCTAGCAGGCCTTTCCGGGAGGCAGGCAGGGCATCCGCCAGCACAACGGGGAAAACGCCTTCTGCCGGGCTGTCATATCCGTCCTGATACGCTTTTTGGGGGGAGCGATACGTGGCGCTGCCGGATACGCCGGTGTATTTCCTCCGGCAGGCGCCTGCCGGCAGCATGCCCGCGAACAGCAAATATATCATGCCATAATATATATCATGCCATGCTGATGGCCGCAGCTGTCAGGGGGAGCAGGCCCCGTGTGCACGGTCTTGTGTGCGTTACGGCGGAGGAAAAGGCTAATGAGCCTTTCCTCCGCCGTATTGTTTGTCCCATGGTGTTCTGGGGCATGCTCCGCCTCGGGATCGGCTCCTGAACGGCAACAACGCCTGGGGGGGACTGACAGCGCCATGCCTGCCCTCAGACGGCCTTCCTGCCCGGAAAACAGCGGGCGCAGGAGAGGAGGGCGAAAGGGCATCGACAGGCTGCCTGCGGGCAGAGCATTCCTGTGTTGCTATTTTTTTAAAAAACGTGTTATCAAGGACGGGCACGTGCACAGGACGGACGGGCAGGTTCCTGCCCGTTTTTCAGAAAGATTTCAACGCAGAGGATACACCATCATGTGGAAGCAGTGCTGCGCCACCCTGGCGCTGGTATGTTGCCTTGCTGTGCCTGCCCAGGCACATTTTGGCATGGTCATTCCGTCCAGTGCCACGGTGACGGACAAGAAGGCCGCGGACCTTGGCCTGGAGATTTCCTTTTCCCATCCCATGGACATGCAGGGCATGGACATGGCCGCTCCCAGGGCCTTTACCGTGACGGCCAATGGCAAGACGGAAAATCTGACGGCACGCCTTGCGCCGGGCAGCGTTATGGGACACAAGGCCTGGAAGGCCGCCTACCGGCTGAACCGTCCCGGGGTATATCAGTTTGCCCTGGAGCCTGCGCCCTATTTTGAGCCGGCGGAGGACTGCTTCATCATTCATTATACCAAGACCGTGGTGGCTGCCTTTGGCGACGAGGAAGGCTGGGACCAGCCGCTGGGCCTGAAGACGGAAATCGTGCCGCTGACGCGCCCCTTCGGCAATTATGCGGGCAATGTCTTTCAGGGGCAGGTTCTGCTGAACGGCAAGCCCGTGCCCGGCGCCCTGGTGGAAGTGGAGTGCTATAACCGGGACAAGGCGCATGCGGCGCCTGATGCCTATTTTGTGACGCAGACCGTCAGGGCCGATGCCAACGGCGTCTTTGCCTATGGTGTGCCGTGGGCCGGCTGGTGGGGCTTTGCCGCGCTGAATACGGCCGAGGAAAAGCTGCCGCATGAGGGACAGCCCAAGGATGTGGAACTGGGGGCAGTGCTCTGGGTGGAATTTGTGGCGCCGCGCGGCCGCTAGCCGCTGGTCGTCACGGCAAGCAATGCCGGGCAGGCCGCTGGAGTGTCTGCCCGGCCGGAGGAAATGGTCATGCCGTATGCGTTCCGTTGGGCATCCCGTCTGCTGGCGGGCTGCTGTGTGCTGCTGTGGGGGCTGGTCTGCGCGCTGCCGACCCAGGCCCACCGGGTCAACATCTTTGCCTGGCTGGAAGGGGAAAGCGTTGTGGTGGAGTGCGGCTTCAGCCGTTCTTCTCCCGTGAAGAACGGGCAGATTACGGTTGTTGATGCCGTGAGCGGCGCCGAGCTGCTGCAAGGCAGAACGGATGACCAGGGCATGTTCCGCTTTCCCGTACCACAGGCGGCCCGGCAGGGGCATGGGCTGCGCCTCGTGCTGGCAGCCGGCGAAGGGCACGCCAATACGTGGACCATGGATGCGGAAGAATTTGCCCCTCTCCGGGGGGCGCCCGCCGTTTCTCAGGCCGCGCCTGCGGCACAGGCCGTTGCGGCGGGGGACGGAGCGTCCCTTTCCCCGGAATCGTCCGGGGCGGCGCATTCGTCAGCGGCGGGCATGGTGCCGCTGGAGGCTGTGCGCCAGGTGGTGGACAGCGCGCTGGAAGCCCGGCTTGCTCCCATCCGTCGTGAGCTGGCGGCCCTCAACACGTCGGAACCGACGGTGCGGGATATTGTGGGCGGCATCGGCTGGATACTGGGCCTGGTAGGCATTGCCTGCTATTTCCGCCGCCGCTGATGGCCGCAGAATGATGACCAGAGGGGGCGCAAGCGCCCCTTTTTTTGTGTGATGGCGCAGGGCAGGCTGTCCTGCGCAGCGGGCTTCAGGCGGTGGTGGCGGCGGCCACCGTGGCACGCGCCACGGCCTCTGCCCCCAGAGCGCCCAGCAGATTTTCCGTCCACGGTCCGGCCTGGGCCGGCAGGGGCTGCTGCGAGGCCAGGGCAAACACCATGTCCCCGTCCAGCGTCAGATGCGCAGGGCGGAGGCAGCGGGCCAGCCCCGTGGCGGCCATGCGGGCCAGGCGGCTGGTCTGGGCCTTGTTCAGGGGAACATTGGTTGCCACCACGGTAAGCACGGTATTGGACGGCGGGAGGGCGTCCCCGGCCAGCGCCGCGAGCATGGCCGCCTGTCCCAGGGGGGCGCCGTGTTCATCCCGGCCGCCGGCCAGAAAGGTACCGTCCTGCGGGTCTACCACATTGCCCAGCGCATTGAGTACCACCAGCGCCGCCACCAGAATGCCCCCGTGGCTGGCCAGGGCTGACCCCAGCCCCGCTTTCTGGGAGGCATCCCGCCCGGCGTAGCAGGAGAACAGGCGCCCGCAGCGCGCTCCGGTGCCGGCGCCCACGGCGCCCTGTTCCACCGGATCCGAAGAGGCGGCAGCGGCCGCAGCCTGGCCCATGGCGGCATCGGGCAGTGCTCCCCGGCTGGTGTTTCTGTCCAGATCATAGATGACGGCGCCGGGAACAATGGGCACCACGCCGTGAGGCACCGGAAAACCGTGCCCCAGCTGTTGCAGATGGCGCATGATGCCGTCGGCGGCAGCAAGCCCGAAGGCACTGCCGCCGGAAAGGGCAATGCCGTGCACACAGTCCACCAGGGATTCCGGGCGCATGAGTTCCGTTTCGCGCGAGCCGGGGGCAAAGCCGGGAACGGCAAGGCCGGGCGTGAAGCCCTGGGGACAGAGAATGGCCGTGCAGCCTGTATGCAGATCGGTGCGGGTGGCGTGCCCCACCAGCAGGCCGGGAATGGCCGTCAGGGTCTGGTTAGTCATGGCAGGTTTTGTCCGTAGTGTAGGGTGGCAGGCCGCTGGCGCCGTCCAGCCAGGCGCGGTCAAGGCAGGCCGCATGCAGGTCCGCGTGGTGCAGGTCTGCGCCGCGCAGATTGGCGCCGGAAAGGTCCGCATGAGAGAGCAGGGCATCCTCGAGAACGGCTCCCGCCAGCCGGGCTTCCGCCAGGCAGGCATGGCGCAGGTCAGCGCCGTTGAGGCTGGCTCCGGAAAGGATGGCACCGCTCAGGTTGGCATTTTGCAGGTCGGCGTTGACCAGATTGGCGCCGGAAAGGTCAGCCAGGGAAAGATCGGCCCCGCACAGGTCGGCGCCGGCAAGATTGGCTCCCCGCAGATCATGGCCCCGGAAATCCTTGCCGGAAAGTCCCTGACGGGCCAGATTGGCGCCGGCCATGCCGGGAGGGGATGCGTGCGCATGTGCCATGAAGCTCTCCTTGATAGCGGTTCGCCGTCTATGGTAGCCAAGGAGGGCCGGCGAGACAAGATGCCCCCGCGTTTCCGGGCGGCGGCCCGTGTGACAGGCACTTTCTTGACACGCACTGCCGCCGGTGACAGGAATCCCCCTCATGAATGCCCTCATCCTCACCTTGTTTCTGGGCGGGCTGGCAGCCTGCATAGCCAGCGGCACCAGCGTGCTGGCGGCGCTGCTCTTCGGCTTGGTCTGTTTTGCGGGGCAGGCGCTGCTGCAAGGGCACGGACTGCATGCCCTGGCCGGCATGATGTGGTCTGGCGTGCGCACCATCGGCCATATTCTCTGCCTTTTTGCCCTGATCGGCCTGCTGACGGGCGTCTGGCGGGCGGCGGGCACCATTCCCTGCATCATTCATCTGGCCCTGCCGCTGGTGGACCCGTCGTATTTTCTGCTCTGGGCATTCGTGCTGTGCAGCGGCATGAGTCTGCTGCTGGGAACTTCCTTCGGCACGGTCAGCACCCTGGGCGTGATCTGCATGCTGCTGGCGCGGGCGGCCGGGCTTGACGAGGGGCCGGTGGCCGGAGCCATTCTCAGCGGCATCTATGTAGGGGACCGCTGTTCGCCGCTGTCGTCCAGTGCTGCGCTGGTCAGCGCCCTGACAAGGACGTCGCTGTATGACAATATCCGCCTCATGTGGCGAACGGCGGCACTTCCTCTTGGGTTGAGCTGTCTGGCGTATGGGCTGTTGTCCCCATCAGGGAATGCCCCTGTGACCTCTGCCATAAGCGATACCCTGGAGCAGCATTTTGTGCTGAACGGCTGGACCCTGCTGCCGGCCCTGTGCGTCATTGCGCTGAGTCTGCTGCGCGTGGCGGTGAAAAAGGTCATGCTTGTCAGCATTGTGCTGGGGGTGCTGATCTGTCTGCTGGTGCAGCGCCTGCCGCTGGAGGAGGTCCTGCGCTGTCTTGTGCTGGGCTATGCGTCCCGGCCGGGAACGGAAATGCTGGCCGGCGGCGGGCTGGTTTCCATGGCGTCGGTGGGCGGCATTGTGCTGCTGGCCTCGTCCTATGCGGGCATTCTGGAAGCAACAGGGCTGCTGCGGGGCTTGCGGCAGGCCCACGCCTGGCTGGCAAATCGTCTGGGCAGGGTGCGGGCCACGGTGCTGGCCAGCATTCCCCTGTCGGCCATCAGCTGCAATCAGACCCTGGCCATCATTCTGGTGCATCAGCTGTGCTCCCCGGCCCACAGCAACCGCAGCGAAATGGCCATGGTGCTGGAAAACAGCGCGGTCCTGGTGTCGGTGCTCATCCCCTGGAGCATTGCCGGCAGCGTGCCCTGCGCCGCTCTGGGGGTGGATGCCTCCTGCCTGCCCTATGCCTGGTATCTCTACCTTGTGCCGCTGCTGACCGTTCTTTGGCCGGCCTGGATGACAGGTCGGCGGCAGGGCATATGAGGGGATATATCGACGCTTGTGAAAAAAGAAATTTTATGCAAGATTTCCCAGCGGATTAGCGGTGCTGCCGACAGTGCTCTGCAAGCGCCCCCTCGCGGGCCGGGCGGAGACTGGACGAAAGGCCCGCGTCGGGCTAGAACAAAAGAGGCATCCTGCGCAGCGCGCGTGCCGGCCTGCCGTCCTGCCTGTTCCGCATGGCACGGGCCATGGGCAGAGGGCCTTCGCAACCTACAGTCAGCGAGCGTTTATGAGTCAGGCGAATTACAGAAAGTATCTTCCCAAGTATATTCACATTTATGACTGGCTGCTGAGCGAGATCAGGCAGGGTAATATCGCCATCGGCCAGAAGCTGCCCACGGAACTGGAACTGATGGAACTTTTCAAGGTCAATCGTTCCACGGTGCGGGCCGCCTTTGCCAAGCTGGAGCGAGGCCAGATGGTGAAACGCCAGCAGGGCAAGGGCACCTTTCTCATTTCCAGTGCGCCGCCGGTTTTTGTGCGCTCCCTCCAGAATTTCAGCACGGTCCAGGACGAAACGGTGGATGACGAGGGCGTGGTGTGGGAAGTGCATGAATCTGGCGAGGTGCTGGCCTCTCCCCTGCATGCCGTCAAGCTCAATGTACGGGAAAACGATCCCATCTTCCGGGTTCTGCGTGTGGGCAGTGTGGACGATACGTCCTTTGTGGCCGAATATATCTATGTGGCCAGTCCCTTTCTGGCGGCCTACAAGGAGCATGTGGACTTTACGGAAGTGTACTACCCCTTGCTCGAAAAAAGTTGCGGTATCAAGCCCACGCGCATGCCCATCTTTCTGCGGGCCGTTCGGCCGGACGAGGATGTGCAGCGCCATCTGCACATTGACGAAAACATGCCCTGCATGGAAGTGACCAGCTATATGTACGATCAGAACGATACCCCTGTGGAGCTGACCAGAGCCATCTACCGCGGCGACTGCTACGTCTTTTCAGGAGAATCTTCCATAGGCTAGGGGGAGTGACGTCCGCCGTACGGTGTGTTCAGGGGAGAGGGAAGCTCCCCAACGCTTCTCCTGTGCGCGTTTTTTTCAAGGGCGTGGCGCACCCGGCAAGCATGCTGTACACAAGCAGCGGCTATGCGTTCCTTGTCTGCACCAGCGGGCAGCATGGGGAGGATGCCCGCGTCTGTCCTGCGACGGACGGCCCGTGATGTGCTTTTTTTTGTGTGGCCTCGGCGGCACACGAGACAGCAGGCGCCCCGGCGGTGTATCCGCCGGGGCGCCTGCGCGTTATACGACGAGAGCTGTATGTCTGTTCCGCCGTGCGGAACGACGCATCAGGCAAAGAAGAGTTTGGACAGGGTCATGGGGTCGATATACGTGCCATCCTTGTAGACGCGCATATTGCCCGAGGCGATTTCATCAATGAGCATGATGTTCCCGTCCGCGTCGTAGCCGTATTCAAACTTGATGTCGTAGAGCACCAGGCCCTTTTCCTTGAGATCGTCGGCCACGATCTGGGTGATTTTCTGGGTCATGTCCTTGATGGTATCGTACTGTTCCGCGGTCATGACGCCCAGCACCACCAGGCCGTCCTTGGTTACCAGCGGATCGCCCAGGGCATCGTTCTTGAAGGTGGTTTCCACATAGGCGGGCAGGTCGTCCCCTTCACTGACATAGTCGCGGTAACGGCGCAGGAAGCTGCCCACGGCCTTGTGCCGGCAGATGACTTCCAGCCCCTTGCCGAAGGTTTTGGCCGGCAGCACTTCCATGGTGGTATCTGCAAGGTTGGCCTTGACATAGTGGGTGCGGATACCGGCGGCATTGATCTTTTCAAAGAAATAGATGGACATGCGCAGGTTCACATCGCCCACGCCCGCAATGGTCAGCCCCACGCTGTTTTCGCCCGGATCAAAGACACCGTCCTTGCCGGTGCAGTCATCCTTGAATTGCAGCAGATAGTTGCCGTTTTCCAGTGCAAAGACATTCTTGGTCTTGCCGGTGTAGACGAGCTTCATGAGCATACCTCCGGGGTGTTACAGGGATGTGTGGCGCGAAGGGGCATGACGCCGCCCCCTGGAGGGGCTGTACCCGCGCCTGGCCGCGATATCCGCCATGAGCGGCAGTGGCAGGGAATAGCAGGCTTTCGGCGTGAAGGCAAGCTGCCTGCCCGGCAGGGAACGGCCGTCCGGCAGGGGAGTCTCCGGGCGGAATCAGGCTTCGCCGTTGACGCCATCCTCCTGTTCCCAGCGTTGCAGATGACTGCGGATGAAATGGCAGATGGCGGCATGCTCTTCCTTGCCGTTGCCGGTAATGGGCATCGGCTGGCCAAACTGGAAGCGCACGGGCATGCCGGGACGGATGGGGCCCAGTTCCTTCACGTATTTTCCCTTGCCCCAGGCATCGGTCTTGAGGGCAATGGGCACCACGGGCACCCCAGCCTTGCGGGCCAGCTTGATGCCGATGGAATTGAAGTGATGCTCGTCAAAGATGCGCGAGCGCGTGCTCTGGGGGAAGACAATGAGGGATATGCCTTCCTGGAGCAGACTGTTGCCGCCGTTGAGCACATCCGCCAGGTCTTCGCGGGGATTGGTGCGTGTGACGGTGATGGGGCGGCGGGAGCGCATGACCGCCCCGAAGAAGGGCATGGTGGTCAGGCTTTTCTTGACCACAAAGGTGACCTGACGCCTGGGCCGGATGATGCCGGGCAGCAGAAAGGTTTCCAGGGTGCTCATGTGGTTGGCCACAAAGACGCAGGGGCCTTCCACGGCTTCGATGGCATCCATGCCGTCGATGAAGAGGGGGCAGCCGGCCTGCTCCATGAGGTCCGCTACCCGTGTGCTGGCATAGACCCAGGCGGCGTCCGTGCATTCCCCCTTGGCGGCCTTGGCACAGAGCCAGCGTACCGGCCCCAGAAAGAGACGACCGTAAAACTGTATGGAGCACAGCAGACCGGACCGGGCTGTAGGGCTGACAGCGGCACTGTGGTAGCTGTCACCCACGAGAAATTTGCGCGAGAAGAAACTGTTGTCAAAGGCGGTTGGCATGATCAGGCATTGTCCTTGTAGATTTTGTGAATCTTGCGCCACCACTGGCTGAGGCGGCTCTCGTCGCCGCAGTCCTTCGGCTGGTAGAAGCGCCGCCCGCGAACGTCCTCGGGCAGATAGTCCTGCTCCACGTAGCCGTCGGGGTAGTTGTGGGGGTAGCGGTAATCCTTGCCATAGCCCCAGTCTTTCTGCAACTGCGTGGTGGCATTGCGCAGGTGCAGGGGAACGGGGGGCACACCGTTATGGCGCACTTCCCGCAGGGCATTGAGATAGGCCGCATAGGTACTGTTGCTCTTGCGGGCCAGCGACAGGTAGACCACGGTTTCGGCCAGGGGAATGAAGCCTTCGGGCATGCCCACGAATTCCACGGCCTGCTGGCAGGCCACGGCCATGGGCAGCGCCTGCGGATCGGCCAGGCCCACGTCTTCCGAGGCGGACAGGATGAGACGGCGGCAGATGAAGCGCGGGTCCTCGCCGCCTTCCAGCAGGCAGGCCAGGTAGAAGAGGGCGGCGTCCGCATCGCTGCCGCGAATGGACTTGATGAGCGCCGAGGCCAGCTCGTAGTGATTGTCCCCGTCCTTGTCGTGGCGGGCCAGCAGCTCCGGCAGGGCGGCCTTGAGTGCCTCTCCCCGGCGGTTTTCCTCTGGCAGGGTGGCGGCGTATTCCACCAGGTTGAGCAGGGTGCGCGCATCGCCGTTGGCCGCACCGGCCAGCAGCTCCCGTGCGTCCTCCTCCAGGGTGATGCCCAGGCGTTCCGCCCCGCGCCGGGCCAGCTCCGTCAGTTCGCTGCGCCCCAGAGGACGCAGGCGCAGCACATGCAGGCGCGACAGCAGCTGCCGGGTGACGCTGAAGGAGGGATTTTCCGTGGTGGTGGCCAGCAGGGTCAGTTCGCCCGATTCCAGCAGCGGCAGAAAAAAGTCCTGCTGGGCTTTGGAAAAGCGGTGCAGCTCGTCCAGCACCAGCACATCCACACCGGCCAGGGAACGGCGCAGATGCTGGAGGCCGGCCTCCGGCGCGCTGATGCGCACAAAGCGTCTGCCGCTGGCCCGGGCCAGCAGCAGGGCCAGCGTGGACTTGCCGCATCCCGGCGGGCCGAAGAACAGCAGGCTCGGCAGACGAGGCGCCTGCATGAACGAGCGTATCTTGGCGGCCAGGTGCGGCTGCCCCAGAAAAAGGTCCAGACTGTCCGGGCGCAGGCGTTCGGGCAAAGGCCGCGACGAGGCGTCCTTGTCGGTCAGGAGCGACGATTGTTCGGCAGTTGGGAAGCCCACCAGTGTATCCCCAGGCAAAGCGTTGCCGCGGTTTCGCAGCGCAGGATGCGCTGCCCCAGGCTGACGGCAAGAAAGCCGGCGCCCCGGAGGGCTTCCAGTTCCCGCGGGGAAAAGCCCCCTTCAGGGCCGATGACATACAGGCTTGTGCCCGGCTGTCCGGTCAGTTCCGGCGTCAGCATGCGGGAACCGTCCTGAAGCTCCCAGGGCAGAATGCGCCGGTCCACCCCGTCCGCTTCCGCCTGGCGGATCACCTCGTCAATGCCACCGGCCAGGGTGCGAATTTCTGGCAGCCAGGGATTGCCGCACTGCTTGGCACCGGCCACCAGCTGGGCCTGCCAGGAATCGCGGATATCGGCGGGCAGGCGGCCCTGGCTGTGGTCCCCCTGCCAGAGCCAGATGCCCCAGGCGCCCAGTTCCACGGCCTTTTCCAGAAAAAAGCCGCGTCTGGCGGCCTTGCTGAAGGCCAGGGCAATGACGGCCCGCGAGGCCGGGGCCGGTTCATGCCGCTCGTCCAGGGCGCGCAGGCGCACTTTTTTCTTGCGGCTTTCCACAATTTCAAATTCCCCGCTGCGCCCTTTGCCGTCCAGCAGGGTAACGCGCTGGCCAGGGCCAAGGCGGAGGGACTGGGCCAGGTGCAGGGCTTCCTGCCCTTCCAGCAGCGCCTCGTCCTGCGGGGCCTGCGGCCAGTGCTGTGGGGGAAGATAGAATCGGTGTTCGCTCATGGATGCGCCTCTTCTCGCGGTGCACGAATCTTGCGGACAGCCTTGAAGCTGTCCAGCAGGTGCACCAGTTTGCCATAGTTGCGCCGGATTTCAAGACCGCCCTTGGTCAGGCGTTCTTCGGGAGGATCGATATAGCTTCGCAGCATGTAGCGGTCGGACAGAATACCTTCCACGCAGTCCATGATGTCGTCCACCAGATCGGGGAAGAAGGTGGCGATTTCAAATTTGAGGTCCGTAAGCTGTGTCAGCGCCTCGCGCATCATCTGGCGATAGGTGATGCGTGCTCCCTTGAACATGCGCATGCGCAGGTCTTCCAGAATGCGCACGCGCCGCGCCTGCTGAATGTAGCTGAAGCGGGAGCAGACCTCGCGGTGCAATTCCCGCATGGTTTCAAAAACGTCGTCATTGTCAGGGGAATAGAGATAACCGGAAAGCACCCTGCTCACATTGGAGAAAAATTCGTCGCTGTAGCTGATCATGCGGCGCTGGTGCTTGCTCAGCCAGGCATAGAGAAACTTGAGTTTCTTTTCGTCCGTATCGGTATTTTCCACCACCTCGGTACGTTTGTAGACAATGCGCCCCGTATATTCGCCGCGCACAATATCGTTGAGGCGCAGGAACATATTGGTGGTATCCTTGATGATGTTGAGACCGGTCAGGGCCTTTCCCGTGAGGGGGTGCAGCACCTCCTGAAAGGCCACGGACAGGGCGCGGTCCTGGCGGACGTTGCTCTGGTCAAAGCTGTGCTGCCGGTAGGTGATACGGATGATGATGACGCGCCGGGCCGGGTCCAGGAAATAGCCGTCCTGGCTGATGCGCTGTATGGCTTCTTCCTGGTCCTCGTCAACAGCCACAAGGGCAATCTTTTCCAGCAGGGGATAGCGGCGGTTTTCGCCATCCGCCGTATAGGTGGTGATGGTCCGGTCGGTCTGGCCCAGCACACGCAGCAGAAAGCGTTCGCCCATCTTGTGCAGCTTGCGTGCGAACAGGGCGGACGAGGTGCGCCGTTCGGAAACGATGGGAAAGCCGTACAGCTCCATGAGATACTGGTAGACGAACATGCGGTTGCGTTCGTACAGCTCGTTGTCGCCATAGACGAACTTGCCGATGCGTATGCCGAAGCGCTTGAGTTCGCTGTCGATATCGGAGGGAAAGGAGGCAAAGATACCGGCCAGATGAAACTGGCGTCCGCTGTTCAGGGCCAGAACCTGCGCCCGGTCCATGCTGTTGAGGTAGGGAACCAGCGCCGGATAGGCATCCAGAACGGAGGTGTCGGTGGAGCGGAACTGCTGGCGGAAGACATCCTGGTGCATGCGGGGCAGGCGCGAGGCCAGGGTTTCCAGATTCTGGCGGTATACCTGGTTTTCCAGCGGGCAGCAGGGCAGGCCTTCCTCTTCCATGGTGACGGAGTGCAGCTTGTCGTACTGGAAAATCTCGGCAAAGTAGTGCAGCTGGCGCGCAAAGGCCACCAGGGCAAAGCCGGGCAGGTCCTTGTGCTCGAACATGTCGTTGTCAAAGGAGGGCAGCAGCTCGCGGGCTTCCACCAGGGGGTAGTTCTTGGTTTCCTGATAGGGCTTGACCAGGCAGAAGCGGATGTGCACGGCATCCAGAAAGGCCTTGAGCTGGGGAAGCGTGCTGCACGAAATGGGTTCGGCAAGAGTCTCGGCCCCCTGCCAGGGCAGACCGTTTTTGCTGAAAACCTCTTGCCATTTGATCATGCAGCATCCCTCTGGACCAGATTCTGAAAGTATGTATAGGCTATTTCGTCGATGATTTCCAGCCCCCGCCGGCAACGGAAGGACCGCTGCCCGGCACGGATGCTTGCGGGAGGGCCGCAGCTTTGCTACGGTAAGGCGGTTCGCTTGGAGGCAGGCGGCCCCTCCCTTAACCCTTTCATCTGCACTTCGTGATGAACAATACCCTTGAAAAGCATGTTCTGGGCATTCTCTGTAGCGTGTTTGACGCCTATTCCGCTGTTCTTTTTCTTCCTGACGGGGAAGAAGGCAGCGAAAATCACCGCCTGGCGGCCTCGTTCAGCCTGGGGGACGGCATTGCGGAAGAAAGCGTCATCCAGCCCGGCAAGGGGCTGGTAGGCTGGATCATTCGCAATCGCCAGCCGCTGGTCGTGCCCAATTTTGACCAGCACCAGAGCACCCTGGGCTACTACCGCAAGGGAGAGGAATTCGGGGTCAAGGCCTTCATGGGCTGCCCTGTGCCCACGGGCGGGGCGCTGTGCGTGGACAGCAAGCGCCAGTATTCCTTTACGGACAAGGACTACAAAATCCTCCAGATGTTTGCCGAGCTGGTGACCCGCCAGCAGAATGCCTGCACGGGGCAGAGCGTCTATCCTGCTGACATTCCGCGCTATTTTGCCCAGCTGGGCGTCATACAGGACCTGCGCTTCAGTCATAAGCGCTGGCCGGATTTCATCCAGAACTTTCTGCGCACCATGGTCGAGGCCACGGGCTTTGACTACTGCGCTTTTGCCTCGGTGGTGCAGCCCGGCGAAAGCTACTGCGTGGAATGTGAATCGGCCCGCCTGCTGCTGGATGGCGGGCAGCCCCTGCAGCTCGGCATGGGCAGCGGTATTGCCGGCTGGGTGTTCAGCAACGGGCAGCCCGTTTTTGCCGAAAGCGCCACCGGCGCTCCGTCCACCCTGCTGTTCGGCAAGCTGCCGGACATGCCCGATTTCCAGGCCGTGGTCTGCATGCCGGTGGTCATCAACAAAAGCACGCGCTGTGTGCTCTGTCTTGCTCATACGGCCGCCCGGCCCATGGACGAGGCGCTGCGCAGCTTTGTGCGTCAGGCCGTGGACCATCTGGCGCTCTTTCTGGAAAATCTCTATCTCAAGACCCGTCTGCGCAATATGCTGCCCCGTGCCCGGGTGCATACGGACGGGCCGCATGTTTATGACCCTGACGCTTCCTCCGCCTCAGGCACCCCGGATGACGAATAATGCTGCCACGTCTGCTTCGCCGCTATTTTGCCGAGGATATTGCCATGGACCTCGGAACGGCCAATACCCTGCTGTATACCCGCCGGCAGGGTATCGTCATCAACGAGCCGTCCGTGGTGGCGCTGGATACACAGAAAAATACGGTTCTGGCCGTGGGCGCCGAGGCGCGGGCCTGCCTGGGGCGCACGCCCCGGCGTATCCGGGCGGTACGCCCCATGAAGGACGGCGTCATTGCCGATTTTGACGTGACGCAGGCCATGATTGCCCATTTTGTGCGCAAGGTCATCACGGGGCTGCGCCTCATCCGGCCGTCCATGGTCATCTGCATTCCGTCGGGCATTACCCAGGTGGAAAAGCGGGCGGTCATTGATGCGGCCCATCTTGCCGGGGCGCACGATGTTTCGCTGGTGGAAGAACCCATGGGCGCGGCCCTGGGGGCGGACATGCCCGTGCGCGAACCCCTGGGCAATATGGTGCTGGATATCGGCGGCGGCACCAGCGAGGTGGCGGTCATCACCCTGTCCGCCATTGCGGTTTCCCAGTCCGTGCGGGTGGCCGGCGATGCCATGAATCTGGCCGTGCAGCGCTATCTGCGCGATGTCTTTCGCCTGGAAGTGGGCGAGGTGACGGCAGAAAATGTCAAAAAGGTGCTGGGCAGCGCCGTTCCGCAGCCGGGGGCGCCGCGCCTGGAAGTGTCGGGCAAGGACCTGGTGGGCGGTGCGCCGCGCACCGTGACCATTACGGAAGGCCATGTGCGCGAGGCCCTCAGCGACTGCGTGCAGACCATTGTGGGCGCCGTGATGAGCACTCTGGAACGCACCCCGCCGGAACTGGCGGCCGATATCTATACCAACGGTCTGCTCATGGCCGGTGGCGGTTCGCTGCTCAAGGGGCTGGGGCAGCGCATTGCCCACGAAACCAAGCTCAAGGTCTTTGTGGACAAGGCTCCCCTCACAACCGTTTTGCGCGGCACGGCCCGCGCCATGCTGGACAGGGACCTCTACGCGCCCGTCTTCATCAACTAGGCTTTTGCCATGCCTGCTCTTCCTTCTTTGTCGCTGCTTGCAGAACCTCTTGTGGATATTGTGCGCCGCAGCGGGCGCATCATCAGGGAACACTGGCGGATGCCGAGTCATGCGCGCCACAAGGGGCGCATTGATCTGGTGACCGAAACGGACCTGGCGGTGGAGGCCTTTCTTGTGCAGGAGCTGGAACAGCTGCTGCCGCAGGCCCTGTTCATGGCCGAGGAAAGCGCACGGCCCGGGCAGCAGCCCGGAGAACTGTGCTGGATCATTGATCCTGTGGACGGCACCACCAACTTTGTGCACCGTCTGCCGCATGTGGGGACATCGGTGGCGCTCTGGCAGAAGGGCGCGCCCGTGCTGGGCGTGGTCAATGTGCCCATGCTGGAGGAATGCTACTGGGCCGTGGCCGGAGAAGGGGCCTTCTGCAATGGTGCGCCCCTGCGGGTGAGCGATGCCCAGACACTGGAGGATACCCTGGTGGCCACGGGAATTCCCTATACCATCCGGCAGGACCTGCCGGACGTGCTGGACAAGCTGCGTGCCGTGCTGCCGGCAACGCAGAATTTGCGCCGCCTGGGGGCGGCCTCGGTGGATCTGGCCTATGTGGCTTCCGGGCATCTGGATGCCTATTACGAAATGGGTCTCAGGCCGTGGGATGTGGCGGCCGGCATGCTGCTGGTGCAGGAGGCCGGCGGCAGGGTGACGCGCAGTGACGGCGGCCCCTTTGCCTTTGGGGACGAAATCCTGGCCACCAATGGTCACGTGCATGACGCCATGGTGGCTGTGCTGCGGCAGGCTATCCGGCACTGAGCGCATGCGGCCCCCGGCTGCCGGCAGACAGCGTCATCCCTGATGCGGACGTGTGCCGTGTGCCCCGGCCGGGGCAGAAGCCGGGAAGGCGCCCTGGGGACGGGGCAGCGCTTCTGCCGGGGGAGCCTGCCGGCGGAAGGCATGGGGCTGTCCGTACAGGTGACGTCGTATGGGGCCGGATGGATGGCAGGGAGCTGCCGTTTCCCGTGCGGGCACACAGGATAAGATTTTCAGCCATGGTGCGGCTCGTCTGGTTCCGGCGCAGGCAGGTCTTCCGCGGCTGCTGCGGGGCAGCTGACCTGTGGCAGGAGACAGCCCATCTGGAGCGCATGGCGCAGCAGGGGAGAAAGCAGGGCGCCATTGTGCCGGGCGATGCCGGAAAGTTCATCGGCATCCAGCAGCAGCTGCCTGTCGGGATCAACGGCCAGGGCACGCAGGCGGGCGGTGCTGATCCTGACCGCATACAGACAGGTAAAGGCCGGATGCTCAGCCGCCGGAGCCGGGGGCAGGATGCGGATTTCCCGCAGGGGCAGGCGGCCCAGCCCATGCTGCCGGGCCAGGCGCTCCGCCGTGTCCAGCATGGCCGTGCCGGCAGGCACCACGCCACGGGCAAAAAGGTCCCAGCCCTGGCTGCCGCGTACCAGCAGGGCCTGGTCGGACGAGCAGACAAAGAGCGCCACAGCGCGATGGACAAGGTGCTGCTTCAGTACGGCAGATTGCGGCATGCAGCAGACAGGCCGGTTGTGGCGGTCCACCACATCCAGCAGAAGGCGGCTTCCTGAGGAGAGGGAACGGGGAATCATGATGCAGAGCAGGTCCCGCACGCTGGAGTTTCGGGCATTGGAAAAAGAGGATGCCGTGGCCATGCAGGAGCTGGAAGCCCGCTGCTTTTCGCTGCCCTGGACAGAAGAGCAGTGCCGCACCGCCTTTGGTCAGAGCGCCTTTGCGGCCTTTGGCCTGTGGAACGGGCGGGAGCTGGTGGCCTATGTTTCCTTGTATCACAGCCTGGATGAACTGGAAATACTCAATCTGGCTGTCAGCCCGGAGCGGCGTCGGCAAGGCCTTGGGCGCCATCTGCTGCAAATGGCCTTGCAAGCGGCGCATAAAATGGGTATCAGAAAGAGTTTGCTGGAGGTACGCGAAAGCAATGCGCCTGCCATTGGCCTGTATGAAGGCGCCGGTTTCCGGCTGGCAGGGCGGCGGCGTGCCTATTATCATGATCCTGACGAGGACGCCCTGATCTATACGCGCCCCGCTCCGTCTGACGAAGCATAAGGGGAGCAATGCAGGGGGCGTCGCGCCGGTATGGGCCGAGACTGCGGCGCCGGTGAAACTTCGCTGATCGAGCGGGTGAACGCTATGCAGAAAATCATTGCCGCCAATTGGAAGATGTTCAAAACCAGGGCGGAAGCCCGGGAAACGGCTGCGGCACTGGTGTCGCTTCTTGCCGCCAGACAGGAAGACGCTGCCGGGCGGCTGGTCATCGTGTATCCGCCGTTTACCGCCATTGCCGAGGTGGCGGACGTATTTGCCGGCATGGCCGGCACGGCCACGGGCGCTCAGGATGTGTATCCGGCGGAAGAGGGGGCCTTTACCGGGGAAATCTCGCCGCGCATGCTGGCGGATGCCGGGGCCACCTGGGTGCTGACCGGACATTCCGAACGCCGGCACGTGCTGGGCGAAAGCGACGAGCTGGTGGGGCGCAAGACGGCCTTTGCCCTGGAGCAGGGGCTGTCCGTCATGCTCTGTGTGGGAGAAACGCTGGCAGAGCGTGAGGCCGGTCAGCTGGCCGCGGTGCTGGAACGGCAACTGGCCGCCGGTGTGGCCAATGTGGCTTCGGAACGGCTGGCCGGGCGCTTTGCCGTGGCCTATGAGCCTGTCTGGGCCATCGGGACGGGCAAGGTGGCCGGTCCCGAAGAGGCCGGCGAAGCGCATGCCCTGGTGCGGCAGATTCTGCGTTCCTGCGTGGGGCCTGTGGCGGACGAAACGCCGCTGCTCTACGGCGGCAGCGTCAAGCCGGCCAATGCCGCCGGGCTGCTGGCACTTGACAATGTGGATGGTCTTCTGGTAGGAGGCGCATCTTTGGACGCGAATTCCTTCGCGCAGATTATTTTTGCCTGACAGGCGCATCTGCCGCCCAGCGCGGGAGGCAGATGGCGCTGCTTGTATCTTTTTGGGGGATGGGCCGCCGCAGGCTGCGCCATCCGGGCAAACGCGGTACAGGGGCACGTACGGGGGCTTCCGTGCGGGCCGTGCACCTTATTTGACATGGCAGCATTTCTCAGGGGAGATGCTTCAGGGAGGCTTCGGTGGAAACCCTCATTTTGACGCTTCATATCATTGTCTGCGTTCTTCTTGTTATCCTCATCCTGCTTCAGGCAGGCAAGGAAGGCATGGGTGTCATCTTTGGCGGTGGCGGTAATACGTCCGTCTTCGGCAGCAGCGGCGCCGGCGGCATTCTGGCCAAGCTTACGGCCTTCATGGCTGTGGTCTTTGTCATCACCTCGCTGAGCTATACCTATGTGAGCAGCCCCAGGGCAGCTTCCGAAGAATCCCAGATTCTTTCCACGCCGGCCGTGAACATTGAGGACAGCATCCCCGCGCAGCCGGCCGCGCCTGCGGCTCCCGCCGGTACCGACAGTGCCGCGTCCGCTCCCGCCGTCGAAAAGGCCCCGGCCGCCCAGCCGGCCGCCCCTGCGCCGTCCGGCGATGCGCCTGCTCCGGCGGCTGCGGCTCCCGAAGCGCCAGCCACAGCGCAGTAGTCCTCCCCTGTCCCGATTCTGGAAAAGCCGCGGCCTGCCGCGGCTTTTTCGTGCAAGGAGCGTGCGTCATGAGCAGGCAGCCCAAGGAAAAGCACCCTGACAGACTGTGGTGCGATGAGGACCGACCGGGTGACAATCCCTTTGCGGCCCTGGACCAGAACCTCTTTCCCCGTGCGAACGGAGCGCCCGGCCGTAGCGGTACGGCAGGACGGGGAGCGCATTCCTCTAACAGGCCGCGTGCCAGGCGGGCCGTGACGGAAGAGGATGCCGAGGCCCGGCTCTTTCTGGAGGCCATGTCGCAGACATGTGTACGGCCGGAAGCCGGGACAACGGCGTCAGGCGGCTTCGGTCTGGACGAACAGAGCAATCTTTCCCAAAAGGTGGCGGCCCGCCGGAAGGCGCAGACGGCCAGGGCAGCGCGAACAGCCGCTCCTGCCGCAGCAACGGCCGCCGCGCCAGTGTCGCCTTCCCGGACGTCCGGCCCGGCGACGGTGGCCGCCACATCCGGTGACGGACCGGTCCAGGGACAGGTGGCGGCAGACAGCGAGGCAGATGCCTTTCTGCTGGCCATGCGTCAGGTGCGTCCGCTGCCGGGCAGGGGACGTGCCGTGGCGCCGCCCGTGGTAGCGCAGACGCCCCCGCCGGCGGCGGATACCTCCTTGCAGGATTTTCTGGAAGGCAAGCTGGAATTTGCCCTGTCCTTTACCGATGAGTATCTGGAAGGCTATGTGGTGGGCCTGGACCCCCTGATCATGGGCAAACTGCGGGCCGGGTCCCTCAGCCCGGAAGCCCATATGGACCTGCATGGCCTCAATGTTCAGCAGGCCTTTGAAAGCCTGCGCGGTTTCTTGCGCGGTTCCTGGTACAAGGGGCTGCGGACGGTGCTGGTTGTGCCCGGTCGCGGCCGCAATTCGCCGGACGGGGTAAGCGTGTTGCGCGGCAAGTTGCAGACCTGGCTCACGCAGGACCCCTTCAAGCGGGTGGTGCTGGCCTTCTGTACGGCACAGCCGCACGATGGCGGACCGGGCAGCATCTATGTGCTGCTGCGCAAGTTCCGTAAAAAGGGGCGTATCTGCTGGGAGCGCATGCCGGCGGATGCCGATCTGTTCTAGTGCCGGCTGATGCGGCGGCAGGCTGCGAGGCAGGCACGACAGTATACCCGCGGTTCATGCCGTACGCTGCGGACGGGGGAGGGCTGTCATGGGCATTCTTTCCACACATGGTGTTTCCTTTGCCGGCATAACCTATCCTGACCTGACCTTTCCGCAGGGTGGGGTGCATGTCATCTGCGGCCCCAGCGGCTGCGGCAAGACAAGCCTGCTGCGCCTCTGCAATCGTACCCTGGAACCGGCCACGGGCTGCGTGTGCTTCATGGACCGCGATGTGCGGGACATTCCGCCCCTTGCGCTCAGAAAGGACGTTTTGCTGGCCGGCCAGGAGGTTTTTCTCTTTCCCGGCAGTATTGCAGAAAATTTCCGCCAGTTCCATGTGCTGCGGGAAAGCCCGGTCCCGCCGGCGGAACGCATGGCGGCCTTTCTGCGGCTGTGCGCCTTTGACGCTCCGCTGGGAAGCCCCTGTGAACAGCTTTCGGGCGGGGAGCGTCAGCGAGTATTTCTGGCAATCCATCTGTCCTTTGTGCCGCGCGTGCTGCTGCTGGATGAGCCCACGTCGGCTCTGGATGCCGCCACGGCCCGATGTTTCATGGAGCATCTGTGCCGCTTTGGCCGGGAACAGGACATGACCGTTGTGATGGTCAGCCATGACAGGGCGCTGGCAGCGGCCTGGGCCGACAGCCTGACGGAACTGGGGGGACGGGCATGACGACATGTCTGACAGCACTACGGGAAGTGTTCATGGCCGGTACGCCCGGGGCACAGGCCGTGCCCTTTCTGCTGGCCTATGCGCTGTTGCTGGTGGTGGGGCTGATCATGCGGCTGTGCCACATCAATCGTCTGCGGATGCTGTTCATGGCCGGCCTGCGCATGACACTACAGCTGATTCTGGCGGGATTCCTGCTGACCTATGTGTTTGCGCATCCGCATCCGCTGCTCACGGCGGCCTATCTGGGTGTCATGACCCTTTTCACCATCCGGACGGTGCTGGGCCGTCATCCCCGGCTCAACAGCCGTTTCCGGCGCTGTGTGGCCGTGAGTCTGGCTGTGTGCGGTCTGTTGTCCACGGCCTTCTTTGTGGCCTGTATTGCCCGGCAGAATGTTTTTGATCCGCAGTATGCCATTCCCCTGGCCGGCATGCTCATGGGCAATGCCATGACGGGACTGAGCCTGGCCCTCAAGAGCTTTGAAGAGGCCCTTGGCGCGCAGCAGGTGCGCATTCATACCCTGGTGGATCTGGGCGTGCGCCCGCAGCGCATTCTCTTTCCCCTGGTGCGGACAGCACTGGAAACAGCCCTGCTGCCCACGCTCAATTCCATGCTTGGCATGGGCATTGTCTTTTTGCCGGGCATGATGACCGGGCAGATTCTTGCCGGTGCTGCGCCCACAACAGCCATTCTGTACCAGGGCAGCATCATGATGGCCATTTGTGCCACGGTCTGCCTTGCCGTGCTGGGGGCACTGCTCTGGGGATACCGCAGCCTCTGGGATGCGGCGCTGTGCATACGGTTGCCCGCGCCGCCGCAACAGGGCTGACACGCCGGCCCGTGCCGTCGGGCATCGTTTCGCAGCTGTTTTGCGCCGTTTCGTGACCGGTCAGCGGGCGGCATGGGCGGTGTGATGCGGCCTTGCCCAGGGCAGGCCGCCGGCACCGTGTCCTCCCGTGCCGCTGCCGTCAGCCTAGGCCGGACGCCGCTTGCCGGGTGCGGCTGCCGTGCCCTCGTGGTGCCGCGACAGCCTGTCCAGCAGGCGTTCATAGTAGCTTTCGTCATCCAGTTGCAGATGGCGCTGGTGGCGCATGCGGGCGCGGGTGATCATGAAGCGCAGCTTCTGCATCTGGCGCACCCGTTCCTGTTCGTCCTCGCAATGTTCCAGCATATCGGCCAGCGTGGCAATGTCCTTGCGTTCCTGCACTTCCGGGGGCAGGCAGCCGGCGTTGCGCAGCACCTTGTAGGCCATGCGCAGTTCCGGGGGAATATGGCTGTCATCTTCCAGCCGGAGGGGCCTGCCGGCCCCGGGCAGATGGTCGAATTCTCCCCGGGACTGGGCTTCTTCAATGCGTTTTTCGGCAATGGACTGAATGACGGACCAGGGATTGGCTTGCGACATAATGACCTGCCTTGCGGTATGTGCGGACGATGCCTCGTGTGGGCTGGATCAGAAGGGCGGTTCCTGCGGACGTTCGCCGGCAGAATCAGAATCGGACGCAGCGGCTGCCGGCTGCCCCCAGAGCTGCTTCCACTCCGTCAGCAGGCGCAGCGCGGCCAGGGGGGTGAGGTTTTCCGGCTCAAGGTCGCGCAGCAGCTGCACAAGGGGATGTTCCGCCGGGGCGGACGGCGTATCCAGGGTCTCCTGCGGGTTGACGGTATGCGTGCGTGGAGACCGGCGCTCCTGCGGGGCGGGCGGCAGTTCCAGACCGGGCAGGGCAATGGCCGTGCCCGCCGGCGGTGCCTGCCGGGGAGATTTCTGGCGCTCCAGATCGGCCAGAATGGCTCTGGCGCGCTGCACCACATGCTGCGGCACCCCGGCCAGACGGGCCACCTCCACGCCATAGCTGCGGTCCGAGGGACCGGGAACCAGCTTGTGCAGAAAGAGAATCTCGTGATTGTATTCCCGTATGGCGATATTCATGGTGAAGACGCCGGGAATGCGTCCTTCCAGGGCCGTCAGCTCGTGATAGTGGGTGGCAAAGAGGGTGCGCACCTCGCCATGCTGCCGGGAGGCCAGGTCTTCCACCACAGCCCAGGCCAGGGCCACGCCGTCATAGGTGCTGGTGCCCCGCCCGATTTCATCCAGAATCACCAGGCTGCGCCGTGTGGCCTGGCGCAGGATGCGGGCGGTTTCCATCATTTCCACCATGAAGGTGCTCTGCCCCTGGGCCAGATTGTCCGAGGCCCCCACACGGGAAAAGAGGCGATCCACCATGCCCAGCCGGGCTTCCGTGGCAGGGACCATGCTGCCCATCTGGGCCAGCAGGCAGATGAGGGCCACCTGGCGCAGGACGGTGGACTTGCCGGCCATATTGGGGCCGGTAAGCAGGCAGAGCCGCCGTCGCTCATCCAGAATGACGGTATTGGGCACAAAGTTGGCACTGCCCAGCATGGCTTCCACAACGGGGTGGCGCCCGTCACGGATGCAGAGGTGAGGGCTGTCGTCCAGCCGGGGGCGGCACCAGCCATTGCGGCGCCCCACGTGGGCCAGTGACTGCCAGTAGTCCAGATGGGCCAGCATGTCCGCCATGTGCAGCAGGCGTTCGCGCTGGGCGGCCATGTGGCTGCGCAGCTCCACATACAGCGAGTATTCCAGGCTCTTGCGCGAGTCGGCGGCGGAAAGCAGCTGTTCTTCCAGTTCCTTGAGGGCCGGTGTGGTGAAGCGTTCCGCATTGGCCAGGGTCTGCCGGCGGATGAAGTGATCAGGCAGGGGACCGCTGTAAGCCGCCTTGCTCACCTCGTAATAGTAGCCAAAGACACGGTTGTTGCCCAGCTTGAGCTTGGCAATGCCCGTGGCCTGCTGCTCCTTTTCCAGCATTGCGTGCAGTTTCTGTTCGCCATGCTCCATCAGGTCCATGAGGCTGTCCAGCCTGTCATGGTAGCCGGGCCGGAACAGGCCGCCCTCCGTGATGAGAGCGGGCGGGCTGTCCACCAGTGCCCGGTTCAGTATGTCGGCGCAGTCGTCCAGCGCATCCCAGTGCGAGCAGATTTCATGCAGGGCCGCGGGCAGATCGGTGCCCAGCGCCTGTGCCTCGGTGGCATAGCTGCCGTCGGTGGGGGTGGTCAGGGCGGCAAGGACAGCGGGCAGGGCATTGAGGCTGTTGCGCAGGGCAATGAAGTCGCGCGGGCTTGCCCGCTCAAGGGTAATGCGCGTGGACAGGCGCTCCAGATCATATACCGCAGACAAGGCCTCACGCAGGGCCTCCCGGCGGGTGTCATCATCATGCAGGAAGGCCACGGCATCCTGTATGCGGAGGATGGGGGCAGCGTCGCGCCAGGGGTGGCGCAGCATGTCTTCCAGCAGGCGCCCGCCCATGGGCGTCATGGTTTCATCCAGCACATGACGCAGGGTGCCCTTGCCCTTGCGGCCGTTGAGACGGCAGAAAATTTCCAGGTTGCGTTCGGTCACGTCATCCACCAGCAGATGACGGCCCAGGTCCAGCGGCTGAAAGGGGAGCAGATGCTTCGGGCTGCGCTTCTGGGTCTGCTCCAGATAGTGCAGCAGCGCACCGCAGGCCTGAAGCAGTTCCGGCTTGTTGTGCAGCCCGAGGGCCTGGGTTTCGCGGACGCCCTGCGCCTCGAGAACCCGCCGTTCAGCCCGCTTGAGATCAAAGACGCTGCGCGGCAGGCGCACCAGGCGGATGCCTTCCAGCAGACAGTGCGGTGGCGGCGACATGGTTTCGGGCAGGATGAGTTCCGCCGGCGCCAGCTTCTGCACCCATTGCCAGAGTTCGCTGGGGCGGCGCAGGGCAATGCCCGACCACTGGCCGGTGGAAATGTCGGCCCAGGCAAAGCCGCCGCTGCCGTTTTCCGCCAGCATGAGCGCGCCCAGATAGTTGTGGCTTTTGCTGTGCAGATTGGCATCATCCAGCACAGTGCCCGGCGTGACCACGCGCGTAACGGCGCGCTGGACCAGCCCCTTGGCCTGGCGGGGGTCCTCTATCTGATCGCAGATGGCCACATGGTAGCCCTTGTCCACCAGCTGGGCCAGATAGCTCTGGGCCGCATGCCATGGCACGCCGCACATGGGCACGGGATTTTCGCTGTCGCGGCTGCGGCTGGTCAGGGCGATCTGAAGCTCGCGCGCTGCCGTGACCGCATCGTCGAAAAACAGCTCGTAAAAGTCGCCCATGCGGTAGAAGAGCAGGGCGTCAGGGTATTCGGCCTTGATGCGCATGTACTGCTCAAACATGGGCGTGAGCTTGGCGGACGGGGCGGAGGGCGGTGTCTGGCTCATGGGCTAATGAAAACGGCGCCATCCATGGATGGCGCCGTCAGAAAATGTTGCAGAAAAAGGGGGGCCTACTGCTGCTTGTCCGGGTCAGGCGCCACCACATCTTCGGGAAGGGGCGCCGGCTGGGACTTGGCCGGGGCATTTTCCTCGGCAGGGCGGGTTTCCGGCGCTTCCTTGGCGGCATCCTTGGCATCGCGGGTGTGCTTCATGCGCTGGAAGAAGGAGGTCTTCTTGCCATCGCTGTTGAGCTGCTTATGCAGGCTGGCCACTTCGCGTTCCAGCTGGCCGATGCGCCAGCGCGCCTTCATGAGGCGGGCGGAATTGTGAACCTTGTCCCAGACCAGGAAACAGATGGAAAGCAGCGCGCCCAGCACAAAACCGGCAATGATCAGGAAGTAGAAGGGCAGCGGGATGGAAGACATGGGCGGCACAAAAAAGAGATTGAGCGTCAACACCATATCCTGTGACAGGGCGGTCTGGTTCTGGAACAGAAAAACCAGCGCCAAAAAGATGGCCACAACCAGTATCAGGACTTTCAGAAAGCGCATAGCTCCTCCTCTCGGCGCTTTTCGTTAGAAATAGCCCTTCAGGGCCGTATAGGTTTCTTCAAGGTACTGCGGCATGGTGCGCACATCGTCCATGACGGCAATGAAGGACGAATCGCCGTTCCAGCGCGGTACAAGATGAAAGTGCAGATGCTCGCGAATGCCGGCTCCGGCTGCCTTGCCGAGGTTGAGTCCCACATTGATGCCTTCACAGTGGAAGTGCTCGTAGAGAATGCCGCTGCAGCGCTGCACCAGGTCCATGGTTTCATGGGCTTCGTCCTGCTCAAGATCGGTGAGGGACGAAAGGTGGCGGTAGGGGCAGACCATGATGTGCCCGTTATTGTACGGATAGCGGTTCATGATGACAAAGGCACGCCTGCCCCGGTACAGGACAAGACGCTCTGCATCCCTGTCCGTATCATCGGACAGGCAGAACACGCAGGTGTCGGGTTTGGGTCCCAGAATGTACTGTATGCGCCATGGCGCCCAGAGATGCTTCATGATTTGACGAGCATACACTGCCTCCGCATCAAGAGCAAGCCTGTCCGCGGGCTTTGGGGGCATATTCGGACATTTTTACGTTGCCGGGCACAACAGCAGCGGCAGAAAAACAGTGAAGTATTACATTAACTTTCAGAAAAGGGGGTTTGCAAAACATTTATAACCCATTGAGATAAAATTATTTTTATGATGCAATATCGTCCCCGTTCTTTTCTTCATGTTTTCCATGAATTTTTTTCCGGGCCGATCCGGCAGGGCCGCTGCCGGCAGGCGCCGCCTTCTGCGGCATGTTGCCGGACAGGGCATCCTGCACCAGACCTTTGGCCAGTGCCCACTGCGCTTCCGGTGTGGCAGCCGTGCCGTTGAGCTTGGCGGCCAGGATTTCCCGCAGAATGGCGGTGAAGAAGGGGCCGGGCTGCAAGCCCAGGGCAATGAGGTCCGCCCCGCCGATATCGGCCTTTTCCCGGCGCCATTGCGTGATGTAGCGCGAAAGGTTTTTTTGCAGCTTTTCGTCGCTGATGGCAGCCATGAGATAGAGCAGAAATTCCAGCCCCAGCCCTTCCAGCATTTTCCAGAGGCCGAAAACGTCTGTCTGCCGGCCGGCCTGCTTGCGCTGCCAGCCTTCCAGACGGTTGCAGAGGTAGCGGGCCTTCTCCCGCAGGCGGAAGGTGGCTGTGCGCCGTGTGGCGGGCAGCCCCAGCCGGTTGTAGACCTCGCTGGCATCCTCGTAGCTGAGGTTGTGGCACAGGGCCAGAAAGTAGGCCAGCCAGTGCTGCACCGGTTCATCCAGATAGAGCAGGTGGTACCAGCTGATTTTTTCCCGCAGGCTGATCAGCACCTCGCGCCGGGTGGGGGTCAGGCAGAGGGCGGGGGAGATGGCATGCAGCAGGTCCAGCTCATCCAGGCGGTCAAAGCAGGCCGGCGGGTTGGGTTCGGTGCAGATGTGGCTGTATTCGTGGAAGATGCGCGCGCTGCTCAGCTTGCCCAGCAGGTTCAGGGCCAGCACGTTCTTGATGAGCTTTTCCGCTGCCGGGTCCAGATGAAAGCCGTAGCGCTGCTCAAAGCGGACGGCCCGCAGGCAGCGGGTGGGGTCTTCCACAAAGCTCAGGGTATGCAGCACGCGGATGGCGCCGTTCTTGATGTCGCGCTGTCCGCCAAAGAAGTCCACAAGCTGCCCGTAGGAGGTGCTGTCCAGACGGATGGCCAGCGCATTGATGGTGAAGTCCCGGCGGAAAAGGTCCATCTTGATGGAAGACAGTTCCACCGTGGGCAGGGCAGCGGGATATTCGTAATATTCCAGACGGGCCGTGGCCACGTCGATGCGCAGTTCCTCGCCCTCCGGGCCGGTATAGATGACCACGGAGGTCATGAATTTCTGATGCTCGCGCACGCGGCCGTCCAGGGCCTCGGCCAGGGCCTTGGCCAGGCAGATGCCGTTGCCCTCCACCACCAGGTCGATGTCTTCATTATCGCGGTCCAGCAGCAGGTCCCGCACAAAGCCGCCCACCACATAGACCGGCAGGCCGAGCTTGCGGCCCAGATTGCCGGCCAGTTCCAGGATGGAGCGGGTATGGGCGGACAGGCGGTCGCGCATGAGCTTGGCCACATTGCGCGGCTTGGCTGCGGGAAATTCGCTTTCCTGGAGCTGGCCCGGCTCATGGGCAAAGACGTTGATGAGGTCCGTGCGCGTCACCACGCCGACTACCTGGTCATTTTCCACAATGGGCACCAGCCGCTGCCGCGCCCCCACGATGGTGGCGGAAAGATCGCTCAGGGGGGCATCGGGCGCAAGCAGCACGGGATTGCGCTGCATGTAGTTTTCCACCGAAAAGTCCTCAAGGCCGTGCAGGCGGGCACGGGAGGCCGTCTGTGCATCCAGGATGCCGCAGCAGCGCCGTGTGCCCGGCAGGAAGACCGGAACGGCCTTGAGGCCGAAGTGCAGCATGAGTTCATCGGCCGCACGGATGGGCTTGTCCGATTCGATGCCCACGGCCGGGGTGGACATGTAGTCGCGGGCGGTCTTGTCCTGCCCCAGCTGGGCACGCAGGCTGCGCACAATGGTATCGTGCACTTCGTGCAGCATCATGTTGCGCACAGAGGCCGAGGCGGCATAGGCATGGCCGCCGCCGCCCAGATCGGCACAGACGGCCCCCACGTTGACGGCCTCGCTGCGGCTGCGGGCCACCACCTGGATGCGGTCCTCCATGCGGCCGATGGCAAAGAGCACCGGGAATTTTTCCATTTCCATGAGGCGGTGAGCCAGGTAGGCGAAGTCCCCCAGATAGTGCATCATGGAGGCTTCGGCAATGACGATGGAAATGCCGCCGATGACATAGGTGCGGGCCGATTCCAGCAGGCTGTTGAGCGCGCGCACATGGGCACTGGTCAGCTCGTGCGAGGCCATGTCGTCAATGTCCGTCACCTTCATGCCCTGTTGCAGCAGCCAGGCGGCGCTTTCAAAATCCCTGGTGGTGGTGGAGGAATAGGTAAAGGACCCCGTGTCCCCGTAGATGCCCAGCCCCAGCAGGGTGGCTTCGTCCGCATCCAGGCAGACATGCGCCTTGCGCAGCGCCTCCACAATAAGGGCCGTTACCGATCCCACGGCCTCCCAGTGGCTGATGTCGGCATTGATGTCGTCGCCGGAGCTGGGGTGGTGATCCCAGCATTCCACGTGTACATCGGCGCGTTGCAGCAGGCGTTCCACATGGTGCAGCCGGTCCCGCTGGCGCGTGTCCACCACCACCAGGCGGGAGAGCGCGTCCCAGTCCAGGGCGTCGCTGTCCACCAGACCGTAACGTTCCTTGTCCAGGGAGGCATAGATTTTTTGCAGGCCGCGTTCCTGCGTGCCGGGAAAGAGCAGCCGGCAGGGGGCGTAAAGGTGGCGGACAGCCAGCATGGCCGCAAAGGCGTCAAAGTCCGCATTGGCATGACAGGTCACAAGGGTGAGGACGGAATTCATCGGGCTTGGCTCCGGGGATGGTAGGCGCGGTGTATGCTGCGCAGGCGCTCGGCCTGGACATGGGTGTAGATTTCCGTGGCGCCGATATCGGCGTGCCCCAGCAGAACCTGCACGGAGCGCAGGTCCGCGCCGCCTTCCAGCAGGTGGGTGGCAAAGGTGTGACGGAAGGTATGCGGCGAAATGTCGCGGCGTATGCCGGCGCTCAGGGCATATTTCTTGATGGCCTTCCAGACGTACTGGCGGGTGAGGCCATTGCCGGAACGGTTCACGAAAAGCAGCCGGCTGCCGGGAGCGAACTGCGGACGGCAGTGCGCCATGTAGTCCTGAAGGCGGGCCTGCGCCTCGGCATGCAGGGGCACAAAGCGTTCCTTGGCGCCCTTGCCGAAAACACGCAGCAGGCCGCGTTGCAGGTCCACATCATCCAGCGTCAGGCCGCAGACTTCGGAAACGCGCAGCCCGGCAGCGTAGAGCAGCTCCATGAGGCAGCGATCCCGGCGGCCGGACTTGTTGCGGCAGTCCGGCTGCTCCAGCAGGGTCTGCATTTCGGCGCGGCTGAGGACTTCGGGCAGATACTGCGGCAGGCGGGGGCTGTCCAGCAGGGCCGCCGGATTGGCCGGCAGGACGGCATGTTCCACGGCAAAGTCAAAAAAGTTGCGCAGGGCGGAAAGGCGGCGGGCCAGACTGCGCCCCGTGTTCTGCCGCGAGCGCAGCCAGGCCAGAAACAGCAGAATGTCGCCTTCGGCAAGCTGTTGCCGGGCGGGGGCAGGGGGGGCAGCGCGCAATTCGTCCAGAAAAAGGAGAAACAGGCCCACGTCCTGCCCGTAGGCTTCCACCGTGCGGGGGGAAAGGCCGCGCTCTGCCAGCAGGGCGTCACTCCAGGCTGGCAAAAGATGCGCCAGGGCCGTGTGCATATCCGCCTCGGGGGGGGCGGCAAGTGTCGTATCCGTCATACAACAATGGTAGCCTGCCCGGGCCGGCGGGGCAAGGTCTTTGCGTTTTGCCGCGCGTGATGCTATGGCCTGGGCATGACATGCGCATGTTCTTCTGCATTGCTGGCCTATATTGGCCTTGGTTCCAACACGCCGGATGCCCCCCAGCGTCTCACGACGGCCAGCGAGGCCCTGGACAGACTGGAAGGGCTGCATGTGCTGCGGGCCTCGTCCCGCTATAGCACCGAGCCGCAAGGCTATGCCGGGCAGCCCTGGTTCGAGAATGCCGTGCTGGAAGTGGCGGTGGACAGCCGGCGCTGGCAGCCGCGCGAGCTGCTGGCCGCCCTGCTGGGCATGGAGGTCGCGCTGGGGCGCCGCCGGAATCCTGCGCTGCGCTTCGGTCCGCGAAGCATCGACATGGACCTGCTGCTTTTTGGGCAGGTGCAGAGTGACGACCCCTGGTGTCTGCTGCCGCATCCGCGCATGTGCGAGCGGGCCTTTGTGCTTGTACCCCTGGCCGAGCTGGCCCCGGGGCTGCTGGTGAAGGGGCGCAGCGTGACGCAGTGGCTTGCCGGCCTGTCCTGGCGCAGAGAAGGGCGGGCAATTTTTCAGTGACCTTTGCTCCTGCTTGTGCTAGGAATCTTTCATTGACCTGCGCCGGGCGGCGCTGCCAAAGGAGTATGTATGATCAAATGGCTTATTCTGGCCGTGGCGATATATCTGCTGTATCGCATGTTTGCCAATGACCTGCTCAAAAAGAAGAAGCAGGACAAGGAAGAGGACGCCGCAGAGATGGAGCGCAAGGTGGCGGCCGGGGAAATGGTGAAGGACCCGGAATGCGGGGCCTATGTTTCCGTGGACGACAGCATCACCGTGCGGGACGGGGAACAGGTCTACCGTTTCTGCAGCTATGAATGCCGCGACAAGTTTCTGAAGCGTCTGCAGGAGGGCGGCCGGCAGCTGCCCCCGCAGGACTAGGTCCGACAGGGCTGTGGCGGCACGGGCTGCTGCATGCCAGGCATGATAAAGGGTGCCCCGCCATGGCGGGGCACCCTTTTGCTTGCTGCGAAGGGCGCTCTCGGGAAGAACGCCGGCTGCCCGCTGCGGCACCGGAGCGGAGGCGGGCAGAAGAGAGGAAGGGACGCGGCTAGTTGATGTCCCAGTCCAGGCCGAAGGTATCGTGCAGAATGCGCACGGCCAGCTCCACGTACTTTTCCTGAATCAGGATGGTGATCTTGATTTCGGAGGTGCTGATCATGAGGATATTGATGCCTTCCTGCGTCAGGGCGGCAAAGGCCCGGGCCGCAACGCCGGAGTGGTTGCGCATGCCCACGCCGATGGCAGAGACCTTGGCCACATTGACATCATGCACCACTTCGCTGGCGCCGATCTTGCGGGTCACCTCTTCCATGATGGCAAGCGTCTGGGCGAGTTCCTTGCGGGAAATGGTAAAGGTGATGTCCGTATGGCCGTCAAGGCTGGTGTTCTGCACGATCATGTCCACCAGCACACCCTTTTCGGAGAGCGGGCCGAAGACGGCCGCAGCCACGCCGGGCACGTCCGGCACATCATGCAGCGTCACGCGGGCCTGGTCCTTATCATAGGCGATGCCCGAAACAAGCAGGGCTTCCATGCTCGAATCCTCCTGAGTAACAAGGGTACCGGGGTCGTCGGTAAAGGTCGAGCGCACCCGTACCGGGACTTTGTATTTCTTGGCGAATTCCACAGAACGGATATGCAGGACCTTGGCGCCCATGCTCGCCATTTCGAGCATTTCCTCATAGGCCACGCGATCCATCTTGCGGGCCGTGGAGCAGATATTGGGGTCGGTGGTATAGACCCCGTCCACATCGGTATAGATTTCGCACTCCACGGAACCCAGTGCCGCCGCCAGCGCCACGGCCGAAGTATCGGAGCCGCCGCGCCCCAGGGTAGTGATGCGCCCATCCTGGGTGCAGCCCTGGAAACCGGCCACCACCAGCACGTCGTATTCCTCAAGGTAGGCGCGCAGCCTGTTGCTGTCGATATCCGTAATGCGCGCCCGACCGAAGTCTTCATCCGTATGCATGGGGATCTGCCAGCCCAGAAGCGAGCGCGCGCTCACCCCGGCATCCTTCAGCAGCATGGTGAACAGGGCAATGGAAACCTGTTCGCCCGTGGAGACCAGCACATCGCTTTCCGCCTTGTCCGGCGTACCGGACCACTCGTCGGCCAGGGCAAGCAGGCGGTTGGTCTCGCCAGCACGGGCCGAGAGCACCACCACCATCTTGTAGCCTTTCGCCAGACCGGCAAGGACCTTTTCGCGAACCTTCTTCATGCACTCCAGATTCGCCACTGAAGTGCCGCCAAATTTTTGCACGAGAATCTTCATGCCAAACTACGCCACCTGACTGCAACAATGAATCACAGGGCAACGGGACTGGTCCCTTGCAGGATGGACCATCCCTTTTGCAGCCGTTCCACCAGACGCCGGGAAGCCGCACCATGGGTCCGCAGCGTTACAAGGTGTTTTTTGTCGCACGACTTCAGGCGGATGTCCAGATATTCCTCAGGCAAATCTGCCGCGGAAAGATTTTCTCCCCATTCCACAAAGCACAGGGTGGCATCGTCATCCAGCGCATCCCACAGCTCGTCGGGAACGCCCAGGGGCGAGCGGTACAGGTCTGCATGCAGTACGGGCGGCCTGGTGGGATAGCTGTTGCAGAAGGTGAAGGTGGGGCTGGATATTTCCGCCTGGCTGCCGCCGGGCAGGTGCTCCACCACGGCACGGGTCAGGGTGGTCTTGCCGCTGCCCAGATCGCCGTGCAGCAGACAGAGGCGCACGGCAGGCTCCCGCAGCAGTTCGCTGGCCAGCAGGCTTCCCAGCGCCATGGTGGCTTCCAGGGATGTCAGTTCCACGTCCATGCCGTTTCCTCCCCGGCAGGGCCGGTGCTGTGGGGTGCGTCGTTGTCAGGGCAGGGTGCCGGCTGCGCGTTCTGCGGCTGGCGGACCAGGGGCAGCTGGTCCGCCAGTTCATGGGCCAGGGTACCGCGTGCCGGAAAGCGGGCGGACAGCCGCTGCCCGGCACGAACGTGCCAGACTACGGCGCAGCAGGCCGCGTACAGGGCGTTTTCCTGTCCGGGCAGGTCCTGTCGGGCCAGCAGGGCGCCCAGACAGCCAGCCAGCACATCGCCGCTGCCGCCGGCGGAAAGGGCGGGCACATCCCGCGGGCAGAGGCAGATCGGGGCCGCGCCCGTTGTCGTGCGGCAGGCAACCAGCGTGCCGGCCCCCTTGAGCACCACGCAGGCCGGCGTCAGGGCACAGAGGCGGCGCAGCGCCGCGCAGCGGTCCGCCTGCACCGCCGCACTGGTGCTGCCCAGCAGGGCCGCCGCTTCGCCGGGATGCGGTGTCAGCACATCATGGGGGCGGAGATCACGCAAAAGCTCCGTATGCCCGGCCAGCAGGGAAAGGGCATCGGCATCCAGTACGGCCGGCGGGCGCTGCGGCGTGCGCAGCACGGCAGCCAGCAGGGTCAGGGCGGCCTCGCTCCGTCCCATTCCCGGTCCCAGGACCAGGGCCGAGCAGCGTGCCAGAAGGGAGCGCAGTTCCTGCGGCAGGCCGTGTCCCGACACGACGGGCCAGTGCCGGGAATCGGTCTGGTCGGCAGCGTCCAGTCCCAGGACCATGATTTCCGCCAGACCGTTCTTGACGGCGGCCAGATTGGCCGACGGGGTGACGGCTGTCACCAGACCCGCCCCGGCCCGCAGGGCCGCACGGGCCGCCAGGTGGGCCGCGCCGGAAAGACCTTCTGCCCCTCCCAGCACCAGCACATGCCCATAGCCGCCCTTGTATCCCCGGGCGTGCGGGCCGGGCAGGGTGTCGGGCAGGGTGTCGGGCAGCAGACGGGCGGAACAGGGGGCGCTGCGGCGCACAGCGGCCGGAATGCCTATGGGCAGCACCAGGAGTCTGCCGGTGAAGGAAGCACTTTCCGGCAGGACCAGGCCCCACTTGGCAGCCTCAAAGGTGACGGTGGCATGGGCGCGCACCGCGTCCGGGCAGGGAAGGCCCCTGGAGGTATCCAGCCCGGAGGGCACATCCAGCGCAAACAGAAAGGCATGCGGGCGCAGCTCGTTGATGCGGCGGATCAGGTCCAGCATATCCGGCCGCAGTTCACCGTGAAAGCCCGTTCCCAGCAGGCCGTCCACCACGATGTGCGGCAGTTCCCGGACCGGCGCTTGCCAGGGGCAGCGGCTCACCGGCAGAAAGGGCACGCCGCAGGCGCGGGCCATGCGCACGTGCCTGCCGCAGGCGCCGCCATAGTGCCGCAGGGGCCGGGTATGCCAGACCGTGGGGCAGGCGCCCGCATCCAGCAGGTGCCGGGCCAGGGCGGCGGCATCGCCCCCGTTGTTACCGCTGCCCATGAACAGCCAGATGCGCTTGTGGCGCAGGGGGGCACAGCAGCTGGCAAGCGCCTCCAGGGCTGCGCGCGAGGCATTTTCCATGAGCATGATTTCCGGCAGCCCCAGCGCAAAGGCCGCCAGGTCCCACTGCCGCATTTCATCAGGCAGGGGCAGAGGAGGCAGACAGAGAGGAAAGGACATTTCAGGACTCCAGAATGACGACAGCCACCGCGGCATGCCGTTCATGACTGATGGAGACGTGAGCATGGCGGGCGCCCAGCTCCTCCATGCGCTGCCGCGCTGCCGCGTGCAGATGCAGGCAGGGCCGCCCCAGGGCATCGGGCAGGATTTCCACCTGCTGGCAGGATATGCCCCGGCTGAATCCCGTTCCCAGCGCCTTGACGGCAGCCTCCTTGGCGGCAAAGCGGCCGGCCAGATAGGCGGCGGCTCCGGCCGCATCGGGCAGGCGGGCGGCCTCGGCCGGGGTAAGCAGGCGGGCCGCATAGCGCCGGCCGAAGCGCTGAAAACCCCGGGCCACCCGGTCAATGTCCACAATATCCGTTCCGAGGCCCGCGATCATCTTGTCTCCGTAAGCGTGAAGCACGGGGAAGCATTGCCCCCGGTGCATAAAATGGGTATAAGCAACACACGATATTTGACCTTATAGCAACACTGTCGTCAAGCCGCAGGGCAGACGTCTTTTTGTAAGGAGAGCCGATGAGACTGTGTATTGTGGGAACAGGCTATGTGGGCCTGGTGAGTGCGGCCTGTTTCGCCGAAATGGGCAATACGGTTGTCTGCGTAGACGTGAATCCTGCCGTGGTGGAAAAACTCAATGCGGGACAGGTGCATATTTTTGAACCCGGTCTGGAACCCATGGTGCAGCGCAGCCGCGCCGACGGGCGCCTGAGCTTTACCACCAGCCTTGCCGAAGGGCTTGCACAGGCTGAATGCGCCTTTATCTGCGTGGGGACGCCTCCCGGAGAGGACGGTTCGTGCGATCTGCATTATGTGGAACAGGTGGCCACGCAGATAGGCACCCACATGCAGCATGAGCTGGTCATTGTGGACAAGTCCACCGTGCCGGTGGGAACGGCAGACCGGGTGCGCACCCTGGTGGAGACGGCCCTGCGGGAGCGCGGGGTGGACATTCCCTTTGAGGTGGTTTCCAATCCGGAATTTCTCAAGGAAGGGGACGCCATTGCCGACTTCATGAAGCCGGACCGTGTGGTGCTGGGCACGCAGTCGGACAAGGCGGCCACCCTGATGCGCGAGCTGTATGCGCCCTTTGCCCGGACCCGCGACAAGCTCATCATCATGGGCGTGCGCAGCGCCGAAATGACCAAGTATGCCGCCAACTGCATGCTGGCCACCAAGATATCCTTCATCAACGAAATCGCCACCATCTGCGAGCAGGTGGGCGCGGATGTGCGCGATGTGCGCACCGGCATTGGTTCGGATTCGCGCATCGGCTACCAGTTCATCTACCCTGGGGTGGGCTATGGCGGCTCCTGCTTCCCCAAGGATGTGAAGGCCCTGATCCACACGGCGGAAGCTGCCGGCGTGGATCCCCTGCTGCTCAATGCGGTGGAGGCCGTCAATGCCCGCCAGAAGCTGCACATGGCCGAACGCATCAAGCGCTACTTTGCGCCCCAGGGCGGGGTGAAGGGCAAGACCCTGGCCCTCTGGGGGCTGGCCTTCAAGGCCAATACGGACGATATGCGCGAGGCGGCGGCCATCAATATCATCAATGCGCTGACGGCCGACGGCATGCGCATCCGGGCCTTTGACCCTGTGGCAGCGGAAAACGCCCGCCGTATCTTTGCCGGCAATGCCCTGGTGGAAGTGCTGGATGATCAGTATGCCGTATGCGAGGGGGCACAGGCCCTGCTGGTGGTGACGGAATGGAACCAGTTCCGCAATCCCGATTTCCAGCGGGTGCGCTCGCTGCTTACGGCGCCGCTGCTTTTTGATGGACGCAATCTGTACAGCCCGTCCGCCATGGCGGAGCGGGGCTTTGCCTATTTCTGCATCGGCCGCAGGAGCGATCCGGCCTAGGTCGCACGGCGGGCGGCCGTCCAGGTTGCCCGTGCCATGAGAAAAAACAGCAACAGGGCGGTTCTTCCTGCGGGAAAGGCCGCCCTGTCTGTTTTTCAGGGTCGGAGAAGCCCGGCGGCTTCGGCCTGAAAAGATACGCTGCTCAGGGAAAGAGGAGATTGTTGCCGCTACGGGAGGGCTTTCCGTCCAGGAGAGACGTGCCGTCCCGTTGCAGCGGCCCTGCGGGCCGCTTGGGGCCGGCAGGCGTTTGCCGGCATCCTGCACGGGACGAATGCGCAGGCGCTGACATGCGCCTGCTGCCAAAGCGTGCAGAAAAGGTCCCTAGCGGTCCACGGGCCAGAAGGTGGATTTCTTGCGGCCCTCGGCATCACAGGCCCAGCCCACGGCCCAGCCCAGCAGGGACATGGCAAAGCCCACGAAGAAGGGCGGGATGCGGGCGGCCTCGTCCCCCAGCAGCACGGAAAGTACCGGGGTAATGCGGCTGACCAGGGCATCGGGCGATGCCAGGGAATAAACAAAGGCCGAAAAGCCCTCGTGTCCCAGCAGATACCAGGCCAGGCAGGAGACAAAGCCCAGGGCGCAGCTCAGCCAGGCGGCCAGACTGCTGCGCTTGCCAAAGCGGACCAGCGCCACATAGGCCACCAGAACCGTGGCGCCCACGATACTCCAGCTGGTGGTGCAGAGCAGGGCAATGAGCTGCCCCTTGATCTGGGCGCAGCCGCCGCTCAGCAGCACGCAGAAGATGATGCCGGCCAGCCAGGCAGGGCGGGAGGCCTTGCGGCCCGGCAGGTCCTCGGCAATGGCCGATACGGCAATGTGGTAGATGGCCGTGGCCGTTGACAGGGAGGCGGAGGCAATGGCCAGCACGAATATTTGCAGCCCCACTTCCGGCAGCAGCTGCTTGACCAGCAGCGGCATGACTTCGTCGGGCGCAGGATTGCCGGGAAGAATGAGGCGTGCCAGCGAGGCCACAAAATAGGCGCCCCCCACCAGCACGGTCAGCACCAGCATGGCCAGGGGGGTGATGCGGTGTACCTGACGGGCCGAAGTCAGGGCAAAGTGCCGCTGAATCATCTGCGGCTGTGCCCAGACGGCAATGGACGTGACAATGACCAGCGAGATGATGAACCAGCCCTGCTGTCCGGCAGACAGGGCAAGAAAGCCGTTATTGGCCTTTTCCGTGGGGGGCAGGGCTTGCAGGCTGGCCATACCGGCGGTGGGGCCGCCCACCTGATGGAAGACGGCCATGACCAGCATGCAGATGCCCACCAGCATGATGAAGCCCTGCATGGCTTCGGTATAGAGCACGCCGCGCAGGCCGCCCACGTAGACGGCAAAGGCCACCAGCAGGGCCACCAGCCAGATGAGCACCCATACGGGCAGGGGCACGATCTGGGCCAGCAGCAGGGCTGCCCCCTTGATGACGGCCGAGGCATAGACGCCCAGAAAGACGGCAAAGAGCAGGGCCAGAAATTTGCCCAGAGCCGGCGAGCGATGGCCCCTGGCGATGAGCTGGGAGGGGGTGCGCGCATTGAGGTTGCGCTGGCAGAGGCGCGTGGGCCAGGCCAGAAAGCGGTAGACAATCCAAGTGCCAAGCCACACATTGCCGGAGGCCACCAGCAGCATTTGCAGACCATAGGTATAGGCCAGGCCGCCAAAGCCCACCAGCGCCACGGCGGAAATATAGGTGGCCACGTAGGCCAGCGCCTGAATGGCAAAGTTGATCCTGCCGGTGTGCATGGCGTCGTGTCCCTCGCCCTTGCGGGCCAGGTAGACGAACAGGGCAATGTAGCCGCCCCAGATGAGGATATTGATGAGCGTCTGCATCACTTGCCCCCCTGCCGTTTCAGGCGCAGCAGGCCCCACAGGGAGAAGAACAGGGAAAAGAGCAGGGAAGCGATGGCCAGCTGTACGGCAGCATCGGCCTGGAGAAACATATCCAGAAAATCGGGAGAGGGGGGCATGCTGGCTCCTTGAGCACGGGGAAGAGAACGCGGGGCAGTATGGGGCCGAAAAAAACGCCGGCGGCTGCCAGCGTTTTTCCAGCGGTTTGGGGAACGGAACTAGGCGCGGATGGCCCGGGCAACAAAGGCCAGGGTCTGTTCATAAAGGTCCGGCTGCGCATAGGGCGTGAGCACGCGCGTCCGGTTGGCACCCACCATGAGCGAAATGATGACCTGGGATGTGGTGGTGGGGTCGGCGCAGGTAACGCTGCCGTCTGCCAGGCCGCGTTGCAGCAGACCTGCCAGCTCGGAATGCACCTGGGAAAACATGGAATCCATGAGATCCCGGTCCGTCTTGGTCTTCATGTCGCTGTAGGGAGAACATCGCACCAGCACAAGCCAGTTGGAGTTCTTGTCCACGGAAAAATCCAGATAGGCCCGGCAGAAGCACATGACGGCCTCGAAGCCGTTGTGCGCCTCGGCGCTGGCGTTGCGCAACACCGCAAGAAAGCGCTCCAGGACATCCAGGCCGGAAGCCAGAAAGAGCTTTTCCTTGTTGCCATAATGGTGGGTCAGCAGGCCCAGCGCCACACCGGCATGATCGGAAATCTTCTTGAAGGTTGTTTCCACGTAACCGTATTCGCCAAAAAGTTCCTTGGCAGCCTGGAGCAGGGCCTCTTTTTTGTTTTTGCTAGCCATGACGAACGTCTCTGGGTTGAAATTGGGCGCACGAATGCCTGCGCTTTCACTATTTGGAAAAGGTGGACAGCAGCAAATGTCGTTGCCTGCCGCAGCAGCGCATGCCCGGTTGGGGAATGCGGGTTCATACTGACTGTGTATACAATCAATGCCGCGTCGTCAAGAAAGAAGCGGCAGCTTCCCGGGAGCGGTTCCGGGCATGCTGCCGCTGATTTCTATTGTGTGCGAGGGGGGTGTGCGGCCTCAGCTGCGGCGGCGGGAACGCCGGAAGGCGTTCTGGGCATAGTCGCCCAGTTCTTCCAGACGCCGGTCCACCAGTGCGTAGAGGCTGCCCGGGGTGAAGGTGGCGTTTTTCCGGCGCTTTCCTGCCGGCATGCCTGTCAGCAGGGTCAGGGCCTCCTCGATGTGACGCACGGGATAGATGGAGAACTGCCCCTTTTCCACGGCAGCGAGAACCTCGGGGGAAAGCATGAGGTGTACCACATTGTCGGCAGGGATGATGACGCCCTGGGTCCCCGTGAGGCCATGCCGGGCGCAGACCTTGAAAAAGCCCTCGATTTTCCGGGTGACTCCTCCTACGGCCATGATCTGGCCGGAGTGGCTCACGGCGCCGGTAAAGGCCAGGTCCAGACGCACGGGCACATCGGCCAGGGCAGAGAGCAGGGCCGTGAGTTCCGCGCCGGAGGCCGAATCCCCTTCGATGCCGGCATAGCTCTGCTCGAAATAGAGAGAGCCGGAGAGCACCAGCGGCTTTTTGCGGGCAAACATGTCCGTGAGAAAGCTCTTGAGGATCATCATGGCCTTGGTATGGATGGGACCACCCAGCTCGGCCTCGCGCTCCAGGTCGATGATGCCCTCGTGGCCCACGCCCACGGTGCAGGAAATGCGGTGCGGCAGGCCGAATTCAAAATCGCCGTGCATGGTGACGGACAGGCCGTTGACCTGGCCCACGGCAGCGCCGGAGGTGCGGACCTTGATCATTTCCCGGTCGTATTCCTCCATGAAGATTTCTTCCACCAGGTTGGCACGATAGGTGCGTGCGGCATAGGAACGCTCCAGGATGTCGGCCGTGACGCGTGGGGCATTTTCCATCTTGGCCAGAGCAGCGGCCTCTATCATCTGTTCGCGCAGCAGGGGAAACTTGAGCGAAAGGCGGCGCTGGTCCTCGCAGAGATGCGAGCCGAGGTCCACCAGCCAGGCCAGGGCGCTGCGGTCAAAGGGGGGCAGGTCATCCTCGCGGATGATGCGGGCAATGCTGGTCAGGTAAAAGCGGATGCCCGCGGCGGAACGCTCCATCATGTCGGACATCTGGGCCTTGATGCGGAACTGCTTGGCAAAGCGTTCGTCATTGTCCAGCAGGGTTTCGTACAGGATATCGTCACCCACCAGCACCACCTTGAGATTCAGGGGCATGGGCTGGGGGCGGATGCCCTTGGTGCGGATGGCCGAGTCGGGCATGTCGTTGCCGTCTTCCACCCGGGCCAGGCTGGAACGCAGGCTGCGCATGAGACCCTCCCAGGCATTGGGATGCTGCAGAATCTCTTCCACGCGCAGGATGAGAAAACCGCCATTGGCCCGTTGCAGGCTGCCGGATTTGACAAGGGTAAAATCCGTGACCAGAGCACCCATTTCGGATTCGCGTTCGATACAGCCCAGCAGATTGACCAGGGTGGGGTGATCCTCCACAATGATGGGGGCGCCATCTTCGTCGGCATTGTCCACGAAGAGGTTCACATCGTACCGGTAGAGGGTGTCCTCCTGGGGCGGTCCCTGCAGGGGCGCATGGCCGCTGTCGTTTCCCTGCTGGCCGGGGGGCGTGTCTCGCGGGAGGAAGGCATCCGTATTCTTGAGCATGTCCTCGCGCATGGCCTTGAGGTAGTCCTCCAGCCCTTCGCACTGGCAGGTCTTGAGCAGGCGCCGGCAGACCGGCTCCAGCTGGGCATCCAGCACCTGTTCCATGACGGTGCGTTCCAGGCGGCGTTCGTCATCGTGAAAGGACTCCTCCGCCCGGCTCAGTTCGCGCATGAAGCCGGCCATGGTCTGGATCAGGGTTTCGCCACGGCGCTTGAGCCGGGTGCGCACGCTGTTGTCCAGACTTTCGAATTCCTCGTCGCTCAGGCGCCTGCCCTTGACCAGCGGATACAGGGTCAGGCTGCCGCTTTCGTCCATGTCGAGATTGAAGCCCTTGTGCGCGGCCACGGTATTCATTTTGCCGAGCAGGGTGCTGCGGGCCTGCTGGAACTTGTCCATGATCTTGGCCCGCTGGCGCACAAAGGTATTGGCCTCGAAACGGCGCGGCAGCTCGCGGCAGATGGCGTCCACGGCATCGTTGAGGGCCTGCCGCAGCCTGCGTCCCTGCCCGGCGGGCAGGGAAAGCAGGAGCGGGCTGTCCTGATCGGCAAAATTGTTCACATAGACAAAATCTGGGGGCGTGGGGGCCTTGCGGGCCTGTGGCTCCAGATAGTTGAGCAGGGTATAGCTGCGCCCCAGGTTGCTCCCGCCGGCCACATAGATGTTGTAGCCCGGCACGGGAATGGCCAGCGCCAGGTCAAGCGCCTGCATGACGCGGGGCTGAAAGGCGTTGCGGCTGCCCGCACCGTTGCGCGGCTTGGGAATGGCGGTGCTGTCCTCCCACGGAATCTTCTGGGGATCCATGGTGGCGTGCAGGCGAGAGGCAGGAAGGGGCATGATGGGGGGCATGGGGCCTACCTTGTGCAGTAAAGACGGTCAAGAATTTCGCGGGCGCCGTTGTCAAGCAGCTTTTCGGCAAGGGCAAGGCCGGTGGCGCGGGCGCTGTCGGCCAGGCCTTCCAGCTGGGAACGGATGATGCAGCTGCCGTCCACCTCGCCCACCAGTCCGTCCAGCACAAAGCTGTTGGCGCCGGTCATGACGGCATGGGCGCCGATGGGCACCTGGCAGCCGCCGTCCAGCCCGGCCAGCAGGCCGCGCTCCGCCTCGACGCAGATGCGCGTCTCGCGATGCTCCATGCGGGAGAGCAGCTCCAGGGTGGCGCTGTCGTCAGCCCGGCATTCGATGCCCAGCGCCCCCTGTCCCACCGCGGGAACAAAGATGTCGGTGGAGAGGGATTCCATGTAGGTGGTGTGCAGATGCAGGCGGCGCATGCCGGCCGAAGCCAGGACGATGGCGTCGTAATCGCCATTTTCCAGCTTGCGCAGCCGGGTATCCACATTGCCGCGCAGGGATTCGATTTCCAGATCAGGGCGGCGGGCCAGCAGCTGGGCCTGACGGCGCAGGCTGCTGGTGCCCACGCAGGCCCCCGGAGGCAGATCGGCAAAGCAGGCGTAGCGGAAGGACAGGAAGCAGTCCGTGCAGATTTCCCGTTCCGGAACGCAGCCCAGCGTCAGGCCATCGGGCAGGGTCATGGGGACATCCTTGATGCTGTGCACGGCCAGGTCCGCACGGCCGTCCAGCAGGGCTTCCTCGATTTCCTTGACAAAAAGCCCCTTGCCCCCCACCTGCGCCAGCGGCACGTCCAGAATGATGTCGCCCTTGGTCTTGATGATGGTCAGATCGATGGCAAGCTCCGGCTCCAGAGCCATGAGGGTCTGTTTCACGTGTTCGGCCTGCCAGAGGGCCAGGCGGCTGCCGCGGGTGGCGATGGTCAGTTTCTTCATGCTGTTTCCCCTAGTGTCCGCAGCTTGCGCAGTTGCCGCCGGCGCAGCCGGCGCATCCGCCACCGGAACCGGCCCCGGTGCTGCCGCTGCCGGACGAGGAGGCATCGCTGCCGCAGCGGACGCAGCAGGACGACATGAGCTTGTGGGTCAGGCTGGAGCCGCAGTGGGGGCAGGCCGGGGTGCTGTCATCAAAAACCAGTTCTTCAAATTCCTTGCCGCATTTGTCGCAGCAGTATTCGTAGATGGGCATGAGTTCCTCACTTGCTGACGCCTGCGGGCACGGCCCGCAGCGCGTTGGGATTTTCAAAAAGGTAATGGTCCACCAGCCGGCAGAGCAGATGCCCGGCGGCCATGTGGACCTCAAGAACCAGCGGCGCTGCCGCATGGGGAACGGCCAGCAGCACATCGCAGCGGGGCAGCAGGGGATCGTTCCCCTCCTGCCGGGCTGTCATGGCCAGCACGTGCATGCCGCGCAGGCGGGCCGCCTCGGTGGCGTACAGCAGGCCGTCATTGTCGCCGGCCGTGCTGACGAGCAGCAGGATGTCTCCCGGTGTTCCCAGGGCATCCACCTGCCGGGCCAGCGCCTGCCGGCTGTCGCCTTCTCCCGGCAGGCCGGAAAGAAAGGCCGTATCCGCGTCCAGCAGCAGGGCCGGCAGGGCCGGGCGGTTGAGCTGAAAGCGGCCGATCAGCGCATGGGCCATGCGCCGGGCAATGATGCTTCCGTCGCCGCTGCCGCAGAGCAGCAGCCTGTTGCCCGCTGCCAGGCGCACGGCCATCAGATGGGCGGCGCGGCACAGCGGGACCGCCATATCGTGAAAGAAGCGCTCCCGCAGGCGCGCTCCCTCCTCGGCATGGCAGGCAATGAGCCGCAGGCTCTGATCGCTGGCAGTGGTCTCGGGGAGCATGGCCTTTTCTTGTACGGCAAAGACCGTTGCCTGACAAGTCGCAGGGCAGGGGCGCCGCAGGCTTGCAGTCACGATGGCCTTGTCGTAGGATGCAGCCTATGCACGAAGGGTCCTCCAAGCATATTCATCTCGTGGTCAAGGTCAGCAGCAGCGAGGCCGTTGCCCTTTCAGGGGAAATTTCGCAGTGGCTGCGCGACATGGGGCATACGGTTTCTGTCAGCCGTGCGGGAGAGAATTCTCCGGCCTATACGGATGCGGACCTTGCCCTGGTGGTGGTTCTTGGCGGGGACGGCACCATGCTGGGGGTGGCCCGCCGCCTGGTGGGCAGCCGCGTTCCTCTGCTGGGCATCAATTTTGGCCGCGTGGGCTTTCTGGCCGAGCTGCAACCGGATGACTGGAAGGCCGGCCTGGAATCCTGTCTTGCGGGCAGGATGCCCCTGCGTCCTGTTTCGGCCCTGCGCTGGCGTCTGGTGCGCGGCGGGCGCGAGGCCGACCGCGGCCATGCCATCAATGACGTGGTCCTGAGCCGTTCCTCCATGTCCCGTCTGGTCAGCCTGCGCATTGACGTGAATGATGAGCACATGTGCGATCTGCGCAGTGACGGGGTCATTCTGTCCACGGCCATCGGCAGTTCCGGCTACAGTGTTTCGGCCGGCGGACCGCTGCTGTATTCTTCGCTGCGTTCCATGGTCTTTACGCCCATCTGTCCCTTTCTCAACACCATTCCGCCCATGGTCTTTCCCGGTCGGACGCTTTTTTCCCTGGAGGTTCTGCCCAACAGCACGGAAAGTTACCTGACCGTGGACGGACAGGAGGGCATCCTGCTGGCCTACGGCGATACGGTGGAGGTGAGCAGCGTGGATGATGCCGTGCTTTTTGCCGGTGCGGAAGTGCCCTTTTTCGAGCGTCTGCGCACGCGCGGCTTTGTGACCAATTTTGCCACGGGCGGCCGTGCCCTCTAGGTTTCCGGCATGCGCATGCCTTTCTACGAGTGTGCCGCCCAGGTCAGACTGGGGCAGCATGCGGCCTTTGACGCATGGCTGTACAGTCTGCTCATGGACAATAATATTGCCTATCACATGAATCCCCAGCTCATTGCCAGTCCCGAGCAGCTGGGATTCATGGTCTGCCTTGCCGAGAACCAGGTCTATCTGCCCTGTTCCGATGCGCAGTTCCGTTGCCTGCAGGGGCGCGACATCCGCACGCTGCGTGCGCAGTATGCCGCCATCTGGCGACGGACGGCCCGCCTTGTGCGCGAAATCACCCCGCAGGAAGGGCGCAGCCTGCAACTGCGTTTTTGCAGCCGGCGTTTCCGGCAGGCCGTGCATCTGGGCACCATTCTGCCGACGCGCCTGCTCAAGCGCATGGTCAGTTCGGCTCTTTCCACGGATGACCCGTGGGCCGATCCGTGGAAACGGCGCCGGCAGGAAGCCAGCCGACGCCAGCGGGAACTGCTGGAATCCATGGTCATGCGCACGGCGCTGGACCGGCTGGCCGACGGAGGGGACGAACACCCCGCCGCCACGGACAGTCTGCACCAGGCCGGCCGCCGTCTGTCCGGCATTGCACTTGTGCGCCACCTCTGCCTGGCCCTTGCGGGCAGCCGCCTGGCCGCTGCTGAACCGGCTCCCGAAACGCGTGGGGCGGCCTGGCTGGTGGAGCTGTTTTCCCGTGCGGAGCGGGAACTGGCGCAGGCCAGAACCGTGCTGCAACGGGTGGCGGAGCAGGGGGGAACCCTGCTGCTGCTGTGTGACGAGGAGGGCGGGGCCGTTTTTGATCTGGCGCTGGCGCGTCTCTGCCTGCAACTGGGCATGCGCGTCATTTATGCCGCCAAGGCGGGTTTCTGCTTCATGGCGCCCACCCTGGACGACATGGAAGATGACCCCGAGCTGCGCGGCATGATCCATGCGGACGGCATCATCCGCGACAGCCAGCTGAGCAAGAATGCCCTGCTGCGCCAGCTGCGCAGCCACCGTCTGCTGGTGCTGGACGACGGCACCCGGGAGGCCCTTAACCTGCACCGCGTTTCCGTCAGCTTCTCCCGCGCCTGGAAGGAGGCTGACCTGGTGCTGGCCAAGGGAAAGGCCGCGGCGGACATTTTGATCAACGGCAGTTACGAATATACCCGTGACATTCTCTGCTGCTGGCATACGGAGGACGGTCTGCGCTGTGCCTTCCGGCCGCATGCCGCTTCGGTGCACAAGTTCAGCGAGCAGGATATTACGGAAAAGGCCGATGCCATCATTGCCGCCATGCGCGCGGCCCATGGCCAGGGGCAGCGCGTCATGTTCTACAGCTGCATCATCGGCAGCATTCCCGGGCAGACGCAGACAGCCATACGTCTGGTGCGCGCCTTTGTGGACAGGCTGCGCCGCACCATGAGCCATACCCTGATCATCAATCCTGCCGAGCACTTCATGGACGGCATGGACGGGGATGACCTCATGTACATGTGGGAGCGCGTGCAGCGCAGCGGCTACATTGACATCTGGCGTTTTCAGACCGTGGAAGACATAGAGGAAAGCTTTGCCCTGCTGGGCGAGCGTGTGCCCGGTGTCTGGCTGGGCAAGGATGCCACCTATTCCACGGGCTGCACCAAGGAAATGCGCATTGCCCTCGACATGCAGACGCGAAATCGCGAAATGCAGATCATCGGCCCGGAAGCCCGCATGTTCATGCGGCGCGGCGAATACGGGGTGGGCAAATATTTTGACGCCACCATCAAAGGGCGTTACTGAGCTTGTGACATCGGCGCATCCGGCCCGCAGGGGACGATGCGCCCAGAAGGAGAATATACATGGCCGCGTATGAAGCCGTCATCGGTCTTGAAGTGCATGTGCAGCTGGCAACCAGATCCAAGCTGTTCTGTTCCTGCCCCACCACCTTCGGGCAGCCATCCAACAGCAATGTCTGCGAAGTGTGCGCGGGCATGCCCGGCGCCCTGCCGCGGGTCAATCGCCAGGCGGTGCATTATGCCGCCCTGGTGGGCCTGGCAACGAACTGCGCCATCAATCAGCAGTCCGTCTTCGCGCGCAAGAACTATTTTTATCCCGACCTGCCGTCCGGCTACCAGATTTCCCAGTTTGATCTGCCCATCTGCGAGCACGGCCATCTGGACGTGGAGGTGAACGGCACGTCCAAGCGCATCGGCATCACGCGCATTCACATGGAAAATGACGCCGGCAAGAATATTCACGCCCAGGGCGAAAACGTGAGCTATGTGGACCTCAACCGTGCCGGTACGCCGCTGGTGGAAATTGTGTCCGAGCCGGACATGCGCTCTTCCGCCGAAGCCGTGGCCTACCTCAAGGCCCTGTACGGCATCGTGACCTATCTTGGCGTCTGTGACGGGAACATGGAGGAAGGCAGCTTCCGCTGTGACGCCAATGTGTCCATCCGTCCCGTGGGCTGCCCCACCTTCGGCACCCGCACGGAACTCAAGAACCTCAATTCGTTCCGCAACGTGCAGCGCGCCATTGACTATGAAATCGCCCGCCAGCAGGACGCGCTGGCCGATGGCGACGTCATCGTGCAGGAAACCCGCCTCTATGATGCGGTGAAAAACGTGACCGTTTCCATGCGTGGCAAGGAAGAGGCGCACGATTACCGTTATTTCCCGGACCCGGACCTGCTGCCCGTGACCATCAGCGACGAGGACATGGCCCGCTGGCGCGACGAGCTGCCCGAACTGCCCCATGCCCGCATGCGGCGCTTTGTGGACATGACCGGTCTGCCGCAGCCGGAAGCCGAGGTCCTGGTGCAGAGCCGGGCCATGGCGGACTTTTTTGAAGCGGCCGCCGGCCTGGCCGATGCCCGCAAGGTGGCCAATTTCATGCTGGGGGCCTTCCTGCGGGAACTGCATGCCGGCATTTCCCTGGATGACTGCAAGATGACGCCTGCCGGCCTGGCCGAGCTAGTTACCATTGTGGACAAGGGCCTTATCAGCGCCAAGATAGCCAATGACATCTTTGCCGACCTCATGCGCACCGGCGCCATGCCCGAAGCCTATGTGAAGGAAAAGGGCCTGGTGCAGATTTCCGACACCTCTGAACTTGAGGCGGCCGTGGACAAGGTGCTTGCCGACAATCCCGCCGAGGTGGAAGCCTACCGCGGCGGCAAGACCAAGCTCATGAGCTTCTTTGTGGGGCAGATCATGCGCGCCACGCGCGGCAAGGCCAATCCTGCCCTGGTCAATGACATGCTGCGCGCCCGGCTTGGCTAGGCCGGAACCGTTCTGCCGGGAGGAGGGGAGCCGCGCGGTTCCCCTCCGGGAAGGCAGGGCCGGAGCGCGGCGCGGGCTGTGGCGCAAAACAGAGCGGCAGCCTATGCCGCGGCAGGCCTGCCTGATTTTTTTGGAGTTCTGGCAAAAAAGTGCTTGACCCCGTGCAGGCTCAGGCGTACATATCTTTTCACGCAATGCGGGTCATTAGCTCAATTGGTAGAGCAGCTGACTCTTAATCAGTTGGTTCGGGGTTCGAGTCCCTGATGGCCCACCAGAAAAAAAGACGGTTCGCTGTTTCGGCAGCGGACCTTTTTTTATGCCCGCCGGAGGCCGCGGTATCTCGTGCCTCTGTCTGGTTGCATACGGCCGGGTGCCCGCGCACAGGGCGCTGCGGCGCCGGAGGAGGGGCCACGGGCTGCGGCCTGTCCCGCGCCCCGCAGGCGGCGGGCATGGACAGTGCCGGACAAATGGGCTAGATTTGGCACCTATGGCATTTTCTTCGCACAGAGTAGAGACAGTGGATTTTGACGATCCGGCGGTGGCGGCAGCCCTGTTCGGACCGCACAATGTACATCTGGACATGCTGGCAGAAGCCAGCGGCGCGCGCCTCACCACGCGCGGCCTGACGCTTTTTGTGGATTCGCCCGACGCGGCGGTGCGGCAGCTGGTCTGCAATGTGGTGGTGCAGCTCTATGCCATGCTCCGTGAAGGCACGGCCATAAGCCGGCAGGACATTCTGCGCAGCTACACCATGCTGGCTAATGATCCCGGCCTGGACCTGCGCCAGGTGTTCCGCGAGGCGGTCTTTGTCAATACCCCGCGCAAATCGGTGGCGGCGCGCAATGTGGCCCAGAAAACCTATCTGGAAATCCTGCGCCGTTACGAGATGGTCTTTGCCGTGGGGCCTGCCGGCACAGGCAAGACCTATCTGGCCGTGGCCATGGCCCTTTCCCTGTTGCAGCAGCACAAGGTCAAGCGCATTGTGCTGACGCGCCCGGCCGTGGAGGCAGGCGAGCGTCTGGGCTTTCTGCCGGGAGACCTGGTGGAAAAGGTCAATCCCTATCTGCGTCCGCTGTATGATGCCCTGCACGACATGATGCCGCAGCCCAAGGTGGCATCCATGCTGGAAGTGGGCACCATTGAAGTAGCCCCTCTGGCCTTCATGCGCGGACGTACCCTCAATGATGCCTTCATTATTCTGGATGAGGCCCAGAATACGACCCATGAGCAGATGAAGATGTTTCTGACGCGCATGGGCTTCGGTTCGCGTGTGGTCGTGACGGGGGATACCACCCAGATCGACCTGCCTGCCCAGAACGATACCCCCTATGGCCGGTCAGGGCTGGTGCATGCCCTGCGCGTGCTGCAGGGTGTGCCTGGCGTGGCCGTGCATCATTTCAGCAAGGCCGACGTTGTGCGTCACCCGCTGGTGGGAGCCATTGTGAGCGCATATGATGACGCAGAAAAAACCTGTCCGTCCGTCTAGTTTTCTGGCGCTGGTGCGCAGCATCCGGGCGCGCCATCACTGCGGGCGTGGTCTTGTGGTCCTCATTCTGAGCCTGCTGCTGCTGTCGCTGCTGGCAGGCGCCAACTTCGAGGGCACGCGCTTCTTCTATGTGGCCGGTCAGATAGCCGACCATGACGTGGTGGCCGACCGCGACATGCAGGTAGAGGACATTCAGGCCACGCAGGCCAGGCGCAAGCAGGTGCTGCTGTTGCAGCCCCCGGTCTATGACCTGAGCCTGGAACCCCTGACCCATTTTCAGGGGCGCGTGCTGGCCGTGCTCAAGGAGCTTTCCGCACCCCGGCCGGCCGTGCCCGATGCCACCGCTGCGGATCCGGCCGCTGCCGTGCCGCCGGAGGACGGCGCGCTGCCCCCGGCGCAGGAGTCCCCTGCGGACGGCATGGTGCCGCCGTCTCCTGATCCGGCCTTGCAGCATCTGTCCGACGAGCTGACGCCCCGTGTGGCGGCCGAGGTGCTGCCCCAGCTGGCCCGGGCCGATGTGCAGGCCTATCTGCTCAAGAAGCTCATGCCCATCATCACCGAACGGCTGACCGAAGGGCTGGTCAGCGATATCCGCATGGCCCGGGTGGGCCGGGCAGGGGCCATCATCCACAATCTGGACAATGGTACCGAGCTGCTGCGGCCCGATGTGACCTCGCTGCCGGATGTGCAGTCCTTTCTGGCCGAGCTGACGGCGCATATGCAGCGGGACCATGAGCTGGATGCCAGCGCCCGCCGGGCACTGGGCATCTTTCTGGGCAGCACGCTGCCGCCCACGCTGACGCTGAACCGCGAAGCCACCCAGAAGCGCGGCAATGCCGTGGTGGAAAATGTGGAGCCGGTCTTCTATCAGATTCAGAAGGGCGAGCTTATTGTGCGCAAGGGCGCGCGTGTCAGCCGGGAACAGCAGATCAAGACCCAGGCCCTGTATGAAAATGCCACCGAGGGCATGCACTGGAATACGGCGCTGGGCACCTTCCTCTTTGCCCTGGTCTTTTCCGTGGGCTTTTTCATGGCCCCCAGCGGCAAGCCCGGCACGCCCCTGCGCTGCAAGGACATGCTGCTCATTTCGCTGGTGCTGCTGCTGTTCGGCATTGGCGCCAAGGCGCTTTTTGCCCTCAGCCTGGTGGTGAGCGATCTCAATCACCTGGCGGCCTTTGCCGTGGGCTTTCCCGTGGCCGGCGCCGTGGGGCTGGTGGCCATGGTGTTTGCGGCGCGGCGCTACTGCACCATGGGGCTTCTGCTCTGCCTGTTTACCACCCTCATGTTCCAGCAGGGCTATCAGGTCTTTTTGTACCATTTCCTGGGGGGCATGCTGGCCACCTGGCTGGTCACCAGCGCGCAGACCCGGCAGGATGTCATATGGAGCATCGTGCCGCTGACTCTGGGGCAGGCCATCATCTGCCTGGCCATGCTGCTGGCCTCGCATACGGCGCTGGAGCTGTATCCCGCCTTTGCCGTGGCCGTGCTGACCAACAGTGTGGTCTCGCTCATTCTGCTGTTTGCCCTGAGTCCCATTCTGGAAATCACGTTCAGCTACAGCACGCGTTTCCGCCTGATGGAACTCATGAGTCTGGAGCATCCGCTCATGCAGGAACTCATGGTCACCATTCCCGGGACCTATCATCACTCTCTTGTGGTGGCCAATATGGTGGAAGCCGGAGCCAAGGCCATTGGCGCCAACAGCCTGCTGTGCAAGGTTGCCGCCCTGTATCATGATGCGGGCAAGATCGCCTACCCCGAGTATTTCATCGAAAACCAGTTTGGCGGCCCCAACAAGCATGACAAGCTGGCGCCCTCCATGAGCGCCCTTATCCTCATTTCCCATGTCAAGAAGGGGACCGAGCTGGCCGAGCGCTACAACCTGGGGCAGGAGATCATCGACATCATCCGGCAGCATCACGGCACGCGCATCATCCGCTATTTCTATCAGAAGGCCATCAATATGGGCGAAAAGCCCCGCGAGTCCGACTACTGCTATCCCGGACCGCGCCCGCAGACCAAGGAAGCCGCCATTCTCATGCTGGCCGATTCGGTGGAGGCGTCCAGCCGGACACTGAGCGATCCCACGCCGGCCCGCATCAGGACGCATATTGATACCATCATCAAGGGCATCTTCTCCGAAGGGCAGCTTGACGAGTCCGAACTGACCTTCAAGGACCTGCATTTCCTGAGCGAGAACTTCCAGCGCATCCTGACGGGTCTGTTCCACCAGCGCATTGCCTACCCTGATTCGCGGATCAAGGCCGGACAGCCGTCAGGCCGGGCGGAGTCCAGGGGAGAAGGCAAGGCCGAGGGCCGCGCCGCTGCCGGCGACGCTGCCTCGCCGTCCGAAGGCGGGACGGGAAGCGCCCATGCGGCAGGCGGGCCGGCCCGCACGGCAGCCCATGCCGGCGGCATGTACGGTACCGAGAGCATGCCGGCAACGCATCCCCAGCACAAGACCTGCTAGCGGGAAGCGCGCACAACGGCGGGCGTTGCCTGCTGCCAGGGAGGTTTCATGAGCATTGTCATCAGTCGAACGGGCAGTCAGGCCTGGCTGCTGCCCCTGCCCATGCCCCAGGTGCGTGCTCTGCTGGATGCCATGCTGGAAGAGCTTGCCCGGCAGGGCAGAGCGCTGCCGGGGGTGGTCCTGTATCTGGTGGACGACGGCTGCATGGCCAGGGCCAATGCCTGCTATATGGGCTGCTGCGGGCCGACCAATGTGCTGTCCTTTCCCGGAGACGGGCAGCCCGGCCAGCTGCTGCTGGCGCTGCCCACTCTGGAGCGGGAATGCCTGCTGTATGGTCAGGACAGGACGGAGCATCTGCTGCGCCTGCTGGCACACGGCATGGGCCATCTAGCCGGACTGGATCACGGGCCGGAGATGGACAGATTGTGCGCTGCCTGTGCGGCGGCGGCCAGTGCCTTTCTGGAGCGCACAGCGCAGGACTGAGGCCTACGGCCTGCCGGCATGACGGCGGGGGGCGTTAGAGGAAGCCTCGGCGGCCTTGGCAAGGGCCTGGCATTGCAGGTCGCGCAGGTGCTGTTCCGATTCCCGGCCGCGGTTGCGCCAGGCCTCCGGCAGATGTACGGCGCACAGCACATCCCGGTGGTGCAGGGCTGTGGCGCTCACCATCCGGCCGCTGTCCGCATCCACCATTTTCCAGAAGGGCAGGCTGAAGCCGCTGCGCTCCACCCGCCAGAGCACGTCTCTGCGGGTACCGGTCCGCAGTTCGGCGTATCGGCCGGCCCGCATGTGTTCCGCGCAGGCCAGTGCTGCCGCCTTGCCATGCCGTGTGCTCAGGCGCAGCCGCCGGGCCAGCGCCTGCCCCAGAGGCACGCCGCGGTCTTCATGGCCGTAGTGATGCGGCCAGAGATCCGGGGGCGTAGCTGTCTTGCCCAGATCATGGCAAAGGGCCATCCACGCGGCCATGCCGTCGCCGGCACAGCCATCCATGACGCGTATGGTATGGTCCAGGACACTGCCCCTGCCGTGCCAGCGGGCCGGACCGGCCGGAACGCGGGCGGCCCGTTCCAGCTCCTCGAACCACGGCGCAAGGCAGCGGGCAAGCAGCAGTACATGCAGAAAACGGCCGGGCGCAGGGGATTCCAGCGCCTTGAGCAGCTCCCGGCCCACCCGTTCCGCCGGCAGGGCGGCCAGGTCCTGCCGTGTGAGGCGGCGCATCTGTTGCCAGGCTTCGGGGGCAATGCGCCAGCGGGGCCAGCAGGCGGCAAAGCGGGCCAGCCGGAACACCCGGCCGGGGTCGCTGGCAAAGGCCGTGGGCGAGGCCGGCCGCAGGATGCCGGCGCGCAGATCATCCAGTGCCCGGGGATGGGCCAGCAGGCGACCCTTCCGGTCCAGGGCCAGGGCATTGACGGTCAGATCGCGGGCCATGAGGTCTTCCTCCAGGCTGGCGCCGCGCAGGGGCATGAATTCGCAGCCGTTCCAGAGGCAGACATGCAGGCTGCCCACCAGGGTGGCGCCGGGATGACTGGCCAGAAAGTCCTCGCGCCGACCGTCAAAGCAGAAATCCAGTTCGCGGGGGATGCGCCCCAGCAGAATGTCGCGCACCGCACCGCCCACAAGATAGAGGTTCATGAAGCAAGCATGACAGACATGACAGCGTTTGCAAAGGAGTACACGGCGGCCGGGCCCGTCCCCGTTCGCCCGGTGCTGCCACGCATGGACAGCCGGGGCTGTCCTGCGGTATGGCGTCTGGAATGTGTGGACAGCACGCTGGACGCGGCACACCGTCTGGCCCAGTGCGGCCGCCTGGCCGTCTGGGAAAGCGTGCAGGCCGTCCGCCAGCTGGCGGGCAGGGGGCAGATGCGGCGTCAGTGGCAGTCCCCTGCTGGCAATATCTATGCCACCCTGCGGCTGCCCGAGGCGCCACCCTTTACAGGCAGCGAGGCAACCCCGGCCCTGAGCCTGCTGCTGGCACGGGCCTTTGCGGATATGGGCCTTGCCGTCCGGGTAAAATGGCCCAATGATCTGGCAGTGGAGCAGGGGGGGCAGGCCCGCAAGGTGGCGGGCATTCTTATGGAAGAGCGCGGCGGGCGGCTGTATGCCGGCATCGGCATCAATGTGATCTGGCATCCCGATGTGCAGCAGCTGCGGGCGCAGGCGGCCATGCCGGCAGCCAGTCTTGCGGAGGTATGGCCCGGCGGCGCCCCGGCCTGCCCCACGGCGGAAAGCCTGTGGACTGCGCTTGTAAAGTGGCTTTATTCGGCATATACTGACCAGCGTTCCCTTGCGGAACATTGGCTGGAGTCGGCGGAGCGTTTCCTCCTGTGGCAGGGACGACGCGTCCGGCTTCAGGATGGCGACGTCAGCCATGAGGGTTTCCTTGCCGGGCTGCACCCCGATGGCGGCATTCGTTTGCGTCAGGATGACGGGGAAGATATTTTTTACAGCGGGAGTCTCTCTCCCGTACGACAATGAAAGGGCGTAGCAACAAATGGCCAACAAGAGCTTTGCTGAGGTTCAGGAGTTTCTCAAGGGCAAGATAATTCTTGTGGCGAACCGGGGTATCCCGGCCCGCCGTATCTGCCGCTCCATCCGTGAACGATTTGACGCCGTGGCGGCCATGACCGCCACTGACGTGGATAAGACCGCTCCCGCGGCGTCCTCAGCGCAGGAACTCATCCTGCTGGGTTCCGATCCCCGCGCATATCTCGACATCGACCGCATCATCGACAAGGCCAAACAGCGCGGTGTGGTGGGCATTCATCCCGGCTGGGGCTTTGCGTCCGAAGACACGCGCTTCCCGCAGCGCTGCAAGGAGGCCGGCCTGACCTTCATCGGCGCCACGGCAGAGGCCATGAACCTGCTGGGCAACAAGGTGCAGGCCCGCATTGTGGCCCGCAAGCTGGGCATTCCCGTTGTGCCGGGGTCCGATGGCGCGGTGGATATTCCCACGGCCCGGCAGCTCATCCGGGAAATGGGCCTGCCCATCATGCTCAAGGCCGAAGGCGGCGGGGGAGGCCGCGGCATCTTTGCCATCCATAACGAGGAAGAACTGGAAGACGCCTTCTTCAAGGCTTCCACCATGGCGCAGGCCTCGTTCGGCAATCCGCGTCTCTTTGTGGAAAAGTTCCTCAGTGATGTGCGCCACATCGAAATCCAGGTCATTGCCGATATGTACGGCAATGTCTTTGCCTTTGACGAGCGCGACTGCTCGGTGCAGCGCAATCACCAGAAGCTCATTGAAATCACGCCGTCGCCGTGGAAGGGCATCACCCGCAACCTGCGCGAGCGCCTCAAGGACTATTCCCGCCGCCTGGTGCGGGCCGTGGGCTATCATTCGCTGGCCACGGTGGAATTTCTGGTGACGCCGGACGGGGAACCCTATCTTATTGAAGTCAACACCCGCCTGCAGGTGGAGCACGGCATCACCGAAACGCGCTATGGCGTGGACCTGGTGGAAGAGCAGATTGCCGTGGCCTTCGGGGCGGAGCTGCGCTATCGCGAAGAAAATCTGCGTCCCTCCTATTGTGCCATGCAGGTGCGCATCAATATGGAAAATCCGCAGGACAACTTTGCGCCCAATTCCGGTCTGGTAACGCGCTATGTCTCGCCCGGCGGCCCCGGTGTGCGCCTGGATTCCAATATCTGTGCCGGCTATGAATTTCCGGCCAATTACGACTCGGCGGGGGCGCTGCTCATCACCTATGCCCAGGACTGGGAAAAGACCCAGGGCATCATGGAACGCGCCCTGGGCGAATACGTGGTGGGCGGTCTGAAGACCACCATTCCCTTCTTCCGGCAGGTGCTCCGTCATCCCCTGTTCCGCAATGGCAGCGTCAATACCAATTTCATTGCGGAGCATCCCGAACTCATGCAGTACACGGACCTGGCGCCGGAAAGCGAGCGTCTGGCCCGTCTTGTGGCCGAAATTTCGGCCCGCGGCTACAATCCCTTTGTGCAGCTGGGGGAATACCGCTCGGAAAGTACGCCCGTGCTGGGGGCTTTTGAACCTGTGCTGCCCCCCATCAGCACCAGCCTGCGCCGTCAGCCCTCGCCCTATCCGCATGGCGACCGTCTGGCCCTGCTGGACTATATCCGCGATTCGGGCACGGTGCACTTCACGGACACCACGCCGCGCGACCTTACGCAGTCCAATTCCGGCAACCGCTTCCGTCTGGCGGAAGACAGGCTCATCGGTCCCTATCTGGACAATGTGGGCTATTTCTCCATCGAAAACGGCGGGGGAGCGCATTTCCATGTGGCCATGATGGCCAATATGACCTATCCCTTCCGTGAAGCGCGGGAATGGAACAGCTTTGCCCCCAAGACGCACAAGCAGCTGCTGGTGCGCTCCACCAACGTGCTGGGCTATTCGCCGCAGCCGCGCAATCTCATGCGTCTGACCGGCGAAATGATCTGCGATCACTACACGGTGGTGCGCTGCTTTGACTTCCTCAATCATGTGGAGAACATGCGGCCCCTGGCGGAAGTAGTCATGTCCCGCCGGGATGTGGTCTTCCAGCCGGCCCTGTCCCTGTCGCTGGCCAAGGGCTTTGACGTGCCGCATTATCTGGGCGTGACGGAAGCCATCCTGCGCATGATGGGTGACATCATGGGCGTGAATCCCAAGGAAGCCTCCCGTCACATCATCCTCGGCCTCAAGGATATGGCCGGCATCTGCCCGCCCCGCTTCATGACCGCGCTGGTTTCTGCCCTGCGCAAGGCCTGGCCGGAACTGGTCCTGCACTACCATCGCCACTATACCGACGGTCTCTTTGTGCCGGCCTGCGGCGCGGCGGCCAAGGCCGGGGCGCATATTCTGGATGTGGGCCTGGGGTCTGCCGTCCGCTCCTACGGGCAGGGTGACGTGCAGTCCATGATGGCCTATCTGGAAGGGGAGCTGGGCCTCCGCTGCAACCTCAATGTGGATGCTATCCGCGATGCCAACTTTGTGTGCAAGCAGATCATGCCCTACTACGACCGCTACTGCTCGCCGTACTTCAAGGGCATTGACTATGATGTGACCCAGCACTGCATGCCCGGCGGGGCCACGTCTTCCTCGCAGGAAGGCGCCATGAAGCAGGGCTATATCCACCTGCTGCCCTACATGCTCAAATTCCTGGCCGGCACGCGGCAGATCGTGCGCTATCACGACGTGACGCCCGGTTCCCAGATCACCTGGAATACGGCCTTCCTGGCAGTGACAGGCGCCTGGAAGCGGGGCGGCGAGGAGGAAGTGCGCTTCCTGCTTGAGGTGCTCAATGAAGTGACCAGCCGCCCGGAAAGCGAGCTGAGCGAACAGATGCGCCAGGCTCGCCTGAGCCTGTACCGGGACTGCAACGATGCCTTCCGCAAGCTGCTGCTGGGCAAGTTCGGCCGGCTGCCCCTGGGCTTCCCGGCGGACTGGGTCTACGAAAGCGCCTTTGGCAGCGAATGGAAGAGCGCCATTGCCAACCGCACCGAAGCCTCGCCGCTGGAATCCCTGCCGGACGTGAACCTTGCCGCGGAGCGCAAGGCCTGCGCCGACCTCATCAAGCGCGATCCCACGGAAGAGGAATTCGTCATGTACCTCAACCATCCCGGCGATGCCCTCAAGACCATACGCTTCCGCGCCAAGTATGGCGACCCCAACAACCTGCCTCTGCATATCTGGTTCGAGGGTCTCAAGGCGGGCCAGGACCTGAACTTCAACGATACCAGCGGCAAGCCGCACCATCTGGCCCTGCTGAGCATCTCGCGCCCCAATGATGCCGGCGTCTCTGTCTGCCGCTATGTGCTGGACTCCGAAATCATGAGCTGCGAGGTGCAGGTGGCCGAAAAGAGCGGCCAGGCCAAGCGCGGCGTGGTCATGGCGGATCCGTCCAACCGCTATCATGTGGCTGCCCCCAGCAACGGTGACCTGTGGGTCATGTATGTGCACCCCGGCGATATCGTGAAGGAAGGCGAGGAACTGTTCAATGTTTCCATCATGAAGCAGGAAAAGGCCGTGCTGGCCCCCATGAATGCCGTGGTCAAGCGCGTGCTCAAGACGGCGGACTTCAAGGAAAACAAGCAGATGGTCTCTGTGCGGGAAGGCGAGCTTATTGTGGAGCTTGGTCCGGTGCCGCGTGTGTGCCCCAATGAGGCCTGCGGACATCCCATTCCCATGGATGACATCCAGTTCTGCCCCTACTGCGGCGCGCACATCTAGATGAAACGGAAGCGCCTGCCCGAAACTGTGGACAGCTTCGGGCAGGCGCGTTACTCTTTGAAAGGCCTTTCCCCCTCTTTTCCGTTATCCCGGAGGATATCATGACGACCCCCAAGACCCCTGTGACCAAATCAGGCGGCAAAGCTGTCAAGGAAAGCCCTGAGGCTATCCGCAAGAAATTGGTCCTCACCGGCGCCGATATTGTGGCGCTTGGTGAAGAAGCGGAACTGCTTGTAGGCGGCAAGAATTACAATACAGCGCTCATCAGTGAAATCGAGGGAATCCAGGCGCCCTATTTCCGCGCCATTTCTTCGCTGGCCTTCCATCGCCTTCTTGATGAAACCAAGGTGAGCGGCAGGGTTGTCCGCAGTGTGGTGGACAAGGAATACGGCCGAATTGACTGGAACGACCCCGAAATCAATCAGGACCCCGACTTCCTGCAGAAATTCGTGCGCCAGCTCGGGCGCAAGGTGCATGATGCGGCCAAGGGCGAGGAACAGGGGCACACCAAGCTGCGTACCTTCATCAACAATGTGGTGGAGGGCTTTGCCACCTCTCCCGAGGGCATCGACCAGCTGCGCAAGCGTTCCGTCATGGTGCAGACCGCCATTCTTTCCGTGGACCTGCCGGCGGATGTGGATGCGGCCGTGCGCGGCGCCTATCAGGCCATCTGCGGGGACAATAACGATGATATGACCCCCGTGGCCGTGCGTTCGTCCGCCGCGGGCGAAGACTCCCGCAAAAAGGCCTTTGCCGGTCTCCAGGATACCTACCTGAACATGGTGGGCAGCGACAAGGTGGTGGAGGCCTATCACTGGGACTGCTCCTCGGCCTACAATCTGCGCTCCATGACCTATCGCCGCGAGGCCATTCTGGATGCCATTGCCCGCGCCGAGGAAACGGGGGACGAATCCATTGCCGAAGCCGCCAAGAAGGACTGGGCCATCGAAAATACCTCCCTGTCCGTCTGCATGATGCAGATGATCAATCCCGTGGTGTCGGGCACGGCCTTTTCGGCTGATACGTCCACAGGCTGCCGCGGTACGGACCGCAAGGACCTGGTGAGCATCGACACCAGCTACGGTCTGGGCGAGGCCGTGGTGGGCGGCAAGGTTACCCCGGACAAGCTGTATGTCTTTCAGCGTGATGACGGCAGTGACGTGGTCATCCGTCAGATGGGCTGCAAGGACATGAAGATCGTCTATGACGAAAAGGGCGGCACCCGCGAAGTGCCTGTTCCCGAGCTGGAGGCCCTGCGCTGGGCCTTGTCGCTCAGCCAGGCAGAGCGTGTGGCCCGTGGCGTGCGCGCTGTGAGCAAGGCATACGGCGGCATGATCATGGATACGGAATTCTGCATTGACGCCAACGACAAGCTCTGGTTCGTGCAGGCCCGTCCTGAAACCCGCTGGAACGAGGAACTGGAGCGCCATCCCACCACCATCTTCATGCGCCGCCGCGAGGTAGACCCCAAGGCCGCCGAGGCCGCCGAAGTGCTGGTGGAAGGCAATGGCGCCTCGCGCGGGGCCGGGCATGGCACGGTGCGTTTCCTGCGTTCCGCTCTTGAGCTGAACAAGGTGGAAAAGGGCGATGTGCTGGCAGCGGAACGCACGGATCCGGACATGGTGCCCGGCATGCGTGTGGCTTCGGCCATCATGGCGGACGTGGGCGGCGATACCAGCCATGCGGCCATTACCTCCCGTGAACTGGGCATTGCCGCCGTCATCGGTATTCAGCGTCTGGATGTGCTGCGTGCGCTGGACGGGGCCGAAGTGACCGTGGACGGCACGCATGGCCGCGTGTATCGCGGGCTGCTGCCGCTCAAGGAAGTGGGCGGCGAAATGGACGTGGCCAAGCTGCCCGTCACCAGAACCAAGGTGGGTCTGGTGCTGGCTGACGTGGGCCAGTCGCTCTTCCTGTCGCGTCTGCGCAATTTCCCCAAGTTTGAGGTGGGCCTGCTGCGTGCCGAGTTCATGCTGGGCAATATCAGCATCCATCCCAAGGCGCTGGAAGCCTATGACAACGGCGAACTGGAAAGCATCGTGCAGGCCAAGCTGAAGGAACTGGCCAACAATCTTTCCAAGGTGCTGCGCGAGCAGATGGCCGCCGGTCTCATTGTCTTCAATTTCAATCTGCGTGAATACGTGGGAGAAATCACGGGCCTGTCGGCCGAGGCGGCTGCCCTGGCCGAAACCGACACCAGCTCCAATGCGGAAGAAGTGCTGCTGCTGCACCGCAAGATGCGCGAGCTGGATCACAAGATCGACCAGCACCTGGAAATTGCCTCCCGCAGGCTGGAAGTGCTCAAGACTTCCGATGATCTCACGGATCATGTGCGCATCATCATGGGCTATGATGACGAGCTGGCCCTGCTCAATCCGGCTGATCCCGAAGATGCCAAGCGTATGGCGGAAATCGAAGCCAGCGTGGCGGATCGTGTGGCCAAGGTCAAGGACCTGCCCGTGGTGAAGGCCCTGCTGGACAATATCAGCCGCCTGCGCGAGGAAGTGAGCCTGCGGGCCGGCCTCAAGAAGGAAATGGACTCCGTGCGTCAGCTGCCGGAAAAGATCCGCAACCTTATCCGTTCGCGCGGCTACCGGACCGGCAAGGAGCACTATGTGCAGACCCTTGCCCAGAATCTGGCCCTTTTTGCCATGGCCTTCTACGGCAAGACCATCATCTACCGTACCACGGACTTCAAGAGCAACGAATATCGCAATCTCATCGGCGGCATTCTGTTCGAGCATCACGAGTCCAACCCCATGCTGGGCTATCGCGGCGTTTCCCGCAATATCCACGACTGGGAAATCGAGGCCTTCAAGCTGGCGCGCGGTGTCTACGGCGGAACAAATCTGCAGATGATGCTGCCCTTTGTGCGCACGCTGGAAGAAGCCCGCTCCATGCGGACCTATCTGGAGCAGGTCCACAAGCTCAAGAGCGGCGAAGACGGGCTGCGGATCATTCTCATGTCCGAAATTCCTGCCAATGCCATTCTGGCCAAGCAGTTCCTTGCGGAATTTGACGGATTCTCCATCGGTTCCAATGACATGACCCAGATGGTCCTGGCCACGGACCGCGACAATGCCCGCCTGGCGCATATCTATGACGAAGAGGACCCGGCGGTGATCTGGGCCATTCTGGTGACCATCTTCTCCGGCCAGAAGTACGGCAAGAAGGTGGGCTTCTGCGGGCAGGGGGTCTCCAACAGCGTCATTCTGCGCGGTCTGGTGGCCATTGCCGGCATTGTTTCCGCCTCTGTGGTGCCGGATACCTATTTCCAGACCGTGCAGGATATTGCCGCCGTGGAAGCGGAAAACATCCCCACGTCCGGCCTGGGAGCCTGGCTGGGCAAGCAGCATCATCAGCGCCTGGCCCATCTCATGGAAGAAACGGGCTATGGGCATATCCTCAAGAAGTACACGCTGCCGCAGGATATTCAGGAGTGGTACGAGGGCGAACTGCAACGCCGCCACGAGCAGCTGCGTGAACATCTGGATACGCCCAAGGAAGACTTCTACCGGACGGAACTGGAGAGCTTCCGCTCCACCTTCCACAAGCCGGTCATCTACGCCACCTGGGACTGGAACCATACGGTGGAAGATGCTCTGCATCAGGCGGGTTTTGCCAGCTTTGAAGAGCAGGCCGCTGCGCTGGAAGAATATCGCAAGCTGGAATTCTAGGCCGACTTCTTGCTGCGTCGGATCATTGTGTACATAGTGTAAGAGAAAAGGGGAAAGCCAGCATCGGCTTTCCCCTTTTCTTGTTTTCCAGGGCGCGTTCATCAAGGAACGCCCCATACCTTCACGTGATGGGGGAGGCATGTCGACGCCATTGTTCAAGCCTGTTTCGTGTACAGTAGAATGGCTGGTTTCCAATATCGATCACGGAAATCTGGGCCTGCCGGATATTCAGCGGCCTTTTGTGTGGAGCAATGCACAGGTACGCGATTTGTTTGACTCCATGTTTCGCGGCTATCCCGTCGGCTTCCTCCTTTTTTGGGCATCTCCTTCCAGCCCGGGGAGCCGGCAGATCGGCAGCCAGGGGCATGGTACGGATAGTCCGTCGCTTCTGATTATTGATGGTCAGCAACGACTCACATCATTGTATGCGGTGATGAAGGGTTTGCCGGTTACTGACAAGAACTTTTCCGAGCGGCGTATAAAGATTGCCTTTCATCCTGAAAAAGGTAGGTTTGAGGTATCCACTGCGGCCTTGGCGCGCAGCCCGGAATGGATACCTGATATTTCTGAACTATTTTCCCGTGCCGGAAGCAGTCGCAAACATATCAATGCATTTTTGCACCGCCTGCAGGCAAGTCAGGGTGAGACAAGCTCTGAGCGCGAAGAGATCATGGCGGAAAATATCGAACGCCTGCTCAGCATCAGAACCTACAGCTTTTCTGCACTTGAAATTGACAAGGAAACCGACGAGGAACTGGTTTCTGATATTTTCGTGCGGGTCAATAGCGGAGGGCAGAAACTGAATCAATCAGATTTTATTCTGACGCTGATGTCCGTTTTTTGGGATGAAGGCAGAACTGCCCTGGAAAGCTTTTGCCGGGCCGCACGTGTCCCCAGTGCTACAGGCGGTAGTCCGTACAATTATTTTTATGCACCGGAACCCAGTGACATGGTACGGGTCAGTATTGGCCTGGCATTCAAGCGTGCTCGTCTGAAATACGGCTATCAGGTTCTTCGTGGAAAAGACCTGGAAACAGGAGATGTGACTTCGGAACGGCGTCAAGCACAGTTTTCACTGTTTAAGGATGCACAAGGTAAGGTCCTTGCGCTGCAAAACTGGAAGGATTTTCTTCGCTGCCTGTATGCCGCCGGATTCCGTCATGAGAAAATGATCACGTCAGGCGTTGGTTTGCTGTATGCATATACTTTTTTTCTTATAGGAAAGTATGATTATGCGCTTTCTGGCGATGCTCTCCGGCTGGCAATTGCCCGCTGGTTCTTCATGAGCTCACTTACGGCACGCTACTCAAGCTCGCCAGAATCCAAGATGGAGCAGGACCTTGCCAATTTGCGCGGCATTCAAAGCGGACAGGCATTTTTAGCGCATTTGGATCGCATTATTCGCGATACGCTGACGGATGATTTCTGGAATATTACCTTACCCAATGAGCTTGCCTCGGCGGCCGCTCGGAGTCCGTCGCTCTATACATACTATGCCGCCCTGGTCCTTCTGGATGCTCACGTCCTGTTTTCCGATCTGAAAGTCGCGGACATGCTGGATCAGACAATGCGAGGAAACAGGGAAGCCCTTGAGCGTCACCACCTGTTTCCCAAGGCATACTTGCAGCGCATTGGCATAGACAATGACCGCGACAGGAATCAAATTGCCAATTATGCGCTGGTCGAATGGGATCGTAATGTCACTATTGCCGATAAGGCGCCGGCCAGCTACTTTCCCGAGCAGGTGAAGAGGCACCTGCACCGCGCTGAACTTCATGAAGATTTGCGCTTGCATGCCTTGCCTGACGGGTGGGAGAGCATGCCGTACGCCGAATTTCTGGAAAAAAGGCGTGTTCTGATGGCCCACATCATTCGGGAGGGCTTTGCTAGATTGCAGCAATAGCCGCCGCCACGAGGCATGGTGCCTGCCGAATGTTATCTTCCCGACAAAAGCGCACTGGGGAGGGGGGCTTGGGGGAAGGCAAAGCCCTCCACCAGCGCGGAAGGGGCTGCCTTTCCCCAAGCCTTCCCCCGAAATCTGTCGCCGGACAGGCAGCGGCGCGAAAACAAAGCCGCCGCCCGCAAGGTAGGTGTTCCTCAGCGGTTTTTCCGCCAGAGCAGCTATGCCTTGTCTGCCCTGTTCGTGTCCGTCTTCGCCCTGGATGGCCGGCAGGCGCGCACAGCCGCCTCCAGTCCCTTGTCGGCAAAGGCGGTCAGCACCGAGAGGCCCCGCTGAATGGCGTCCTGTATGGCGTCTGCATCGGCGCCGCAGGGACGTCCCAGCACCCAGTTCGTCACGTCGCCACGGACAGGAGGGCGTCCGATGCCGATGCGCAGACGGTAAAAGTCCGGGGTCCCCAGCAGCTGGGTAATGGACTTGAGGCCATTGTGTCCGGCATTGCCACCGCCGAACTTGAAACGCAGGTCACCGGGGGGAATATCCAGCTCGTCATGGGCAACCACCAGACGGGACGGCGCCACCTTGTGCCAGGCCAGCAGCGGCTGGACGCACTGGCCGCTCAGATTCATGAAGGTCTCCGGCATGGCGGCCAGCCATTGACCCCCCAGGGGCGTCCAGCGGATGCGCCAGAGCCGGCAGGAAAATTTGCTGCCGGCAACCTCGCTGACGTCACCGCCATGGGTGCGCGCGGCATGCAGCAGCGCCTCCACCAGCAAAAAACCGCAGTTGTGCCGGGTTCCGGCATATTTTTCGCCGGGATTGCCCAGGCCAACCAGAACACCTGTAAAATCCATACTCAATCCTTTGCGGCGATACCGCGTGACGGGAAATGCTGCCCCTGGCCGTCCGCCTGCTGCGCGGCGGGAAGCGGGGGCAGATGTTCGGCCAGATAGCGGGCGGCATGGCTGGCGCCAGCTGCCTGCATAAGGCAGAGATGGCCGCCGGAGGGCAGCCAGGCCAGAGTCTTGTCCGGGGCGTGCAGACGTTCGAAGGTTGTCTGGAGCAGCGCCGGTGTGAACAGGGCGTCATCCGGGGCGCCGAGCAGATGCACGGGAACGGCTGCCGTGGTCCCGGCATGCAGACTGAAGAGGGAATACAGAAAGCGCAGGGGATAGGTGAAGCGCCGCTCCCGCCGGGACAGCCGGGGCCAGCGCGTGCAGCCGGCCAGAATGCGCCGGGGGGAAAGATAGCAGGGCAGTGGCACGGGCAGGCCGGGAAAGCGCTGTGCCCAGCGGGCAAGACGGCTCATGATGCCCTGCCGGTATGCGGCCAGCGGGGCAAGGCGGGTGAGCGTCACGGCCTCGGCATGTTGTGGATAAACGGCCGAGATGGCAAAGCAGGCGCGGAGATGGGGCAGGGGAGGGATGTGCTGCCCGTCCGGCCAGCTGGCGCCGCCAGCCGCAGCCAGGGCAAGAATACCTCCCTGACTGTGCCCGCAGAGTATGATTTCCGAGTGCTGACCACGGTGCCGCAGGCAGTCCACCGCCGCGTGCACATCTTCCAGCAGGCGGGCACAGTGAAAGGGGCCGCGGTGCCGGGAGGCGCCATGGCCCGTGGCATGCAGGGCAGCCACGGAAAAGCCCTCCCGCATGAGTGCCTGGAGGAACACATGATAGTGCAGCGGAGAGAGCATGCTTCCCGGCAGAAAGAGGACGCAGGCGGCGTTGCTGCGGGGCCAGCAGTCCAGAAAGGCCCGGCCGTGGTCATGCGGATACAGGGAAAGCCGAAGCGGGGAGACGTCCATGGAAGCAGCGGGAGAGCACACGGGCAAAAAGGCCGGTTCCTCCAGCAAGGAACCGGCCATGCAGACAGTTGACGCGACGGGCGACTATTCTTCGCCGGCGTCGTCGGCACCGGCCTTGGACTTGTCGATGATGCTCACCAGCGCAAAGTTCTGGTCATAGACGGCCGACACATTGGCAGGCAGGGGCAGGGTTTCAATGGTGATGGTGTCATTGATGCCCATGTTGCTCACGTCCACCGTGATCTTGGCGGGCATGTCCAGGGGCTTGGCGCTGAGGCGCACCACTTCGCGATAGGCTTCCATGATGCCGCCCAGCTTCACGCCGCGCGCGGTGCCCACAAATTCCACGGGAACATCGATCTTGATTTCCTTGTCCAGATCAACGCCGTAGAAGTCGATGTGGGTAAAGGCCTTCTTGTAGGGGTGCATCTGCACCTGCCAGAAAAGGGCGGGGTAGACGCTCTTGGTGCCGTTGTCGTCAATTTCAAGATTGAACACGGACGTGCGGCCCATTTCGCCATACAGCTTTTCCACAGGCAGGGAAGGGGCCTGGACAGCGATATTCTTGCCATCAGCGGTATAGAACACGCCAGGAACCATATCCTGGGCGCGCACACGACCCGCCGGGCCCTTGCCGCTGCCTTCACGCTTTTGCACGCTCAACGTCTTTTCAATGTTCATTTCCTTACTCCTTCACTGTCTACCGCTGCAAGGCGGAAAACTTGCGTAGTTTTTAACGGGGCAAGGGCCCCCGTAAATTTGCTAGATGAACAGCACACTCACCGAAGAACCGGTGTGGATGTTGTGAATGGTCTTGCCCAGCAGGGCAGCAACGGTGACAACCTCGATCTTGGGACAGGCCGTCAGCTTGTCGCCCAGCGGGATGGTATCGGTCACGATGACGCGCTCCAGGGCGGACGTGCTGTTGATGCGGTCAATGGCCGGGCCGGAAAGCACAGGATGGGTGGCGCAGGCAATGATCTTGGAAGCCCCGTTCTTGAGCAGCACTTCGGCGCCGGCGCACAGGGTGCCGGCAGTATCGATCATGTCATCAACCATGATGGCTACCCGGCCTTCCACATCGCCGATGACGTGCATGGCCTGGGCCTGATTGGGCTTGTCGCGGCGCTTGTCCACGATGGCCAGCGGGGCATTGAGGCGCTTGGCATAGGAACGGGCGCGCTCCACGCCGCCGGCATCGGGCGAAACGATGACGATTTCGTCCTGTTCGCTGTATTTGCGCAGCGGATCCATCATGACCGGCGTGGCGAAGAGATTGTCCACCGGGCAGTCGAAAAATCCCTGAATCTGGCCGGCATGCAGGTCAATGGTTACCACGCGGTCGGCACCGGCCGTGCTGATGAAGTCGGCCACCATTTTGGCGCTGATGGGGGCACGGGGGCTGACCTTGCGATCCTGACGGGCATAGGCATAGTAGGGGATGACCGCCGTGATGCGTCCGGCACTGGCCCGCTTGAGCGCATCAAGCATGAGGCAGAGCTGCATGAAATTGCGGTTTACATTGGGCGGACAGGTGGGCTGAACAACGAAGACGTCGTCACCGCGCACATTGTCGCCGATTTCTATGCGCAGTTCCCCGTCGCTGAAGGTCGTGGCGAGGGTTGGGGTGAGCTGGCAGCCAAGATGGTTGCAAATGGCTTTGGCCAGATCGGGATTGGACGAACCTGTGACAATCTTCAGATCGCTGAACATCATCTGTGTGTGCCTTTGCGCCGTATGGTTGTATGGCTGGGATGGAAGGGTTCGAACCTTCGGATGACGGAGCCAAAACCCGTTGCCTTACCACTTGGCGACATCCCAGCAGGAGTTACGCGATTGCACAAATGTGCGCCTGCCATCGTCTCGACAATGCTCTGGCAGCGACAGGCGCCGTTGCCGACGCGAAAAGCCCCACCATCGCAGAGCCGCTGCCGCTCATGACAGCAGCCCACGCGCCCGCTTGCAGCAGCGCCTGGCGCATTTCCGTGATGACGGGATAGGTCGCCGCCACGGGCGCTTCCAGATCATTGCGCATGGCAAGAGCCTGCTCGCGGGTGAAAACGGCATCACAATGGGCATCCGCTTTCGGCATGGACGAGAGAGACGTTCCAGTATCCCGTATGGCGCCATTTGTCAAGTCCCCGGCGTCCTGCGGTGCCGCGTCCCGGCGCCGGCACCAGGCATCATAGGCGCCATAGGCCCAGGGCGTACTGATGCTTTCGCCGGGGCAGAGCAGCACAAGCACTGTGTCCGGCAGGTCCACCCGCACGGGCGTCAGCCGTTCGCCGATGCCCTGCACGCGGCAGGGGCAGTTCATGAGGAAAAAGGGCACATCCGCCCCCACCTCCAGGGCGGCAAGGTGCAGCTCCTGTTCCGTCAGCGGTGCGGGAGCGGTGTCGTTGAGCCAGCGCAGCAGTACGGCGGCATCACTGCTGCCGCCGCCAAGGCCGGCGCCCGAGGGAATGCCCTTGGTCAGGTGCAGGCGCAAGGCCGGCGGGGGCGTCTGCGCACGGCGGGCAAAGGCCTGATAGGCCTTGGTCAGCGTATTGTGCCCCAGGTCCAGCCCCGGCATGGCGCAGTGCAGCTCCAGCTGCGGGGTGGCAGCCGGCAGGGGGCTGATGTCCAGAACGTCACAGGGGGCTGCCAGCGGCAGAAAGAGCGAGTCCAGTTCATGGTAGCCATTGGGACGTATGCCGGTGATGCGCAGGCCGAGATTGACCTTGCAGCCCGCGGTGAGGCGCTGGGAGACAGGCAGGCTCACAGTGTTTCCACCGTAAAGTGGTCGTTGGTATAGACGCAGATTTCCGACGCGATCTGCATGGCCTCGCGCACAATATCCGGTGCGGTCATGTCGCTGTGGCGCACCAGGGCGCGCGCCGCGGACAGGGCAAAGGGACCGCCGCTGCCGATGGCGGCCACATCGTCATCCGGCTCGATGACATCCCCCGTGCCGGAGAGAAGCAGCAAATGCTGGCTGTCGGCCAGCAGAAGCATGGCCTCCAGCTTGTGCAGGTATTTGTCCTTGCGCCATTCCTTGGTCATTTCCACGGCGGCGCGCAGCAGGTTGCCGCGAAATTCCTTGAGCTTGGCCTCAAACAGTTCAAAAAGGGTAAAGGCATCGGCCGTGGCGCCGGCAAAGCCTGCCAGCACCTTGCCCTCGTTGAGGCGGCGAATCTTGCGGGCCGAGTGCTTCATGACCATGCTCTGGCCCAGGGTGACCTGGCCGTCGCCGGCCATGGCCACAAGGCCGTTTTTCTTAACGGCCAGAATGGTGGTGGAGTGCATTTCCATCAGTCTTCCCACATTTCCTTGCGTTCTTTGTATACGGATTCCATACGCCGCAGCAGGGCCTTGTCCCGTGCGTCGCGCACCTTGGCTCGCGCCTCTTCCACATAGCGCTTTGCCAGCTTGCGCTTGTTGGCATAGATGGCACTGTAGGCCAGATGCACATAGGCCGCACCCGTGCGGCCCGTGCGTCCCAGTGACCGGGCATAGGCCTCGTGCACGTCTGCCTCTTCGGGGACCTGCCGCAGCACGTCACGGTAATAGCTGTCGGCCTGGGTGGCACGCCCGGTCTCGTCCAGCAGGCGGGCATAGAAGAAGCTGGCCATGTAGTCCTGCCGGTCAAGCTGCATGGCCTGCCGCAGCAGGCGTTCCGCCAGGGAGGTGTCCCCCTTGCGATAATGGAATATGCCGGCTTCGCGCAGCACCAGCGAATCCTGCGGCGCCAGGGTCAACGCCTCCTGAAAGCTGCGCGCGGCCTGCGTCACGTTGTTGTTGCGGGCGTACACCATGGCCTTGCCCATGGCCGAAAGGCCGTCCCTGCCCCGTGAAAAGCGCTGCAGGGCCGCCTGGCTGTCCCCGTAGCGTGCCCAGAGCAGGGTCTGCACACGCAGGAAGCGCCGGTTGTCCACCTTGCGGCTGCGCAGGGAGGAGGCCATACCGGTCACCCTGGCCATGATGCCGTTGATGCGGTCGCCGATGTCTGGATGGGTGGAGAGATAGGCCGGGACGCTGGTGCCGCTCATCCAGCTTTTTTGCCGCAGGACCTTGAAGCCTCCGGCCATGCTCTGGGGGGGATAGCCGGCAGCCATGAGGTACTGCAAGCCAATATGGTCTGCCTCGTTCTCGTCGATGCGGCTGTAATTGAGCATGGCGGACTGACCGGCGCCCATGGCGCCCACGGCCAGGGCGCCGCCACCGGAACCGCCGGCGGCGATGCCGGCAATGGCCAGCAGCAGAGAGGCAATGCTGACCACCTGCGCCCGCTCCAGGCGGGAGGCCACGTGACGCTGGGTAACATGGGCCAGCTCGTGCGAGAGCACGCCGGCCAGCTCGCCCTCATTGTTGAGGTTCATGATCAGGCCCGTAAAGACATACACATAGCCACCAGGCACGGCAAAGGCATTGAGCGAGGGGTGCAGAATGACCCCGGCGCGAAAGGTGAAGGGCTGGGGGGGAATGGCCCCCACCAGGCGGGACACCAGGCTTTCCACATAGTGGCTGACCTCCGGGTCCTGCACCAGCGGCAGATTGGCCCGGATCATGGTGTCAAACTTGTGGCCCATCTCCTTTTCGTCCTTCAGGGAAACCCCCCCGAAGAAAAAGGCCAGGGCAGGCCCGGCTGTCAGTTGCAGCACAAGAAGGGCCAGCAGGGCGGCCAGCATGCCGGTGTGGAGGATATTCTTCAGGCAGTGCATGAAGTTTTGCATGGCATCTCCTCTCTGCGGATACCGGCCAGCCCTGCGGATAGACACGCTGGGCGCGGCTAGTCCATGTCCCAGAGCTGTCCCTGGGGCGTATCCCGCACCATGACGCCCAGCGCGGCCAGTTCGTCACGCAGGGCATCGGACCGGGCAAAGTCCTTGTTCTGGCGGGCCGTGGCCCGCTGGGCCATGAGGTCTTCCACCCTGGCAAGGTCCACCTTGTTGCGGCGGGCCTTCTGATCGCGCATGGCCAGCAGAAAGGCTTCGGGTTCCTGACCGAACAGACCGAACAGGCGGCTCCAGTCCTGTGCACGGCGCAGAAAGTCCTCCAGCAGGGCCTTGGCGCCATCGCCGGCGCGCAGGGCCTTGTCTTCCAGCAGGCGATTGACCAGGCGCACCTGGGTGAAGATATGCCCGAAGGCCTGGGCGCTGTTCAGATCGTCATCCAGTGCCTCCGTGACCGTGGGCGCCAGCTCTTCCCATTCCTTGGCCAGGTCGGCGGGCAGGGCGATCTTCTTCCACTTGGCGCGCTCCAGGGCAAGGCGGACTTCGCGCAGGCATTCATAGACGCGATGCAGGGCGCGTTCAGCCTCGTCCATGGCTTCGGCGCTGAAGTCAATGGGGCTGCGATACTGCTTGCCCAGCAGGAAAAAGCGCAGAGTTTCGGGCAGGTAGCCGTCCAGAATATCCCGGATGGTCTTGAAGTTGCCCAGGGACTTGGACATCTTTTCGGCATTGATCTGCACAAAGCCGTTATGCACCCAGAAGCGGGCCAGCTGGCAGTGGCAGGAGGCTTCGGTCTGGGCTATCTCGTTTTCATGATGCGGAAAGATGAGGTCCTGCCCGCCACCATGAATGTCCAGCGGCAGATAGGGCTTGCTCATGGCCGAGCATTCGATGTGCCAGCCGGGGCGGCCCTTGCCCCAGGGGCTGTCCCAGCTGGGTTCGCCGGGTTTGGCGCCTTTCCAGAGGGCAAAGTCCAGCGGGTCTTCCTTTTCCTCGCCGGGAGCCACGCGGGCGCCGGCCTGGAGTTCGTCCAGGCTGCGGCCGGAGAGCTTGCCGTATGGCGGATAGGAACGCACACGGAAGTAGACATCCCCGGACGGGGTGGCATAGGCCTTGCCCTGGTTGATGAGCGTGGTGCAGATGTCCTGCATTTCGGCAATATGCTCCGTGGCGCGCGGTTCATGATCGGCGCGCAGCACGTTGAGGCGGTCCATGTCTTCGTGGAAGGCCCGGATGTAGGTTTCGGCAATTTCCTTCCAGTCGCGGCCTTCCTTGTTGGCGCGATTGATGATCTTGTCGTCCACATCCGTAAAGTTGCGCACAAAGGTGACGTCCAGCCCCTGGGCGCGCAGGTGACGCACCAGCAGGTCAAAGACAATGGCGGAACGGGCATGCCCGATGTGGCAGAGGTCATAGGCGGTGATGCCGCAGACATACATATGGACCTTGCCGGGGCGCAGGGGCGTGAAGGTTTCCTTTTTTCGGGTCAGCGTATTGTAAAGCAGCATGAAACTATCCCTTTGCGGGCTGTATGGTGAGCTGATCAAGGCGGCGCTGGTGGCGGCCGCCTTCAAAATCCGTATCCAGAAATGCCGCCATGATGGCCAGGGCCAGCTCCACGCCGGTGATGCGTGCCCCCAGGCAGAGCACATTGGCGTTATTGTGCCGGCGGGTAAGGCGGGCGTGCAACTCGGTGGTGCAGAGCGCCGCGCGGATACCCGCATGGCGGTTGGCAGCCATGGACATGCCGATGCCCGTACCGCAGATGAGAATGCCGCGTCCGTCGGCTTCCGCCTCCACGGCATGGCACAGGGCGTGGGCAAACTGCGGATAGTCGCAGCTTTCCCGGGTATGGGTGCCGTGGTCCGTCACGCTGAAGCCGCGTTCTTCCAGGGCGTGCTTCAGAATATCCTTGAGGTCAAGGCCCGCGTGGTCACAGGCCAGATGAATGGTGCTCATATCTCCTCCATAAGCCCATTGAAAATTGCGGAATGCGATCTGCTAGTCGGCAGGAGCGCGGTACCGGGACAGCGGCAGCAGGGGGGCGTTTTCCGGCAGGGAAAGGCTCAGCTGGCTCTGGGTGAAGGGGGGTACAGCGGCGTCACGCTGCTTGACAAGCACGATGGCCTTCTGGCCGTTGGCGTGCATCAGGTTCAGCCGGCGTGGCAGGGAGGCGTCATCATAGGCCACTTCCATGGTCCAGCCCCTGCTGCCGTCTTCCCGCCAGCGCCGGGGCAGGCCCCCGGCATCCACTTCCAGCACGCCGCCGGGCCGGCCGGGCAGGGCAAAGGCCAGGCAGCCGTTGCCGGCACTGGTGGCCGTCCCCTCGGCCGTGCCGAAAACAGCGGCATAGCGGCCGTTGAGCAGGGCAGACAGGTCCGTCAGCGCCAGAGGAACGGGGACGCCCACCTTGAGCAGGGGGCGGGTGCTGCCCTGATGGAAATAGGCCCTGTTTTCGTGCGGGGCATATACCAGAAAATGCGTGCCGTCTTCAAGAATATTGGCCACAACGGCCCCCACACCGGCCATGACATCCAGGCGCAGGGCATGGTCATTATTGCCCCAGAGCAGGGCCGTCACCCGGCGGGTGTCCCCGTCTTTGCCAAAGCGCAGGCTCATGTTCAGGCGGTAGGGTGCCTCCGGGTGCCGGGCGCTCTGGGACAGAAGGGCCTGCCAGACGGCGCGGGCCGAGGCCGGGTCGGCTGCCGGGGCCTGCTGCCGGGGGGATTGGGCGGCGCAGGCCGTCAGCAGGCCTGCCATGACCAGAAGCAGACAGAAGATGCGCAGTGTTTTCATAGCGTGGACAGGCGTTGCCGCAATGCTTCCGCATTGGCGGGTTTTTGTTCCAGAGCTTTTTCGTAGGCCTTGCGGGCCTCCTCCGCAAGTCCGGCATGGGCGGCAATGTCGCCATAATGCTCCCAGATGGCGGCATCGATGGGACCATCCTGGCGTACGGCCCGCCGGATCTGTTCCAGCGCTTCCGCATACTGGCCGTTCCGGAAGAGCGCCCAGGCCAGGGAGTCAATGATATAGGCCTGATGGGGGGCCAGGCTGTCCGCCCGGCGCAGCAGTTCGATGGCTCTGTCCAGGTCCCGGTTCTGTTCGGCCAGGGTATAGCCCACATAGTTGAGGGCCTGGGCATGGTCGGGATGGGCGCTGAGGAGGTTCTCCATGGTGCGGAATGCCTCGTCCTTTCTGCCCATTTCATCTTGCAGGCTGCCCAGCAGGAAGGTCAGGGACGCGTCCTGGGGCCAGCGTTTCAGGCTGTCTTCAAGCAGACTCAGGGCTTCCGCCCTGCGGTCCATGCGCACGAGAATGCGCGCCTCCAGCGTCACGAAGTCCGTCATGTCGGGATACTGCCGGCGTCCCTGACGCACGGTATCCAGTGCGGTGGCTTCCTGTCCGGCATCGGCCAGCATCTGGGCGCGTATGAGAACGGCCCGGGCGCTGGTGACCTCGTTTTCCACATTCCGGGGCAGCTTGTCCAGCCAGGCCAGGGCCTGTTTCAGGTCCCGGCGCTGCTGATAGCTCAGTTCTGCCAGAATCAGGAAAATTTCCGGCGGGGCATCCCGGCTGTCAGCCACCTTGCGCAGCAGGCGCTCGGCCTGGAGATAGTGCCCGGCATCCATGAAGAGGCGGGCGGCCGTGATGCGGAAGGACGGGGTGTCCGGCCCCTTGTCCAGATAACGGAGGGCCATGTCCGGCTGCTTGAGCTGCAATGAGGCATGGATCAGACGCAGCACCACGTCCTGGGAAGAAAAGTCCACCTTGAGCAGGCGTTCGTAGACGCTGCGCGCCTCTTTCCATTCGCCGCGCTGTTCGTGGATGAAGGCCAGCTCGGCCAGCGCTTCGGGAAAGTCGGGATTGCTGGCAATGGCCTGTTGCAGATGGCGGATGGCCTCGTCCTTGCGGTCCAGCGCCGAAAGGGAGCGGGCGTGCGTATATTCCAGCAGGGCAGTGCGGGCCTTCGGGGGAACGGCCGCCAGCAGGGCCTCAGCCTCGGCAAAGCGCGAGGCCTTGTTGAGCAGCATGGCCAGTTCCACCTGGGCATCCGTGGCATCGGCATGGCGGGCGATATAGGCCTGCATGAGGCCGATGGCCCTGTCCTGCATGCCGTTTTCGGCCAGGGCCTCCGCCTGAAGCATGTTCAGGGAAAGGTCTTCGGGATAGGCCGCCAGAGCCTGCTCCAGATAGGTCAGCAGATAGCCGGAGCGGCGCCCCAGCAGCCAGATGGCGCCATCAAGCCAGGCACTGGCCGGGATACGGCTTTTGCTGAGCAGCGGCAGGGCCTGCATGAGGCCTTCCTCGTCCTCGCGGCCGAGATTCTGCATGAGCACCAGATAGGCATAGGTATCCGCTGCCTCGGGGGAAAGGGCCATGGACGGGGAGCGTCCCGTGGAGCTGACCTGCTGGCCGCCGGACTGGTTATGCTGATTGGCGCAGCCGCCGCAGCCCAGCAAGGCAAAGGGTGCCATGCTTCCCATGAGCGCGGCACAAAGCAGAAGGGCGTTAGCGCGTTTCATTTACGACCGGATCCATTCGTCAGAAAAGTCCTTGATATCGCCGGCCAGATGCTGGCGAATCTTTTCCAGAAGGCGCGCTTCCAGCTGCCGGACGCGCTCGCGCGTCACGTTATACCGTTCCCCGATCTCGCGCAAGGTGACCGGATCATCGGAAAGAAGGCGGTTCTTCAGGATGTAGAGTTCCTTTTCGTTGAGTTTGGGCAGCAGGGTTTTCAGCTTGTCGTGCAGGATGCCGGCCACCTCGTTGTTGGCCAGGCCGTCCTCGATGCCGGGACCCAGGGCAGGCAGAAAATCCATGCGGGTGGCGCCGCCGGGTTCGTCCCCCACCTGGGCATTGAGGGACAGATCATTGGCAGCCAGGCGCTGGTCCATTTCCGCAATCTGCTCCTCGCTGACCCCCAGCCGTTCGGAAAGCATGGCCGCGTCCGGGTCAAAGCCCTGGGCAATGAGCTTCTGCCGCTCGCGGTTCAGATTGTAGAAGAGCTTGCGCTGCACCTGGGTGGTGCCGATCTTGACCATGCGCCAGTTGTCCATGATGAACTTGAGGATGTAGGCCTTGATCCAGAACGAGGCATAGTAGGAAAACTTGATGCCCTTGTCCGGGTCAAACTTGTTGACGGCCCGCATGAGACCCACATTGCCTTCCTGAACGAGGTCCAGCACATTCTGCATCCAGCGGCGCTGAAAATCCATGGCGATGCGGACCACAAGACGCAGATGGGAGGAAACGAGGCGAAAGGCGGCGTCAGGATCGTTATGATCGCGCACGCGCAGGGCCAGTTCGTGTTCCTCTTCGGGCTTGAGCAGAGGAAAGCGGCTGATTTCGCGCAGATAGAGATGCAGGCTGTCCCGTGATCCGGCCTGCACCGGCAGGTGCAACTCGGAAGGGGCCGGCAGGGCGTCGTCATCATGGACGGCTTCCGTGAGGAAGAGCGGCTCCTCGTCGTCATCGAGGCTGTCGGTATCCAGGTCTTCCTGATCGATGTCGTCAGCATCCTCGCTGATGTCAATGGTCCGGGGCACGTCGGGAGACCCCTTGGAGCCGGCCTTGCGCGACTTGGGAGGACGGGGCGCGGGCATGACTTCCACTTCGGGCTGAAGAGAAGGGGAAGCAGCGGCGGCCGCGCCTGAAAGGGAGGAGAGCTTGGCGTTATCTGCCATGGCAGGAATATGTCCGGAATTGTTGAGGCTGCGGGAGGGGGGAAGTGTCCAGAGGAATATATATAGTTTTGGTTTGTCCTTTTCAACGTTTTTCAGTAATAAAAACCTGTCCGGCCCGGAGGGGCCGGGCCTGTCATTTTTTAGATGAAAAGGACATGCATTCATGCCAGCGAATTCTTTTTTGGCGCGGCTTGAGCAGCGGCGCCCCCTGCTGCTGGACGGTGCCATGGGCACCATGCTCCAGGCCGCGGGCCTTCCCCTGGGCGTCAGCCCGGAAGCCTTCTGCATGCAGCGGCCGGATATCCTGCAGGGTATTCATGGCGCCTATGTGGAAGCCGGGGTGGATATCCTCACTTCCTGCACCTTTGGCGGTAATCCGTTCAAGCTGCCCGCCGATCTGGATGTCTTTGCCTTCAGCAAGCGCATGGTGGAGATCGCCCGCGCTGCCGCTGCCGCTGCCCCGCGGCCCGTCTGGGTGGCCGGCAACGTCGGCCCCACCGGGCATTTTGCCCGCCCTCTGGGCGATGTGGAGCCCGAGGCGCTCATAGCGGCCTTTGCCGCCCAGATCAGAGGCCTGGTGGCCGGCGGCTGCGACCTGATCTTCATTGAAACGCAGTTTGATCTGGCCGAGGCACGGGCCGCCGTGGTGGCGGCCCGTCAGGTCTGCGATCTGCCGGTCATGGTTTCCATGACCTTTGAGGAGGGGGTGAGCCTTACCGGCTCTTCTCCCGTCATCTTTGCCGAAACCATGCAGAACCTTGGCGTGGACGTGGTGGGCACCAATTGCAGCCTTGGTCCCGAGCAGATGGAAGGGGTGGTGCGTGACCTGCTGGAGGTCTGCTCCTGTCCGGTGATGGCAGAACCCAATGCCGGTCTGCCCGAACTGCGAGACGGTGTCACGGTCTTTCCCCTTGGTGCGGAGGAATTTGCCGACAGGACGGCTCGCTTTGCCAGCCTGGGGGCGCGCGTTCTCGGCGGCTGCTGCGGCACCACGCCCCGGCATCTGGCCGCCCTGCGGCAGGCCGCGGACAGCATCGAACTGCGCAGCCCTGCCGCCGTTTCCCGGCCGGGCATGTGCCTGACCAGCCGCTCCTCCCTGGTGCGCTTTGCCCCGGGAGAACCCTTTGTCATCATTGGCGAGCGCATCAATCCCACGGGCAAGAAGGTGCTGACGGCCCAGTTGCAGGCAGGGCAGTTCGACGAGGCCATGCGCCTTGCCGACGAACAGCTTGCCGCCGGCGCCCAGGTGCTGGATGTGAATGTGGGCGCGTCGCTGGTCCAGGAAGAAGAGCTGCTGCCCGAGCTGACACGGCGTCTGGTGGAGCGGGTGATGGCGCCGCTTTCCCTGGATTCTTCCAGTGTGGAGGCCATTGCTAGGGCGCTGCCCTATTGTCCGGGGTCCTGCCTGGTCAATTCCATCAGCGGCGAGGCCCGGCGCATGGAAACCCTGGGGCCGCTCTGCCGGGATTACGGCGCGCCGTTCATTCTGCTGCCCCTCCAGGGGGCCAACCTGCCGGTCACGGCCTCGGAGCGCATCGCCATTCTGGAAACGCTGCTGCGTCAGGCCCAGGACCTGCGCATTCCCCGCCGCCTGCTGCTGGTAGATATTCTGGCCCTGGCGGTTTCGTCCAAGCCGGAAGGAGCACTGGCCTGTCTGGACATGATACGCTGGTGCAACGAGCAGGGCCTGCCCACCACGCTGGGCCTGTCCAACCTGTCCTTTGGTCTGCCGGCACGGGATCTGCTCAATGCCACCTTCCTCTGCATGGGCGCCGGGGCCGGGCTGTCCTCCTGCATTGCCAATCCGTCTGCGGCGCGCCTGCACGAAGCCTTTGATGCGCTCAGCGTGCTTCGCGGGCATGATGCCCATGCGGCATCCTTTGTGGCCCGCTATGCCGGCTGGAAGGCCGCCGCGCCAGCGGTGGCGGCCGCAGTGGCCGAGGCAGGCCGGGCAGCAACGCCCGGAGAGGCCGTTCTGCTGGGGGACCGGGAAAATGTCTGCGCCCTTGTGCAGGCCGAGCTGGACAAGGGAACAGACCCCTTTGCCCTTGTCAATGACGCGCTGATTCCGGCCATCACGGAAGTGGGGGAACGCTACGAACGGCGCGAATACTTTCTGCCCCAGCTCATCCGCGCCGCAGAAACCATGCAGACCGCCTTCAAAAAACTTAAACCGTTACTTGAAAAAAATCGCGGCAACGAGGAACGGCCCGTGGTGGTCATGGCCACGGTGGAAGGGGATATTCACGATATCGGCAAGAATATTGTGGCCCTGCTGCTGGGGAATCACGGCTTCGAAGTGGTGGACGCCGGAAAAGATGTGCCTGCCGAGACGATTGTGGCTTGCGCTTTGGAACACAAGGCGCGTATTATCGGCCTGTCGGCGCTGATGACCACCACCATGGTCCGCATGGAGGACACCATCCGCCTTGTCCGGGAACGGCAGCTGCCCATCCGGGTCATGGTGGGCGGGGCGGCGGTAACGCAGGCCTTTGCCGATGCCATTGGCGCGGATGCCTATTGTGAGGATGCCGTAAGCGCGGTGCGTGCGGCCAAAACCCTGTTGAGTTAGGTACCCATGAAAAAACTTTGTCTTGCGTTCCTTTTTGTCCTGTTGTTCCCGGTGCTGGCCCAGGCCGCGCCCATTCTTGGCGACCTGAACCGCAACGAGCTGACCCAGCTTGTCAAGGCCCACTCCGGCAAGGTGGTCATGCTCAACTTCTTTGCCACCTGGTGCCCGCCCTGCCGTCAGGAAATCCCCGAGCTGGAGCGCATCCACAAGACCTATGGCAGCAGGGGAGTGGTGATCATCGGGCTTTCCGTGGACGATGCGGACACACGCAAGCAGCTGCCGGCCTTTCTGGACAAGCTGGGGGTCAGCTATCCGTCCTATACGGCCAAGCGGGACCTTATCAATGCCTTTGGCATCAGCAGCATTCCCTTCAATGTCTTTTATGACAAGAGCGGCAAGGTGGTTCTGGCTGGCTCCGGCATGGTGGGCTACAAGGACCTTTCGGAAATCTTCGACAAACTTCTGGAAGACTAGGTTATGGCGTACGACTGGCCTGTGCGTAGGGCACACTTGGATGATGTAAAGGAAATGCACGCCCTGCTGCTGGACTGTGCTCAGAAGGGGCTGCTCCTGCCGCGTGCGCTCAGCTATCTTTTTGAGCATGTCCGCAATTTCTGGGTCATTGATGCCCCGGATGGCGGGCTGGCCGCCTGCTGTGCGCTGGCGCCGGTGTGGGATGACCTGGCCGAGATATGCTCCCTGGTGGTGCGCGAGGACTGCCGGCGTCAGGGCCTGGGCCGCAGGGTTGTGGAAGCCTGCCTTTCCGACTGTGATGTGCTGCGCGTCAAGCGGGTCTTTTCCCTGACCTATCAGGTGGAATTCTTCAGCACGCTGGGCTTTTCCACCATTAACAAGGGGGATCTGCCCCAGAAAATCTGGTCCAGCTGTGTCCATTGCCCCAAATATCCTGATCGCTGCGACGAAACGGCGGTGTTCAAACTGCTTGAAGGAACGCGCCCGTGAAAGATTGCCGCTGTGTTTTCAGCGCGGAGCGCATTGCCGCGCGCATTGGAGAAATGGGCAGGGAAATAGCCGCCTTCTATGGCAATGAGCCGCTGCTGGCGGTATGTGTTCTCAAGGGGGCGGTGCACTTTTTCAGCGATCTGACGCGCGCCATTCCGCTGGAACAGCTGGAACTGGACTTTATCCGTCTGTCCAGCTACGGGGCGGGCACGTCCACCAGCCATGAAGTCCGCCTGACCAAGGACCTGGAATGCGATGTGCGCGGCAGGCATGTGCTGGTGGTGGAAGATGTGGTGGATTCCGGCTGTTCGCTGCGGTATCTGCTGGACCTGCTCCAGCAGCGCGGCGCGCGCAGCGTGCAGGTGGCAGCCCTTGTGAACAAGAGTGAGCGGCGCGAAGTGGATGTGCCTGTGCGCTTCAGCGGGTTTGCGCTGGATTCCGGCTTTATTGTCGGCTACGGCATGGATCATGCGGAGCGCTACCGGGCGCTGCCCGCCATCTATGAGCTGCTGAAGGTCTAGGGAGAGAACGGCATGGAAGTTCAGTGCCCCCAGTGCAGGAGCCGCTTTAATCTGCCGGACAATCTTGCCCGGCCTGGCGCCAGGCTGCGCTGTTCCGTCTGCCGGCATGTCTTTCCGCTGGCCGCACGGGACACGGCGGTTCCCGAGGCGGCGCCGAAGGCCGGTTTTGATCCGCGCACCCAGTATTCCGTCTACGGCACGGAACGTTCCGGCACGGGGCGCTTCCGGGGATGCCTGCTGGTGCTGGTGCTGCTTTGCGTGCTGGGTGGCGGTGCCGCCTGGTGGTACTGGGACAGCCTGCCAGCCTTGCCGGCCTTTCTGCAGGGGGAAGAGCAGCAGAAGGACAAGGCGAAAGAGCCGGCCATTGCTGATGAGGTGTCCCTGCTGACCATGCGCAACGTGCGTCAGTTTTTTGTGCAGAATGAAAAGGTGGGCCGGATATGCGTGGTCATGGGCGATGTGCGCAATGAATTTCCCGATGCCCGCGCCCTGATACGGGTGGAGGCCACCCTGTATGACGGGCAGAAAAAGCCCCTGGCCATCAAGACCCAGCTGGCCGGCGCTCAGCTTTCCCTTTTTCAGTTGCAGGTTCTGGGCGAAAAGGAAATGGAATCCTTCCTGCAGAGCGGGCCGGACATCTTCATCCGCAACGGCAGGGTGCCCTCCGGGGGCGAAGTGCCCTTCATGGTGCTGTTCTATGCGCCCCCTGACGAGGTGGCCGAATTTGCCGTGCGCATCGCCGGGGTGGAAGAGCCTGCCCCGCAGGCAGCGCCCGCATCTGCCTCTGACGCACCGGTGGCTCCGCAGCCTGTGGCCGTTCCCCCGGCGGTACCGGATACGGCACAGACGGCGCCGGCGCCATTGCCGGCTCCCGAGCCGGAACGTTAGTGGGACAGATTTATTTATGGCATATTGACGCGAGGCAAGGCGGGAGTGTCGTCATCGGCTCTTCCGCCTTTTGTTGTGCTGTCCGCAGCAGGCACGCAAAAGCTGCCGGGGCATGCGGCTGGACCGTGTGCCGCCGCATGTCACCAGAGGCGACAGGCCCCAGGGAAGCCCGGGGAAGCGCGGGGCTTTGGCAGAGGGAAGATTTTTCGGCCTGATGCCTCCGAGATGCCCATGGCGGCCGGGGCAGGCGACATTGCCGGACAGTAGCCGTCATCGTACCCGGCATGGTGCCGGTCGCAGTGCCGGTCAGCTCGTGCCGGACGGGGCCTGCCGGGGCAGGGCGGGTGCCCCTGATGCGTGATGTCGGGCCCTGCCCGGAATCGTCGGTGCCAGAACCGTCAGTGCCTGAATCGTTGGAGACTGTCCGGGCAGCTGGCGGGAAAAAGCGGAACGACAGGCAAAAAAAACGGCCCGTCCCGCGAGGGCGGGAAGGGCCTGTTGCGGGCAAGCGGCAGGGGAGCGCGGCTAGACGTTGAAAAGAAAGTGCATGACATCGCCGTCCTGCACCACGTAATCCTTGCCTTCCACGCGCAGCACGCCGTCGGCACGGCAGGCCGCCTCGCTTTCATGGCTCATGTAGTCGTCATAAGAGATGACTTCCGCGCGGATAAAGCCCCGTTCAAAGTCCGTGTGGATGACGCCGGCGGCCTGCGGGGCCTTCCAGCCCGCATGGATGGTCCAGGCGCGGACTTCGTCCGGGCCGGCGGTGAAGTAGCTGCACAGTCCCAGCGTATGGTAGCCGGTGCGGATGATGCGCACCAGACCGCTTTCATTGATGCCGTAGGAGGACAGCATTTCGGCCTGTTCCTCGGCGGACAGGCCCTGAAGTTCCTCTTCCAGCTTGGCGCAGATGCGGGCAAAGCCGGCGCCGCGCTCGTCAGCCAGGGCCTGCACACGTTCCGACAGGGCATTGCCGTCGGCCACATTGTCTTCATCCACATTGGCGCAGTAGATGACCGGCTTTGCGGTGAGCAGGCCCAGTTCCTTCCAGGATTGCAGGAAGGTTTCGTTGTCCGGCAGGGCAAAGGTGGCAGCGGGCCGGCCGTCGTTGAGTGCGGCCAGCAGGCCCTGCATGAGGTCTGCGGCGGCCTTGGCATCCTTGCTGCCCTTGGCCATTTTTTGCAGTTTTTCCAGGCGCTTTTCCACACTCTGGATATCGGCCAGCAGCAGTTCCGTTTCGATGGTGTCGATGTCGCGCAGCGGGTCCACACTGCCGTCCACGTGGGTGATGTTTTCGTCCTCAAAGCAGCGCACCACTTCCACAATGGCCGCGCATTCCCGGATATTGGCAAGGAACTGGTTACCCAGACCCTCGCCCTTGCTGGCGCCGCGCACCAGACCGGCAATATCAATGAAGTCCACACTGGCATGAATGGTCTTTTTGGGCTTTGCCTTGGCGGTAAGCGCCTCCACCCGCTCGTCCGGCACGGCCACCGTGGCCTTGTTCGGCTCGATGGTGCAGAAGGGATAGTTGGCGGCCTGGGCGTTCTGGGCCTTGGTCAGGGCATTGAACAGAGTGGACTTGCCCACGTTGGGCAGGCCGACGATACCGATGCTGAGGGCCATGCGTTCTCCTTGGCGCGTATGTGGCGCGGATTTTCTGGTGGGCGCTCCGGGCGGAGGGGCGGTGTGTTCCGGGCGGGGACCGGCCTCTTGTATTCGTCTGCCACAGGCAGGAAACGGGGCGGTGGTGCTTGCGGAACAGCGGCGGAATCGCGGACGCGCCGGGCTGGTTATAGTCAATGCCGGCGCAGCTGGCAAGGGGGACGCTCTCCGGGCAGGGCTTGGCTTGCCGGCGGAAATAGCGTAGAGAGGTAGGCTGTCCGGCATGCGTGCGGAAGCGCCGGCCCGGACCATGGCGCCGGCACGTACCGCTGTGCCGCGCACAAGGGAGGAAGGTGTATGATGCGGCGCAAAAGTCGTGAAATCCGGCTGGGGAGCCTGCGTGTGGGCGGCGATGCGCCCATAATGGTGCAGAGCATGACCAATACGGATACCCGTGACGTGGATGCCACGGTGGCGCAGATAGGGCGCCTTGTGCAGCGCGGCTGCGAGGCGGTGCGGCTGGCCGTTCCCGACGAGGCCGCCGCACGGGCACTGCGCGCCATACGCGAGGCCTCGCCCGTGCCGCTCATTGCGGATATCCATTTTGACTATCGCCTGGCCATTGCCGCCCTGGAAGCGGGCCTGGAAGGGCTGCGCATCAATCCCGGCAATATCGGCCCCCGCGAGCATGTGGACGCTGTGGTGGATGCCGCCAAGGCGCACGGGGCAGTCATCCGGGTGGGCGTCAATTCCGGATCCGTGGAAAAGAGCCTGCTGCAAAAGTACGGCGGCCCCTGTCCGCAGGCCATGGTGGAGAGCGCGCTCAACCATGTGCGCATGCTGGAAGCCCGCGGCTTCTACGATACCAAGATTTCGCTCAAGTCGTCCTCGGTGCTGGATTCGCTGGAAGCCTATCGTCTGCTGGCCGCATCCTGTGACTACCCCCTGCACATCGGCATTACCGAGGCCGGGGGGCTCCTGCGGGGGACGGTCAAGTCAGCGGTGGGGCTGGGCATTCTGCTGCACGAAGGCATCGGCGACACGCTGCGCGTTTCCCTGACGGCGGACCCGGCGGAAGAGGTGACGGTTGCCTACGAGATTCTGCGCGCCCTGGGGCTGCGGCGGCGCGGGCCGGAGATCATTTCCTGCCCCACCTGCGGCCGCACCGAAATCGATCTTTTTGCCCTGGCCCGTGCGGTTGAGGAGCGCCTGGCCGGTTCCACGGCCGACATCAAGGTGGCCGTCATGGGCTGTGTGGTCAATGGTCCCGGAGAGGCCCGCGAGGCGGACCTGGGACTGGCCGGCGGCCGTGACAAGGGCATCATCTTCCGCAAGGGCAATGTCATTCGTACCGTCAGAGGGCAGGACGCCCTGCTGGCGGCTTTCATGGAAGAACTGCAACTCCTGCTCAAGGAAAAGGAATCCGCCTGATGCGTTTCAGCTCCAGCTATATTCCCACCCTCAAGGAAACTCCGGCCGAGGCCGAGGTCGTCAGTCACAAGCTTCTGCTGCGCGCCGGCATGGTGCGCAAGCTCACCTCCGGTGTGTACATCTATCTGCCGCTGGGGCTGCGGGCCATTGACAATGTGGCCCGCGTGGTGCGCGAGGAAATGAATGCCGCCGGCTTTCAGGAGCTGCTCATGCCCATGGTCATTCCCGGAGACCTGTGGAAGGAAACCGGCCGCTGGGATCATTACGGCAAGGAGCTGCTGCGCTTCAAGGACCGCAACGACCGCGACTACTGCCTTGGCCCCACGCATGAGGAAGTGATCACCGATCTGGTGCGCGGCGAGGTGCGTTCCTACCGTCAGCTGCCCGTGCGGCTCTATCAGATCCAGAGCAAGTTCCGTGACGAGATCCGCCCCCGCTTCGGCCTCATGCGCGGTCGCGAATTTGTCATGAAGGACGGCTATTCCTTTGACGTGGATGATGCCGGCGCCGACGCCAGCTATAAACTCATGTACGATACCTACATGCGCATTTTCAGCCGTCTGGGCCTGCGTTTCCGCGCCGTGGAGGCGGACACCGGCTCCATCGGCGGCAATTTCTCGCATGAATTCATGGTGCTGGCCGAAACGGGCGAGGATACCATCGCCGCCTGCACGGCCTGTCAGTATGCCGCCAATGTGGAGCGGGCCGAAGTGGTCTGGAAGGGCACGCCCTGCACCGAAACCTGCGCCCCCTGCGAAACGGTGCCCACCCCCGGCGCCCACAGCGTGGAGGAAGTGAGCGCCCTGCTGGGCATAGCGCCGTCTTCCGTGGTCAAGACCATGCTCTTCACCGTGGACGGACGCCATGTGGCCGTGCTGGTGCGTGGCGACCGTGAAGTCAATGACATCAAGCTCAAGAATCTGCTCAAGGCGCAGGAAGTGCAGCTGGCCACGGCCGCCGTGGTGGAGGAGCTGACCCATGCCCCCGTGGGCTTTGCCGGTCCTGTGGGGCTGGAGGTGCCCGTCTATGCCGATCTGGAACTGCAAGGCGCCACGGATTATGTGGTGGGTGCCAATGCGGCGGATGCCCACCTGCGCCATGTGGACCTGAAGCGCGATGCCCGGATAACGGCCTATGCCGACCTGCGGGCCATTACGGCCGAGGACTGCTGCCCGCGCTGCGGCGCTCCCATCGAGCTGCCCAAGGGCATTGAAGTGGGCCATATCTTCAAGCTGGGCACCAAGTACAGCGATGCCATGCATGCCGTCTTCCTGGATGAAACCGGCAAGGAGCAGGTCATGATCATGGGCTGCTACGGTATCGGGGTGTCCCGTGTGGTGGCGGCGGCCATCGAACAGAACAACGACGAAAACGGCATCATCTTCCCGCCGCAGATTGCTCCCGTGCAGTGCATGGTGCTCAATCTGGATCCCGGCAAGGAAGAGGTCAGCGCCCGGGCCGATGCCCTGCACGATCTGCTGGAAGGGCAGGGCGTGACCGTGCTGCTGGATGACCGCGAGGAACGCCCCGGTGTGAAGTTCAAGGATGCGGACCTCATCGGCGCGCCCATGCAGCTGGTGGTGGGTGGCAAGGGCCTTGCCCGCGGTATTGTGGAATGCAAGGACCGTCGCACCGGCGAAAAGGGCGAGCTGCCCCTGGATACCCTGGACGAATCGCTGGCCGCCTGGATGGACGGCGTGCGCCAGGGCTGGTAGACCCGCATGGCCTAGCATGGCGGCATGGGGCAGGAAGGGGGGAAGCCTTTCCTGCCCGTGCCGGGCTGCCGTCCGGTGAACAGACGGTGGCTGGCACTGATCTGTGCGCGAGGGAGCAGCGGCATGGCAGCGGATACCCAGGTCATACAGACTGTCCGTCAGCTGACGGACAGTCTGCGGCGGCATCTGGAGCGGCAGTTTCCCTTTGTCTGGGTGCGTGGCGAGGTCGGCAATATCAGCCGTCCGGCCTCGGGGCATCTCTACTTCACGCTCAAGGATGCGGATGCCCAGCTGCAATGTGTCTGGTTTCGCGGCAGCCAGCGCCAGCACAGCCGTTTTGACCCGCTGACAGGAGAAGTCTTTGAAACGCCGCCGCCGGCCCCCGAGGTACTGGTGCGGCAGGGGGCGGAAATTGTCTGTGCGGGGCACGTGGGCGTGTACGCCCCCCGCGGGCAGTATCAGCTGGTGGTGGAGCTGGCCCAGCCCTTCGGCCAGGGGGGGCTTGCCCTGGCCTTTGAGGAACGCAAGCGCCAGCTGGCGGCACGCGGCTATTTTGCCCAGGAGCGCAAGCGCCCCCTGCCGTGGAACCCCCGCCGGGTGGCCCTTGTCACCTCGCCTTCCGGGGCGGCCATTCACGATTTCTGGCGCATCGCCTCGCGGCGGGGCAGCGGGGCGCGGATATGTCTGTTTCCCTCGCTGGTGCAGGGGGCGGCTGCCGCGCCGTCTCTGGTGGCGGCGCTGGAAGCGGCCAATGCCCTGGCCGGGCATCCGGACGGGCCGCAGGTCATTGTGCTGGTGCGCGGGGGCGGCTCGCTGGAAGACCTGTGGGCCTTCAATGAACAGATGGTGGCCGACGCCGTGTTTCGTTCCCGTCTGCCGGTACTGGCCGGCATCGGACACGAGGTGGACGTGACGCTGGCCGATATGACGGCCGATGTGCGGGCGGCCACCCCCAGCCATGCGGCCCAGTTGCTCTGGCCGTCGCGGCAGGAGCTGATGCAGCGCCTGGACGATGTGGAACTTTCCCTGCACAGGGCACAGCGGCGATGTGTGGAACGCTGGGAGCTGCTGCATGCCCAGTACGCACGCATGCTGCGCGGCAATGGTCCGGCGCGGCAGCTCCGGCGTCTGGATGACGAGCTTTCCCGGCTTGTACAGGCACTGCGCCGGGGTGGGCAGCAATGGCTGGCCGGGCAGGAACGCGCCCGGGCCACCCTGGCCGGAGGGCTGGCAGCGCACTGGAGCGCTGCCCGTCTCATGGCGCATGAGGTGGCCCTGCGTCATGAAACGCAGCGCCTGCATGCGGCCCTGCCGCGCCTGCTTGCCGGCTGCGAACAGGCGTGGCTCTGGTACAGGCAGCGCCTGGATGCCAACGCTCTGGGCCTTGTGCGCCGGGCGGAAGAGGAGCTGGACCGCCTGACCCTGCGTCTGGCCGCCTGTGATCCCCTGCGTCCCCTGGAACGTGGCTATGCCATGATGCAGGATGAGGCGGGCAGGGTGCTTTCCGATCTTGCCAGCGTGCATGCAGGACAGGATGTGCGCATACGCTTGCGCGATGGCTCGCTGGGGGCTACAGTCCGCTGGATACGCCCCCGCACGGACGGGAAGGAAACATCCTGATCCCTGTCCGGCCGGAGAAAAGGGCACGCTTTTTTCTGCTTTGCCCCCAACGCGAACCGGCAGCTGACAGGCCCGTGCCGCCCGCATGCTCTGGTGGAAGAGGGCCGTGCCCTGCTGTCCGATCTCGCTGTACGAGGGGAAGTCCGCGGGCGCCGACGGGCTGTTGCGAACCGGGAATGGCCTGCACGGGTGTTTGAACGCGGGTGCCGGCGGGAGTGTCCCGCGCGGATGGCGCTGTGCCCCAGGCCGCAGGTGCCGGAACGCGGGGTGGAGCAGGGTCTGGTCACGTAAACCAGGAACCTGCACGGCTCGTCAGCCTGCCCGGAAGGGCATGTTTCCGGCTTTCCCGGGAACATGTCTGGCGGCCGCATCCCGAAAACGGAAACCCTAACAACCTTTGTCCAGTCATGAGAAATTCCCGAATCAAGGTTCCTGCCACCTTTGAAGGGCGCATGGCCCGCCTGCAGGAAATCGTGAGCGCCCTGGAAGACGGGCATCTGCCGCTGGAAAAGGGCATGGCCCTGTACCAGGAAGGTGTGGAATGTTCGCGACTGTGCCGCGAACAGCTGGAAAAGGCCCGCCACCAGCTGAGCATCTGGCAGGACGGCGAGGAAAAGCCCTTTGCTCTTAATGAAGCCGTGTCCGTTGAAGCGGACGAGGAGGAATAATATGACACCGCAGGAAATGAAAACGCTGCTCAAGGAACGCGGCTCAAAGGTTGAGGACTGGCTGGCCGGCTGCTGTGACGGCCGCGAAATGCCGCCGCGCCTTCGGGAGTCCATGCTCTACAGCCTGCAGGCCGGGGGTAAGCGCCTTCGCCCCGTGCTGTGCATGAGCACGGCCGGCATGTGCGGCCTGGCTCCGGAAAGCGTGCTGCCCTTTGCGGCAGCCATTGAAATGGTGCATACCTATTCGCTCATTCACGATGACCTGCCGGCCATGGACGACGATGACCTGCGCCGGGGCAAGCCCTCCAACCACAAGGCCTTTGACGAAGCCACGGCCATTCTGGCCGGGGACGGTCTGCTGACCGATGCCTTCTGGTTCATGAGCGGCATGGACATGCCGGCCGAGCGGGTGCTGGCCGCCCTGCGCGAATTTGCCTTTGCCGCCGGTTCTCCCGGCATGGTGGGCGGTCAGGAATGGGATATGATCTTTACGGGGATGGAATCCATTACCCTGGATCAGCTCCGGCTCATGCATTCCATGAAGACCGGGGCCATTCTGCGGGCGTCCTGCACCTGCGGTGCGCTACTGGCCGGGGTGGATGCCTCCCGCCTCAAGGCCATAGGGCAGTTTGGTGCGGCCCTGGGGGTGGCCTTCCAGATTGCAGACGATATTCTGGACGTGGTTTCCGATACCGCAACGCTGGGCAAGCCTGCGGGCAGTGACGCGGAACAGGGTAAGAATACCTATCCCAAGATGCTGGGCCTTGACCAGAGCCGCCAGCTGGCCCGGCAGTATGCCGATGACGCCAAGGCTGCGTTGCAGGGCTTCCACGGCCGGGAGGCGGAATTCCTGGCCGCGCTTGCTGATTACACGGTCAACCGCACGGCGTAGGTATGGATACCCAGGGCGGAACGCCGCTTCTCGATACCATTGTGGATCCCGCGCAGGTGGCCGGTCTCAAGGATGAAGACCTTGTCAAACTGGCTGCGGAGCTGCGCCGGCGCATCATTGACGTGGTTTCCCGCAACGGGGGGCATCTGGCTCCCTCGCTGGGCGTGGTGGAACTGACGCTGGCCCTGCTGTCCACCTTTGATGCGGCGCAGGACAGGATCATCTGGGATGTGGGACATCAGTCCTATGCCTACAAGCTGCTGACCGGGCGCAATGCGTCCTTTGACTCGCTGCGCAAGCTGGGCGGGCTTGCCGGATTTCCCCGCCGGAAAGAAAGCCCCTATGACCATTTTGGGGTGGGGCATTCCTCCACCTCCATTTCGGCAGCGCTGGGCATGGCCGTGGCCCGCGACTATCTGCAACAGAAGCACCATGTGCTGGCCGTCATTGGCGACGGCTCCCTGACCGGCGGCGAGGCTTTCGAGGGCCTGAACCTGGCCGGCCACATGGGGCGGCGGCTCATTGTGGTGCTCAATGACAATGAAATATCCATTTCGCCCAATGTGGGGGCACTGTCCTGTTTCCTGAGCCGGACCCTGTCCCGGCGCTGGGTGCGGCAGATGCGCAAGGATGTGCTGGCCTTCCTGCGTTCCGTGCCTCTGGTGGGGCACAAGCTGGCCACCTATGCCATGCGCGGAGAGTGGAGCTTCAAGTCCTTCTTTACGCCGGGCATGCTCTTTGAGGCCTTCCGCTTTACCTATATCGGGCCTGTGGACGGGCATGACATCGTCTCCCTGAAGCGCCATCTCCAGATGGCCGCTGCCGTGGAGGACGGCCCCGTGCTGCTGCACGTGCGAACCCGCAAGGGCAAGGGCTACGCGCCGGCGGAAAAGGACCCCACGCATTTTCACGGTGTGGGGCATTTCTCGCCGGAAACGGGCAAGGCGGTGCCGCCTTCCGTGCCGGCGCCCCCGTCCTATACCTCCATCTTCGGCAAGACCCTGGTGGAACTGGCCAAGGAAGATTCGCGTATCATGGCCATCACGGCAGCCATGATTGAAGGCACGGGAACGCAGCTCTTTCAGCAGCAGTTTCCCGAACGCTTCACGGATGTGGGCATCTGCGAGCAGCATGCCGTCACCTTTGCGGCCGGTATGGCCAGCCAGGGGCTGCGGCCGGTGGTGGCCATCTATTCCACCTTCCTGCAGCGCGCCTATGACCAGATTGTGCATGATGTCTGCCTGCAACGCCTGCCCGTCACCTTCTGCATCGACAGGGCCGGCCTGGTGGGAGAAGACGGGGCCACACATCATGGCGTTTTCGATATGGCCTATCTGCGCCATATTCCCGCCATGCGCCTGGTGATTCCGCGGGATGAAAACATGCTGCGCCATTGTCTCAAAACCGCCCTGGCCTGTGACGGGCCGTGCGCCATGCGCATTCCGCGCGGGGCAGGTGTGGGGGTGGAGCTGACGGGCACGCCCCATCTGCTGCCCCAGGGACAGGGCGAGATCCTGCGCGAAGGCCGGGATGTGGCCATCATTGCTGTGGGCAGCTGTGTGCACCCCGCACTGGCTGCCACGGAAGAACTGGCCGGAGAAGGCGTAGAATGCCTTGTTTTTGATGCCATCTGGCTCAAGCCGCTGCCGGAAGAGCAGCTGCGGGAACTGGCACAGCGCTTCTCCACCATTCTGCTGCTGGAAGAGGGCATACGGGCCGGCGGTTTCTCGTCCGCTGTGCTGGAATTCTGGAATGATGCCGGCTGCCTGCATGGGCAGCACATACGCCGCCTGGGTATTGACGATACCTTTGTGGAACACGGCACGCAGAAGCAATTGCGTCAGCTGGTGGGCCTGGATGCCCCCCACATTGCCGCCACCGTGCGGGAGATGCTGCGGAAGACGGCCTGATCCTGCCCCCTTGACCGGTAAAAAAATGACGCCCCGCTGTCTGTGCGGGGCGTTATTTTTTGAGGGAGTGCGGGGCTGGCCGGGGCACGGCGGGGCGCAGGGTGACGGCGCCCTGACGGAGTACGGCTTCCAGGCCGCCGGGAAACTGAAAGCAGGTGCCTCCCCGTCCTTCCTGCCAGGCACGGTCCAGTGCCAGCAGGCGTTCCGCCCTGGGCTGGCCGCCATGCTGGCGGGACAGGTGGCGTATGGCCCGCAGGTAGCAGCGCAGGCGGACAGCCTGGGGCTGGCTGGCCAGGAGGGGGCGGGGCAGGGTGATGGCATCGTCCTGCTGGTGCCAGGGATGCAGGGCAAGGGCAGCCTCCACAGTGGCATCCCAGTAGTCGGCATCGCAGCGGGCAAGCTGCCAGAGCTGGCCAGCTGCCTGTCCGTAGGCCGGGTTTTCCTCTTCCAGGCGCGGCAGAAGCTGGTGGCGGATACGGTTGCGCAGAAAGCGCATGTCTGCATTGGAGGCATCTTCCCGCCAGCTGACGTGCCATTCCTGAAGCAGCTGGCGCAGGCGGCGCCCGGAGAGCATGAGCAGGGGGCGCAGCAGGTGCCGCTGGTCATCCCTGGCGCTCATGCCGCCCAGGGCCGGCCAGCCGGTGCCCCGAATGAGGCGCATGAGCTGATCTTCGCAAAGGTCTTCCCGCTGGTGCCCTGTCAGTATCCACTGGCAGTTTGTGCGGCGGCGTACCTCTTCCAGCAGGGCATAGCGGGCCGTGCGGGCGGCATCCTCCGTGCCGCGCTTCTGCTGGCGGGCCAGTGCGGCAACATCGGCGTGCACACAATGGCAGGGCAGGGCAAGCCGGGTGCACAGGTGCTGCACAAAGCGCACATCATCTGCCGCATCTGCCCGCAGGCCATGGTTGACGGTGCAGGCCGTCAGCTGCCAGCGTCGGCGTGGGGCCAGCAGGGAAAGGAGAATGGCCAGCGCCGTGGAATCGGCGCCGCCGGAAAGGGCCAGCAGCAGATGCTGACCGTCTTGGGGCGCGCCCAGCTGGCGGCAGAAGCGTTCCACCGAAAGGCAGGTGCGGGCCGCGGCAGGGGCAAGGTCTGCAAGCTGGTGCGGCAGCATGCTATTGCGGCAGGCAGTGGCGCTGAATGAGCGCCTCCAGCAGATCCAGAAGCGCGTTGCGTACCGGCGCCGCTGCCGGACCGATGCACTGGCAGTGCAGCCGTCCCTGTGCCCGGACGAGCAGCTCCAGGCGCAGGCTGGTGGGGGCTACCTCCAGGGCCACCACATAGGGGCCGCAGCTGGCGGCATGTGCCCGCTGCAACGGGGTCCAGAGCTGTTCAGGAACAGGCAGCCAGAACAGCCCTTCCAGCCCGGAGGCCAGCCCCTGCTGACGCAGGTGATCGGCCAGACGACGGCAGCCGTCGGCCGGCAGGTCCTCCGCCACATAGGCCCGCATCAGTGCTTGCCCTGCCGGGAGAAACTACAGGTATTGCCGTCCAGGTTGAACATGCGCCGCATGAGGCTTATGCGGGCGGCCATGCCGTCCTGCGAGGTGATGCCCTGCTTGAGAAACATGATGGGATCATGGTTGAGCTTGCGCACCAGGGCCTTGGCCATGACATCCAGTGCTTCATGCACTTCTTCCGAAACCGGCCCCAGGCGCTTGAGGGTCCGGGCCAGCTCCTCGTCGGCCATGTGCTCGCCACGGTTGATGATGTCCACAATGGTGGGCTGCATGTCCAGACTGTGCACCCACTGCGCGAAATGTTCCACCTCTTCATCAACAATTTCGGCAGCCTTGCGGGCTTCGTCCCGGCGGGTGGCCAGGTTTTCTTCAACTACTTCTTTAAGGTCGTCGATGTCGTACAGGTAGACATTGTCCAGGCCGTTGACATCCGGGTCAATGTCGCGGGGAACGGCAATATCGATGAAGAACATGGGCCGGTTCTTGCGGGCCTTGAGTACGGCCCGGATGTCGCGGGCGCGGATGACCGCCTCCTGCGAGCCGGTGGAGGCGATGATGATGTCCACATCCACCAGATGTTCGGCAATGGAGTTGAAGGGAATGGCGCGCCCGTTGAACTGGCTGGCCAGCTCTTCGCCTCGGGAAAAGGTCCGGTTGGCCACGAGAATTTCGGCAATGCCGGCCTGCAGCAGGTGTGTGGCGGCCAGTTCGGCCATTTCCCCGGCGCCCAGCAGCATGGCGCGATGCGACGGCATGTCGCCAAAGATGCGTTTGGCCAGCTCCACGGCCGCATAGCTGATGGATACGGCGCTGGAGGCCACAGCCGTTTCCGTGCGCACGCGCTTGGCCACGGAAAAGGCCTTGTGCAGCAGACGGTTCAGGATGATGCCCGTGGCGTGGCAGGCCGCGGCCTTGCGGTAGGCGCTTTTGAGCTGGCCGAGGATCTGCGGCTCGCCCAGGACCATGGAATCCAGGCTGGACGCCACGGAAAAGAGGTGGCGCACCGCCTCTGCCCCCGTGTGGATATAGACGTAGGGGCGCAGTTCGTCCACGCTGGTCTGGCAGGTTTCGGCCCAGTCGCGCAGCATTTGTTCGGCCAGCATGTCGCCATGGCCGGCGGCCAGCAGTTCCACGCGGTTGCAGGTGGAGAGAATCAGCGCTTCACTGATGGCGCCTTCACAGGGCACGGCCCAGCTTTCCGCATTGCAGTGATTGACCAGTGCAAAGCGTTCGCGCACGTCGACGCCTGCCGTACGATGATTGAGACCGACAAGTACAAGATCACAGTTCATGGTTTACGTCAGCTTCTCATAAAGGCGTGGTGCGTTTCCATGAGGGTATTCACCACGATGATGGAAAAGATGGACAGGCCGAAGACCAGCACGAGAAGCCGGGCGGGCTTGCGGCCGCGCCAGCCTCTGGCCAGACGGTTGTGGAAAAGCACGGCCAGCAACAGCCAGGTGACGAGACTGACCACTTCCTTGGGATCACCCTTGAATGTGGCGCCGAAAACCGGCTTGGCCCAGAGCAGGCCGGACACAATGCCCAGGGTGTACAGGGGAAAGGCCGTCATGGTGGTGAAGGCATTGATCTTGTCCAGCAGGGAAAGGGCGGGCATATCCTGCCAGAAGCCCTTCATGGTTTGCTTGGACTTGATGCGGCCTTCCAGAAAAAGAAAGATGCAGCCGGCGGCAAAACCCAGTGCCAGCAGGCCGAGGCTCAGGAACAGCGCCCCGATGTGCAGGGCATAGAAGGGCGCGTTGAGCTGCGGCGGCACCTTGACCACGGCCGAAAGATAGGGAGCCGACATGGCAAAGAGCATGAGGGACAGGGGGGCGGCAAAGAGCAGCGTGGCCTCCTGCCGGAAGCGCAGGCGGGAAATGAGGCCGCAGAGCAGGACAAACCAGGCTAGCATCTGGAGGTAGGCCCCGAGGCTCAGGCCGTCGGGCAGGGCCTTGTGAAAACCAAGGGCAAGCATGAGCGTCTGGGCAAGAAAGCCCAGGCCGGCCAGCCAGCAGCCGGTCTGACGCAGGGCGGCATTGCGCATGAGCATGCCCGCCATGCCGATGACCGTTGCCGCGCCATAGAGGCAAAGGACCAGTGCGGTGGAAAGTTCAGGAGAGATCATGCAGAAACTCCGTGATACGGGTGTGCAGTTCGGGGGGCAGCTTGCGGATGAGAAATTCTCGGCAGGCTTCCCTGTTGCCCTCCTGCAGCCAGTGCTGCAAGGGGGATTCCGCCAGTGTGCGGAACAGCTCTCTGTTTTGCCGCGAGTCGTGCCCCAGGGCCAGAATGGGCGCGCGCAGGCGCCCCATGAGGCGGGACAGGCTTTCGCGCGGTTCCAGCCATTCTTCCAGCTCCCGGCGCCAGCGGCGGGCCAGGGCCGGGCTGGCTCCCCCTGTGGACAGGGCCAGGGCCAGATCGCCTTTGCGGGCCACGGCCGGAACCATGAAATCTCCCTGACGTGGGGCATCCACACAGTTGCAGAGCACCTGCTGTTCCCGGCACAGGGCGGCAATGCGTGCATTTTCTCCGGCATCGCTGGTGGCGGCAAAGACCAGCCGGCAGCCGGCAATATCCTCGGCCGTACAGGCCCGGGCAAGAAAGGCCACCTGGGGCTGTGCCAGCATCTGGCGGCCCTCGTCATCCTGCGGCAGGGCCAGATCACGCACGCGCACGCATCCTGCCCCGGCCTGGAGCAGGCCGGAAACCTTGCGCCGGCCCACTTCCCCAAAGCCGGCCACCAGGCAGCAGGCATCATGCAGGTTCAGAAAAAGGGGGTAGAGGGACTGAGTCATAGCGTTTCTCTGCAAGGCAGTATACGCAAGCGTCGTCTGTTCGCAAGGGGGAAAACAGGCGGACGGCATTTTGCCCCGTGCCTGCCGGGGCACGGGGTGCCGGCATGCGAAAGCGGCCGCCCCGTGGGGACGGCCGCTGCAACAGGCGTCGGGGCTGCCAGCGTCAGGGCAGGGGCTGCCAGTTGGTCAGTTCCATGAAGAAGGGCAGCATGAAGGCGCAGCTCAGCAGCAGGGCCACCACAAGGGCCAGCTTGTGCCGCATGGGGGTGGTACTGCGTGCCGTGAGCGTCCAGAGCAGCACGGGAATGAGCCAGAGCAGCACACGTATGCCGGCGGTGATGCCATCCTGCATCACAAAACTTCCTTCCTGCATCTGCCGGTAGACTTCCAGCCCGCTGAAGGCGAGCAGGGCAAGCCAGAGAACAATCCAGGCATTGCGCGCCCAGCCGGCGCACCACGGCAGCACCGTGGCATAGTGATCGCGCCCGTAATCGTCGCTCTTGCGGCGCAGCAGCAGCCAGACGCAGCCAAAGGCGGCCGGCATGGCCAGAAAGAGGAAGGGGGTATAGGCCACCACGTGGGCATAGCTGGTGCCCAGCATGGGCAGAATGACGTCGGCCAGGGTGACCGTGCCGTCCACCTGCGGCAGCCGGACCACGGCATCGATGCGCATGGTTCCCAGCACAAGCAGCAGGGCCAGCAGGCTTTGCAGGGCATTGAGCAGGCCGATGCCGATGTGCAGTACCGGCAGCTTGCTCATGGCTTTCCAGAGGAAGAAGTAAATGCAGTTGAAAACCACGGCCATCCCCAGGGCCAGCCAGCTCATTTCACGCGCCGCGCCCAGAACGGCACTGGGGGGGACGTCCTCTGTGGTCAGATAGAGCCAGATGCGTCCGCCCACCAGCAGCACCCAGCCGATGCCCTGACTGAGCATGGCCAGCTGCAGGGCACATTTGGCATAGAAGGAGCGCTTGCGGCGAATGGCCAGGATTTCGCCGGTGGAGGAGATCAGGGGCAGGCCGGAAAAGGCAAAGAGCAGCGCCAGCGGAACAATGCTGATGGCTGTATCCGCGATGGTCTGCAAGACAGGATACTGGGCAAGAAATGCGTACATGATGACCGCCTGTAGAAATGATGCGGGGAAAGCCGTTCCGCGTTCCCCGCAGGAATCTTTGCCTGAAAACGGGCGCTGCTGCAAGCCTTGAGCAACGGTCCTTTCCTGAAATCCGGGAGAGCGCCTCGTGCCTTTTCAGGCAGGAAGCGGCGGCTTGCTATGGTCTGCGCTTTTTTTTATTTTGTGACAGGGGCATTTCGTCCCCCGACAGTACCGGGCGGCACAAAGACGCCACGCCGGCAGCAAGCAGAAAACGGTGACAGCACATGAAAAAAGCAGCCATAGTACTACCCATGATATGCGTGGTTCTGACGGGCGGCTGCGGCCATCAGGCCATGCAGGCGGAGATGCAGCAGGCCGAACTGCGCATCGCGCAGCTGGAAAAGAAGACGGACGAGCTGGATCGCCGCCTGACCATCTTGAGCGAGTCTCCCTATGAAGTGCGCACGCGTGCCGGCGACCGCAAGACCGGTCTGGTGGCCATCCCGGGCTATCTGCCTTCTCCGGCGGAGCTGCGGCATCCCGGTGGCGGCGACAATGCCTCTGCCGTGCAGAGGGGGCTTCCTTCCGGTGCGGTGCGTCCTGCGGGGCGAGCCGTTCCGGCCAGGGACAGGGCGGTATCCGTCCCTTCCCGTCCGCATTCAGGGGGCGTGACGCCGGCCGCTGTGCACCCGTTCGCAGGGAAGTCCACGCCGTCCCCTTCCCCGCGGTCTCTGGCGCAGCCGCCTTTGCCGGGAACGCCGGCCTCCCGGGCCGGGGATGCCCAGGCGCCCTTTCCAGACTTGGCGGGTCTGAAGACGCTGGATGACGGCCTGTCGCCGTCTCGTGAGGACACCACCGGGCAGCTTCTTGCGGCGACGGCCGCGGCGCCGTCTTCCCGGACAGAAAAGCAAGAGTACGAGGCGGCTCTGGCGCTGGTTCTGCGCGGGTGCAATGCGGAGGCCATTGCGGCGTTCCGGCAGTTTCTGCAACAGTATCCCGGGGGCAGGTTTGCGCCCAATGCCGAATACTGGACAGGCGAGGCACTGTATTCCCAGGGACGCTATGCGGAGGCGCTGGAACATTTTCTGACAGTGAGCAGCCGTTACCCCCGGCATCACAAGAGCGCCGATGCCATGCTCAAGGCCGGCATGACCCTGAACCGTCTGGGAAACCGGCCTGGCGCCCGCCGGCAGTATGCGCAGGTTCTGGCCCGATTCCCCGCTTCGGAAGCTGCGGGAACCATCCGTGCCCGAAGGCTTGGCCGCTGACGGAATGGCCTTGACGCTCGCCTCTTCCCCCTCAGGCTGCCCGCGGTGGCAGGAGCTTGACGAGACAGGCCGCAGGGAATTCTGGGCCAGTCTTGCCTTGCGTCATTGCCGGGGCCTGGGGCCACGGACCCGGGCACGCCTGCTGCGCCGTCACCACAGTGCCTATGCCGCCTATGGCGCGCTGCTGGATGCGGCGCGTCAGGCATCGGAAGGCCGGCAGGCCATGGCTCGGGAACTGGCCTCGGGCGGGTGGCGGGAGGCTGCCCTGGAAGAGTGGAATGCGGCACAGCGCCTGGATGCCCGCCTGCTGCTGTGGACAGACCCGCTGTATCCTGCCCTGCTCCGAGAGCTGCCCGATGCTCCCGTGTTTCTGTATTGCCGGGGTGATACAAGCCTGCTGGCATCGCCCTGCCTCGGGGTGGTGGGGTCACGGCAGGCATCTTCCCAGGCTCTGCGGGTTGCCGGGCACATGGCCCGTTTTCTGGCGTCCTGCGGGCTGGCCATTGTTTCCGGCATGGCCTGCGGGGTGGATGCCGCAGCCCATGCCGCAGCGCTGCCCGAGGTGGGCCGGAGCATCGGCGTGCTGGGGACGGGCATTGATCAGGTCTATCCCAGGAGCAATGCCGGTCTTTTTGCACGCATGGAGCGGGAAGGGCTGCTGCTGTCGGAATTTGCGCCGGGCAGCAGGGCGCTGCCCGAACATTTTCCCATACGCAACCGCATCATCAGCGGGCTTTCTCTGGGGATTGTGGTGGTGGAGGCCGCCAGCCGCTCCGGCAGTCTGATTACGGCCCGCAATGCTCTGGAGCAGAACAGGGAGGTCTATGCCGTGCCGGGGCCTGCCCTGGAAAGGCGCTGCTGCGGCGTACAGGAACTTATCCGGCAGGGTGCTCGTCCGGTTTTCAGCGCCGAGGATATTCTGCGTGATCTGGCAGACCGCCTTCAGGCGTACGGCATCAGCCGAACACTGCTGGACAGCCGTTCAGCCAGCGAGCGCCGCTGCCTTGCTGAGGAAGAAACAGCCCCGCTGACGGCGCCTCCGCAGCAGAACGCGCCGCAGGAGCAGGACGCGGCTGACTCCGGCACGTTTTCTGACGAAAGGGCGTCGTCATCTCCGCAGGCAGACTGCCCGGAAGCCCGTCTTCTGCTGGCGGCAGGGGTAGAGGACCAGCTGATGCTGCTTTTGCGGGAGCAGGGACCGTTGCATGTGGATGAGCTGGCCAGACTGGCCGGGCAGGACAGTGCCGCCCTGGCTGTGACACTGCTGGGGCTGGAGATGGCGGGCAGGGTGCGCCGTCTGCCCGGAGCACACTATGAGGTGCAATCATGAAGCGGCGGACGGCCGTGCCGCCTTCTGTGGCGGCCACAGGGGGAGAGGCTGGGGCGGAGCTTTCGGCGGGGGCGGTTCGCCTGCTTGCGGCGCATGCCATGTGGCTTGAACTGGAAAGGGGCCTGGCTCCGGCCACGGTGCGGGCCTACCGGACGGACCTGCTGGAATTTGCCCGCTTTCTGCAGTCCAGGGGCGGTGATGCGGGGATGCCGCAGACCATCTCCCGGCGGGATGTGCAGGCCTTTCTGGCACACCTTTTTCATCAGGGCGAGGCCAAGACCTCCATGTGCCGCAAGCTCTCGGCCTGTCGCAGTCTGTTGCAGTATGCCCTGCGCCAGCATCTGGTTTCTGCCAATGTGGCTGCCCAGGTGCACAACCCCCGCCAGGAAACCTATCAGCCCCGCCTGCTCAATGTGGACGAGGCCTTTGCCCTGCTGGACAGCCGTGACGAGACCGCGCCGGACACGCCGCGCGACAGCCGGGACAGGGCACTGGCGGAACTGCTGTATGGTTCCGGCCTGCGCGTGTCCGAGGCGCTGGCCTTGAATGTGGATGACCTGCATCTGCAGACAGGCATGGTGCGTGTGCTGGGCAAGGGCCGGCGGGAACGCCTGGCGCCCCTTTCCGACAGCAGCATTCCCGCCTTGCAGGAATGGCTGGAAGACCGCACCTTCTTTGCGGCAGAGGAGGAAAAGGCGCTTTTTGTGGGCATACGCGGCAAGCGTTTGCAGCGGCGGGAGGCCGTGCGCATTGTGGAGCGTCTCTGCCAGGAGGCCGGCCTGCGGCATGTCATTTCTCCGCATGGTCTGCGCCATTCCTTTGCCACGCATCTGCTGGACGGCGGGGCTGACCTGCGCAGCGTGCAGGAGCTTCTGGGGCATCGTCGTCTCAGGACCACCCAGCGCTATACGCAGGTGAGCCTGGACCATCTCATGCGGGTGTATGATCGGGCGCATCCCAAGGCCGGCGGGGGCGCCGCTGCCGGCACAGGGGCCGGATTCCCCGGCGAAGAGGATCTGGACCAGGGCGGAAAGGACGAGCGCTGACGCAGGGCGTTTGCAATCCGCGGCAAAATATTGCAAAGAGCTTGTGGCGGCGGGAAGCGCTTTTGCCCGCGCCGCCTTTTCCCACATTATCAGGAGCTGCCTGAACAGGCAGGTTAAGGAGAGCACCATGTCCGCACTTGTTCTTGGTCATATGCACCCGGATACCGACAGCATCATTTCCGCCATTGCCGCCGCTGATCTTTACAGCAAGCGCGGTCTGGACGTGACGTCTGTGGCACAGGGCGCTCCGGCGCCCGAAACGGCCTTTGTGCTGGAGCGTTTTGGCCTCACCGCGCCGGAGGTTGTGGAGAACGTGGCCGGCAGGGAGCTGTATCTGGTGGACTTCTCCGACCTGGCGCAGTCGCCCGCAGGAATGGCCGATGCCACGGTCATGGGCATTGTGGATCATCACAAGCTGGGCGACATCACCACCTCCCTGCCCCTGGAAGCCTGGATCTGGCCGGTGGGATGCACCAATACGGTGCTGACCAATATGTATGATTTTTATGGTGTGGAAATCCCCCGGCCCATTGCCGGCGGCATGCTGTGCGCCATTCTTTCGGACACGGTCATGTTCAAGTCGCCCACCTGTACCGATGCGGACAAAAAGGCCGTGGAAAAGCTGGCCCGCATTGCCGGCGTGGATGATGTCATGGCCCTGGGCATGGAAATGTTCAGGGTCAAGAGCGCCGTGGACGGAGCCAGCATGAAGGACCTTGTTTTCCGTGATTTCAAGGACTTTGAGATGAATGGCAAGAAGGTGGGCATCGGTCAGCTGGAAGTGGTTGACCTTTCCCTGCTGGATGGCGTCAAGGACGGTCTGAAAAAGGAGATCGCACGGGTCAAGGCGGAAGGGCGGCACAGTGTTTTCCTTCTGCTTACCGATATCATGAAGGAAGGCTCCGAACTGCTGCTGGCATCCGATGATCCCTCTGTGGTGGAGAAGGCCTTTGGCGTCCCCGTTTCCGGGGACAGCGTGTGGCTGGATGGCGTCATGAGCCGGAAAAAGCAGGTGGTGCCCAATTTTGAAAAGGCGTTCAAGTAGCCTGCTCTCGTAGCCGGCAGGTGATGGGGGAGGCAGGCGGCGTCAGCCGGCTGCTTTCCCCGAAGGTCTTACGGCAGGTCCTGCTCAGGCAAAGGCCATCCACCAGCCGGCAAGGAGCAGCAGCAGGGCCAGCAGCGCACAGGCTGCCTGCGGTGGAAAGGGATTCCTGTCCCGCATGGTGTACCAGGCATTGCCCAGTCCCAGCAAAAAACCGGAGCCAAAGCCGCAGCAGTGGGCGAGGTAGTCCACGTTCTCCTCTCCCGTACCAATAAGGGCCATGATGGCCAGGCCTGCGGCCAGGGGAAGAAGGGCGCTCTTCTGGTGGTACAGGCATGCCTGGCCGCTGATCCCGCCCAGCGTGGCAAAGACAGCCGTGGAAAAGCCCAGGCTGCTGAAGGGGCCGGTACGCAGGGCGTAGGTGAGGGCATTGCCGGCCATGCCGCCCAGCACAGTCAGCAGCAGGGCGCGTCCCCAGCCAGCCGCCCGGGCGAGAACAGGAAGAAAGACAAGACTGAAAAGCACATTTCCCCACAGGTGGGGACTGTCCTGATGCAGGGTCAGGGCTGTGAGGCAGCGGTAATACTGCTGCTGCACGGCCAGCCGAACGCTGGAAAGGTCGCCCAGTTCTGTCCAGAGAGCAGGATCAGGCAGCAGGGAAGGGCAGGGCCACCAGCCCACACGCCATCCATGCCAGAGTATCAGCAGGAGGGGAGCCAGAGCTGTCCAGCCTGCGCAGGGATACAGCGGCGGGACAGGCGCGGAAGGGCGCCGTGCCCGTGTTTTGTCCTGGGCAAGCGCCAGCCATTCCTGGCGTGCCACCTGTTCGCAGAGAGGTGGCACATACAAGTGCTCGCGACCATACTCCCTGTCCAGGTAGTAGGGAATGCCGCAGGAACTGAGCAGTAGCTCCCATTCCTGTTTATGCCGGAAGGACAGGCCGGTTGGAGGGCTGATCCGTTGCCAGAAGGGGGGCAGCGCCCTGGGACGGCGCCTGATGTGTACAAAGCGTTTGCCGTGACGCGGCAGAACGAGGCAAAGACGTGGCGGACGGGCTGACATAAAAAAGCCCCGACAGCTGTGCCGGGGCCTCACTGACAGAAGAGCGGGTTGCCGCTAGGCCTTCTTGGCAGCCGCGGGCTTGTTCACCACGCCGGAACGGATGCAGCGGGTGCACACATTGAGGGTGCACACGGTGCCATCGGCAAACTGGTGACGCACGCGCTGCAGATTGGGATTGAAGCGGCGTTTGGTCTTGATGTTGGAATGGCTGACATAATTGCCGCCCTGAGGCGTCTTGCCGCAGAAAGCGCATACCTTGCTCATGATATCCTCCGTATATACAGAAAAAACTGTTTTTTTTTACGTCCATTGCGGCCAAGCTGTAGGCGTCCGGGCGTGACAACTTACGGCCTTGACCTTGCAGGGCGTCTATATACGCAAAGCATTGTGAAAAGGCAAGCCTTTTCCCTGAAGAAAATCATGTTTCCCGGGAAGGGGCGCCGTGGGCATCAGGAGGGACTTCCCAGCGGGCGAGAAAGCGGGACAGGGCATGCTGCGGATTGTCGGCAAAGCACTGGCACAGGATGCCTTCCGGGGTGGCGGCGTCCCGGCCGGGGGCTGCGGTTGGTGTTTCCCCGTCATCAGTATCAGAAAGGGGGCGCAGCGAAAGCGGGCAGCCGATGCCGAACGGGGGAAGGTGGCGCGTCCATTGCGGGCTGCGCGCTGCGAGCACGCGTCCGCAGTGCTGCTGGCAGGCCGGACACAGGGGCATGCCTGCTTCGCCACCGATGATGCGCACAGGCATATCCGGCTGTTTTTCCATGGCATCCATGACCACAAGCAGCTCATCCATCTGGTGAAAAAAGGCAGCCATGAAGGCATCGCACTGTTCCGGGGAAAGCCCCAGGTCTTCCATGAATACCCAGATGGCTTCGCCGGACAGGCGTCCGTACAGGGGGTGCCTGCCGCGGAGGTCTTTGTGACGCTGCGGAGAGAGAGGTGTTGTCATGCCTGTGCCTGTGGATGCCCTGCAAAAATTATGGACATGGTATGGAGTTGTCCGGCGGCAGAATACGCAAGCTGTGTGGTCTGTCAATCGCAGGGAAAATTGTCTGCGTGGATGATGTCGTATTTTTTCGAATACTTATTTTATATTGTCTTGTTTCATTAAACATCACAATGCAGTCGCTGGCTGAGGGGACGACAGGGGGCCAGAGGACGGCTGGTTATGCCATGTTGGTTCTGGCGGACGCCCGAGGATGCCTGCGGCTGGTCGATCTTGCCTTTTGGCGGCGCCACATGGCGTGTCGCCAGATGGACACCCAAAAATGGCGCTGTTTTACGCACAAAACGACCTGTGACATATACGAGCAGAGTTCTGCATCTTTTTGTCTCATAATGATAATTATGTAAACTTTTATAAAAAAATACTGATTTTTCCATAGGTTATGGAAAATGTCGTCGCAGCGATTCTGTCTGCTCACCGCGTCGGTGCGCCTCTCGCTTGACCCCACCGGGGAACTTGGGCAGAGTCAGGCCCTGATCATCATCCATCATTATCATATAAAAGGATGTTGCCATGGTTGCCAGTTTCCGCAAATCAGTCAGGCATGGGCGGCATGTGCCCCTGTCAGAAAAAAAGCCGGATGCCTGCTGCACGGATGCCGTCCCCCATCAGGATGGATTGCCGGACCTGCCAGAGGCAGTGTCGCAGTCACCGGTCCTCCTCCATGACAGCCCTACGGCATATCCTGGGGATGCCTTTTCCTCTCGCGGTGACAGCTATGCCAGACGGGGGCGCGTTCCGGCTGCGGAACGGCAGAACGGAACAGGACAGCATGGCTTCCGGCGAGCCGTTTCCGTCTCGCAAAAGCGCTCTGGTGCCCACGAGAAACATGGATACAAAACGGACGAAAAGCAGGCGCCCCCTGGGGAACCTGCCGGGCAATCCGCCAGGCTCCCGCTGGCTGACAAAAAATACGCAGAGCGCCGTGATGCCTCCCCTGCCCTTTTGTCCGGCAGAAAAGGCGTTCGCCACACTCCGGCAGCCAGGGAAAAGCGGGTGCATGCGGGGCTGGCGCCAAAGCTCCCGCTGGGGGCCGAGAGCGATCAATGGGCACGCATGGCCCAGCGGCGTCGTGAACAGCAGGTGCTGCGTCAGCAGCTCCGGGATGAGGGAAATGCGCAGGCGCCGGCTGCTTCATCGGCCATTCCAGCTCCGGAAGTCCGGCAGGAAACGGCCGTTGCCGGCAATTCCCGCAACTGGCGTGCCGGAGGGCGGGAAGAAGTGGCCGCCTGGCAGCGCTTCCCTTCCTCCGGGCATGCTCCGAATACAACAGCACCGGCGACGGATCAGCGTTTGAACAAGGCACTGGCCGAGGCCGGATATTGTTCACGCCGCCGGGCAGACATCCTGGTGTTCACTGGCCATGTGACCGTGAATGGCGAGCGCGAGGTACAGCCCAGCCGGCGCGTGGGGCCAGAAGACCATATTGCCGTGGACGGGCAGCCGATTCGCAGAGGACAGGCAAAATGCTATCTGCTGCTGCACAAGCCCGTACAGGTGGTGTGCACAGTATCAGACCCGCAGGGGCGTCCCACAGTGCTGGACTGTCTGCCACCGGAATACAGAGATGTCCGTCTGTTTCCTGTGGGGCGGCTGGATTATTTTTCCGAAGGGCTGCTGCTGTTGACCAACGACGGCGCCCTGTCGCAGCGCCTGATGCATCCCCGCTATCATTTGCCCAAGGTCTATGATGTGCTTGTGCGTGATGTGGTGCGTGAAAAGGCGTTGCAGGCCATGCGCGACGGTATGACCCTGGCCGAGGGAGAACATCTTCAGCCGGTGGACGTGACGGCACGGGCCACAGCCACGGGAAAAACCCGGTTGCGTATGGTGCTGCGGCAGGGGGTGAATCGGCAGATCCGGCGCATGTGCCGGGACCTGGGGCTGACCATCCTGCGTCTGCGGCGCGTTTCTCTTGGTCCCCTCCAGCTGGGCGACCTCCCTGCCGGTCAATGCCGTGCCCTGACGGCAAACGAGGTGGACGCCCTGCGCAGGGCCGCCGGTCTGGCATGAGGCTACGGGGCGTTGCGCTTTCGTAACGATAAATAGTCACTGTTTCAAAAATGAAATAACAACGGGCGCCGGCTGTTCGCACACAGCCGGCGCCCGTTTTGTGTTCTGTGGGAAGCCGGGTGCGTCTGTGTGCCCAGGCATGGGATTGCCCTGCTGGGTTTCGGTCCGCTAACGGTCCTGTAGCGGGAGAGATTGCCCGACATGTGCCGCGCCCTCTTCGTGCCCCCCTGTTTCCACACATGACCGCAGCATGGTTTTCGTGCTCCACGGAGCGGCAAGCCAGATGTCAGGCTATCACGTGGGGAATGCAGGACTGGAATTACTTTTCTTTGTTGAAATATATTGTTTCTATCATGTCTCGCTGTGCACATACACAAAATGAATATTCATAGCTGATTTTAAGCAACCAGGCCCCTGCTCCCTGTTTTCAGGAAGGAGACGAGGTGTGGGGAGCCTGGCAGGGCCTTCCGCATCTGCGCGAAGTTGTAGTGAAGGCTAATCATTGCCTTGAAGCATGCCCCCTGTATGCTCGACGAGAGACGCCATGCGCTGCGGAGTGCCAGGAGATGCCCTGCATGGCAGGCACGCCAAGCAACACTCGACTATCCTATTGAAAATGCTGCAAATTTATTTGTTTGAAATGGTCAAACAGTTGATGTATCTGGCAAATGCCATAAATGTGTGAAGAAATAGTACAGTAAGTGAAATGGCGATTGTTCGATTTTATAAAACACTAGCCCTGCTGATTTTTCGCAGATATACAGTGATTCTTTCCAACAATCAGGAGAACGTCTCCGCAGGCAGGTGTACTCCTTACGTGGTTGGCGAAGCCGTGCGCCGCCTGATCATGCAATGCCAGGTTTTCGGCGGTTAGTGTTTTTCGCCCGCTTACTGACAGCATGAAGGAAGGTCCGAACGGCTGCCGACGTCCGGTGATCCCTCTGCGGCTTGGGCATATCGTCAGCACATCTTTCAACTATGACTCAGTTATGCTTGTCATGAAGGGCATGACGAGCAGGCGGCAGCATGATAGGGGCAATGCTGCTCAACACGATTTCAACTTTCATAAGTAGAACATGTTTGGAATATGCTGCTTGTGGCTGAGGCACAGGACATCCTGCCGCCAGCGGAGAGCGATAGTCCTGCTGTGTGTATCCTCTCCGTCCTTTTTCAACAATGAGAATATGTGGCGTTCATTAGGAAACGGGGCTGGGGGAAAAGACCCGGGACAGGCGCCTATAAAAAACGGCCAATGCTTCTTGTGAGGAAGCATTGGCCGTACGTTTTGTCCTGTCTTTGCCGGGACTCTGCCGGCGACATCTTGATGGAAGGCACATGGGGACGCGCACGCTGGCAACAGGTAGACGTCCCCGTTTGGTATGTCATTGCGCCAAGCAGGGGATGCGGCTGTCACTCAGGGGGCTGGCGTGATGGAGTGGAGAAAGGGACAAGCCCTCTGCCCTGCCGGGCGTGCGGTCTCTTCTGTTTTTTCACCTCACGCAGGAGTGCCCGCCAGCAGCTGGTCCAGAAGGGTTCTTGCCGCTTCCTGCAGTGCCAGCAGATGTTCCCTGCCCTGAAAACTCTCCGCATAAATCTTGCAGATATCTTCCGTGCCCGACGGGCGAACGGCAAACCAGCCGTTGCGGCTCATGACCTTGACGCCGCCAAGGGGAGCGTTGTTTCCGGGAGCACGCGTAAGCACAGCCTGCACGGGATCGCCTGCCAGTTCTGTCAGGGGAATGGCGTCGGCAGTCACGGTGGTGAGGACAGTACGCATGCGCGCGCTGGCCGGCATATCCACGCGTTCATAAACAGGGGCGCCATGGCGTGCGGCCAGGTCTGCATAGATGGCTGACGGTGTTTTGCCCTCAACGGCCGTCATTTCTGCCGCCAGCAGACAGAGCAGCGGGCCGTCCTTGTCGGTACTCCATGGCCTGCCGTCTCTGGTCAGGAAGGAGGCACCGGCGCTTTCCTCACAGCCGATGCCGCACTGAGCGCTTGCCAGATAGGGCACAAACCACTTGAAGCCTACGGGCACTTCTACAACGGGGCGGTGCAGCTCCTCCCCTACCCTGTCCAGCATGGCACTGGTGACCAGCGTCTTGCCGATGCCGCAGGTGGCGGGCCATTCTGTGCGGCTGCGGAAAAGGTACCAGCTGGCCGCTGCCAGATAGTGATTGGGATTCATGAGGCCGTCAGCCGTCACGATACCGTGCCTGTCCGAATCCGGATCGCAGCCAAAGGCAAGGTCATAGTCCTGCCGCAGGTCCAGCAGACAGCGCATGGCATAGGGCGACGAGCAGTCCATCCGTATTTTGCCGTCCCTGTCACAGGGAATGAAGCGGAATGTAGGGTCAACCTCGGCATTGACCACCTGGAGATGCAGGCCGTAACGCCGGGCAATGGGTTCCCACAAGGGCAGACTGGCCCCGCCCAGCGGATCAACGCCAATGCGCAGCCCTGATGCGGCGATGCTGTCCATGTCAATGACCGTTCCCAGGTCTTCCACATAGCGCGTCGTAAAGTCATAGGGCTGCACCAGGGCGGAACGCCGGGCTTCCAGATAGGGCAGGCGCCGCACACCGGCATTGTGTTGTTGCAGATAGGCATTAGCCCGGCGCTCTATCCACGAGGTGATTTCGGTTTCGGCCGGCCCGCCATGCGGGGGATTGTACTTGATGCCCCCGTCAGCGGGCGGATTGTGCGAGGGGGTTATGATGATGCCGTCCGCCCTGCCCTCTGCCTTGCGGCCGGCATTCCAGCACAGGATGGCGTGGGAGATGACGGGCGTTGCCGTATAGCCGCCCTGGGAGGCTACCCGGACAGACACCGCATTGGCAGTGAGCACTTCCAGAGCAGACCGAAAGGCCGCCTCTGAGAGCGCATGGGTATCGCCGCCCAGGAAGAGCGGCCCGTCGATTCCGCGGGAAAGACGATAGTCGCAGATGGCCTGCACAATGGCATGCAGGTGGACTTCATTGAAGGTGGATTTCAGGGAGGAACCGCGGTGCCCAGACGTGCCGAAGCTGACGCGCTGTTCCGGCAGCACCGGCTGGGGCGACTGGGTATAGTAGGCGCTGACCAGCGCCGGCACATGAACCAGCATGTCGGGGGCAGGCAGCTTCCCTGCGTGCGGATGAACGGACATGGCATCCTCCTTCGGGGTATGCTGGGCCTATAGCACGGGCCTCCCACCGGAGGCAAGAGCATAAAAAAAGGGAGGACCTTGCGGTCCTCCCCCTAACGGATTGCGGTGTTACAGGCTACTTCGCTTCGCTTTCAATGGGCACGGCCCGGAACAGGCTTTCCCCACGGCGCTGAATCTGCAACATGATGGCGCCGCGCTTGACGCCCACATCCTTGACAATCTTGGAAAGGGCTTCGGGCGAGTTCACGGCCTTGCGGTCGGCACGCAGAATGATGTCGCCGGGGCGGATGTCCGCTTCCGCAGCGGCGCGGTCAGGGTCCACATCCACAACGAAAACCCCTTCCTTGTCGTTGATCTTCAGATTACGGCGTTCCTCGGCCGTGAGGGCACGGGCGCTGAAGCCCAGCAGGCCTTCATCGGACTTCTTGCCGTCCTCGGCCTTGGTGTTGCCGGCAAGCTGGCGCTCGCCCAGGGTCACCTTCATCTGCTCTTCCTTGCCATTGCGCCAGATGCCCAGGGCCACGGTATTGCCGGGCTTCTTGGCGGCAATGGCGCGCAGCAGGGCAGAAGAATCTTCCACGGGCTGGCCGTCCACGCTCACGATGACATCGCCACTTTCAATACCGGCCTTGGCCGCCGGTTCACCCGGCAGGGTGTTGGCCACCAGGGCGCCAGAGGCCTTTTCCATGCCCATGGCCTTGGCCATGGATTCGTCCACATCCTGGATGGTCACGCCGATCCAGCCGCGGCTGACCTTCTTGCCGCTCTTGATCTGTTCGATGATGGAGGCGGCCATATTGCTGGGAATGGCAAAGCCGATACCCTGCCCGCTGGCAATGATGGCCGTATTGATGCCGATGACATCGCCGTCCATGTTCAGCAGCGGCCCGCCGGAGTTGCCGGGGTTGATGGAACAGTCCGTCTGCAGGAAGTTGTCAAACGGGCCGGAGCGGATATTGCGCCCCTTGGCGGACAGGATGCCCGAGGTGACCGTATGGTCAAGACCAAAGGGATTGCCGATGGCCAGCAGCCATTCGCCCACCCGGAGCTTGTCGGAATCGCCAAACTTGAGGAAGGGCAGGCTCTTCTGGGTTTCCACCTTGAGCAGGGCCAGGTCCGTTTCCTCGTCGGCGCCAATGAGCTTGGCCTTCAGGGCCATGCTCTTGCCGTTGCTTTCATCCAGGGTCACATGGATGACATCGGCATCGGCCACCACATGGTTATTGGTGACAATGTAGCCATCCGCCGAGATGATGAAGCCCGATCCCAGGGACTTCTGCTTCTGGGGGGCGCGCTTGCCGCGGGGCATGCCGCCAAACTGGTCAAAGAAGCGTTCGAATCCCGGAGGCATGCCCCGGAACATCTCGCCAAAGAATTCTTCAGGCCCGCTGCTCTGCGTGGTACGCTCGGTACCGATATTGACCACGGCCGGGCCGCACTTGGCGGCAAGGTCGGAAAAGTCGGGCAGACTGGCGGCCTGCGCCACGCTCGCCCACATCAGGAGCATGGCAAGGGTCAGTGCCCAGTAACGCGTGATTCGCATGGGGAATCTCCTTAGGCTTTATTTTGCAGAGCCTTCTGCAAAGCCTGTGCCATAATGCCCAGTCCGCCACCCTGCGTACCGGAAGAGGTGCGCGCATGCTGCTTCCATTCGGTATCCTGCGACTTTTCGGCCAGTTCCACGCCCTCGGGGGCAAGGCTGATGCGGCGGGCGGCGGTGTCCAGATTTTGAACAACCAGCTTCACACTGTCGCCCTTGTCCAGACCGGAAAATTCGGCGTTCTTCTTGGCGTTCTTGATGACGCCGGCAGGCAGCAGCCCCGTGATACCGGGAGCCAGCGTGACAAAGATGCCGTACTTGCTCTGGCTTTCCACGGTGCCTTCCACCACGCTGCCCACGGGGAAGCGCTGGGCCGCATCCTGCCACGGATCACCCTCGGCATCACGCAGGCTCAGGGAGATGCGGCGGGTTTCCGCGTTGATGTCCTTGATCTTCACGTTGACGGTATCCCCGGCGGCCAGGATGTCCTCGGCCTTGTTCACGCGCTTGGTCCAGGACATTTCGGAAAGGTGAACAAGCCCTTCCACGCCGGGGAGCAGCTCCACAAAGGCGCCAAAGGGGGCCAGGCGCGTCACCTTGCCTTCCACCACGCTGCCCACGGTCAGGCGGTCGGCGGCGGTCAGCCACGGATCCCCTTCGGCCTGCTTGCGCGACAGGGAAATCTTGGTACGGCCCTTGTCGTCCGTGCTGACGGAAAGCAGCTTGGCCCGCACCATATCGCCAGGGGCCACGGCCTCGTCAGCCGCACCGATGCGGGACCAGGACAGCTCGGAAAGGTGAATCATGCCTTCCACCGCCGGGGCCAGCTCCACAAAGGCGCCAAAGGGGGCCAGGCGCGTCACGCGCCCTTCCACGGTATCCCCCACCTTGACGGTGGCCAGCAGCTTTTCCAGATTGTCCTGACGTTCGCGATCCAGCAGGGCGCGACGCGACACCACGATATTGCGACCGCGGTTTTCCACGCGCAGGACCACAAACTGCATGGTGCGTCCCACCATGGCATCGGCATCACCGGCGGCGGTATCCATCTGGCTGCCGGGGCAGAAGGCCGTTTTGCCAAGCACTTCCACCGTGTAGCCGCCCTTGCAGGTGGCCACAACACGACCGTCAACCGGCACACCGGACTGGCAGGCCTCTTCCAGAGCGGCCATGCCGCTGCCGCTCATGGAGCGGGAAAGGCGGATTTCATGCGCATTGACCCCCACAACCCACACCTCGATGCTGTCGCCGGGGGCAACCATTTCCTTGCCGTCGGCATCCAGAATGTCCTTGTGGTCCATGACGCCGTCCACCTTGATGCCCACATCCACGAAGACGGAGTCGCCCGTAATGGCGATGATCTTGCCCGTTACCTTCTGCCCGGCCTGAAGACGGGTGGCAGAAGCTTCCTGCGCGGCAAAAAGGGTGGCGAAATCTTCCTGGTTTTCTTCGGTGGCCTGTTGGGCCTGCATTTCCTCGGTCATGATAACTCCTTAAAGGATTGGTCTCAAACTCAAGGGGAGTATAATATCCTATTACGCGGCAGAAAACAATGGAATCAGCCCCCCTCTTCCCGCCGGAAGGGTAACGTGCAATTTTTATACGCTGCTCGATTTTTGGACAGGAGGAAGCCGACAGGACAGACCGGACGGCGTCCGCCGTGGCACACGCCGCATGGTGAAGACAGGCTTCCCGGCAGCCCCGCTGCCCGGGGACAGCCCCTGACGGTACGGGGCGTGAAGGACAGGTTGCCATCCTGCGGAAGGTGCAGAGGCATCCCCGAACGGGAGAATACGCGCTGGCTGCCGCGCCAGCTTGCGGCCCGTGAAAAGCCGCCATATGCCCTAGTGCAGGCGTTGCAGCAATCTGTTGGACAGGCGGCGCACAATGGGCGAACGCGGGCTGCGCGTGAGCGGCGACGGCAGCATGACGGCCAGCTGGGCCGCCTCGCGCCGGGTAAGGCGTGCCGCGGATTTGCCAAAGTAATGGCGTGCCGCGGCTTCGGCGCCAAAGATGCCCCTGCCCCACTCCGCCACATTGAGATACAGCTCCAGAATGCGATCCTTGCTCAGCCACAGCTCCAGGCGCAGGGTCATGATGGCTTCCTTGAGCTTGCGGCGCAGGGAGCGCTCGGGGCTGAACCAGAGATTCTTGGCAAGCTGCTGGGTGATGCTGCTGCCGCCGGCAGTCAGGCGCTTGCGTTTCCAGTCCCGGCGCAGGGCATCCAGCATGCCCTGGATGTCAAAACCGTGATGCGTGTAGAAGCGGTCATCCTCGGCAGCCACCACTGCCTTGCGCAGCCACGGCGAGATGCGCTCCAGCGGCACCCACTGCTGGCGGACGCGCCATTGCTGGCGGGGGGTGGACGTGAGGGCGGCCTCCCGCCGCCAGGCCATCATGGCCGTTTCTTTCGGGGCAAAGTGCGTAAGGTGCAGCACGGGCGGCAGGGCCACATAGCGGGCCGTGTCCAGCACAAAGAGGACCAGAAGCCAGCAGAACAGCGTCCGCAGGGGGCGGAGCCGCACATGCTGCCCGTAGCGGCGAAAGGTTTCGCGCCAGCCCGTGTGTTCTGTTGCCATGCAGGGATCGCTTTTTCGGAAGTCTGGGCGGTCATCGGCCTCCGGCAGCCCTGCGGCGGGCAGGACCGTTGCCGGGAGCGATGGAGGAGAAAAGCAAGAAGCCCAGGAGAAACCTGGGCTTCCTTTCTTTCTGGTAGCAAGGGAGGGATTTGAACCCCCGACACTGCGGGTATGAACCGCATGCTCTGACCAACTGAGCTACCTTGCCATGATGGCGTCGCGTAACGCAGGGATGTATCTATCCAAAAACATGCCCGCTGGCAAGTCTTTTTTCCGCCCGGAGGAAAATTTTTTCAGTTCACCATGAAGTAGTAGATGAACGGCGCCAGCAGCAGACGGTAGACGGCAAAGGGCACAAGGGTCACCCGCCCCACCAGCGCCACAAAGGCCTTGATGGCAATGAGTGCAGACACAAAGGCGCCCACCATGCCCACGGCAAAGAAGGGAATATCCGCTGCCGTGAACAGATGCCAGCTTTTGAGCATGTCATAGCCGGTGGCGGCAATCATGATGGGCACGGCGGCAATGAAGGAATATTCGGCAGCCACATTGCGCCGCGCCCCCAGAATCATGCCCCCCATGATGGTGGAGGCGGAGCGGGAAAAGCCCGGCCACAACGAAAGGCACTGAAAGCAGCCGATGCCCAGGGCCATCTTGGGCGTCATTTCATCCAGGGTAACGCAGGTGGGGCGAAACTTGCGGCGCTCCACCACAATCATCATGATGGCGCCCACCACCAGGGCCATGAGGACCGTGGTGGGGGTAAACAGATAGTGCTTGATGGTGGAATGCAGCAGCAGCCCCATGATGCAGGCCGGCAGACAGGTGAGAAAAAGCAGAAAAATGCCCCGCATGCCGGCAAAGCGCACATAGGGCTTGGGTTGCAAAAGCCCCCAGAAGCGCTCCCAGTACAGGACAACCACGGCCATGATGGCGCCAAGCTGGATGACCACGTTAAAGGTATCGGCCTTTTCTCCCACAAAGCCCAGCAGGTTGCTGGCAAGGATGAGATGACCGGAGGAGGACACGGGCAGATATTCCGTGAGACCTTCCACAATGCTCAGAATGAAGGCGACAAAGAGATTGTCCATGCGTTTCTCGTGCGCGTCCTTGCCGCGCGTTGCCAAAGGGGGATGCCTCGGCTAGGTTGAGGAAAATGGATAACGGAACAGGAAGGAACATGCCATGACAACCATCATGCCCCAGAGCGAGCTGCTGCGCCGGGCAGCAGCCCATGTGTCCGAGGCCCTGGCCGAAAGGCCGGACAGGGACCTGACGTGGCTGCTGGACGAGGCGGCCATGCGCTTCAACCTGGGACCACGGGAACAGCAGGCGCTGGAACGGCTATTCCGGACAGACAAGGCGGCTCCCCGGAAGTAGCGGCGTTCACGGTGCCGGCTCTCCTCTGCCCGCAGCGGGCGGGACAGAAGCAGGAAGGGACCGCCGGCTTCCCGGGGTCCCTTCCGTGCCTGCACGGAAGCCATCAGCCGATGCTGCTGCCGTTGGGCATGGGGCTGCCGGGTTGCAGCAGCACGAGTTTATTGTCCTTTTCTGCGGTGAGCACCATGCCGTGAGACATGAGGCCGCGAATCTTGCGCGGGGCCAGATTGAGCACGGCGCAGACCTGTTTGCCCACCAGGTCTTCCGGCGAGAAGAACTGGGCCAGGCCGGACAGGATCTGGCGCGGCTGCCCTTCCCCGAAATCGATTTCCAGGCGCAGGATGCGGTCGGCATTGGGGTGCTTTTCACACACCAGCACGGTGCCCACGCGCATGTCGGCCGCCTTGAAGTGGTCAAAGCTGATTTCTTCCGCTGGCCCTTCCGCCGGGGCGGGAGCTTCCTTTGAGGCCGCTTTTTGAGCCGTCTTTTGCGCCTTGGCCAGGGCCTTTTCCTGCCTGGCCCGCTCTTCGGCGGCCTTGGCTCTGGCGGCGGTATCAATGCGCGGAAAGAGGTTGGAGGCGGCCGCCAGCGGCGTACCGGGCACCAGGCCGTCAAAGGCCGCCAGCTCCCTTTCCAGATCACAGGGGGGCGGCGTGGCGCTGTCGGCGGGCTGGCCCAGCTGGTTCAGCATGGCGGCGGCAGCCTGCGGCATGACCGGCCAGAGGCAGAGCGCCACCTTGCGCATGGCGGTGAGCAGCACGTTCATGACGGTGTGCAGGCGCGCCGTGTCGCCCTGCTTGAACAGCGCCCACGGCGCCTGCGAGTCCACATACTTGTTGCAGGCGCGCACCAGTTCCCACAGGGCTTCCAGCCCCTGGGCAAACTGGGTATGGCCGAACAGCTGCGCATAGTTGTTCATGGCCGTGACGCACAGGTCGGCAATGGCCCTGTCGTCCTCGTTCAGTTCGCCCCGCTCCGGCGTGGCGCTGGCGCAGTACTTGGCCATCATGGACAGGACACGGCTGTAGAGATTGCCCAGGTCATTGGCCAGATCGGCATTGATGCGGGTGACGATGCTTTCCTCGCTGAAGCTGGCGTCGGAACCAAAGTGCATTTCGCGCAGCAGGAAGTAGCGGAAGGCATCCAGCCCGAATTCCTTGCTCATGGCCAGCGGGTCCACCACATTGCCGAGAGACTTGGACATCTTGGTGTCACGCACCAGCCAGTAGCCGTGCACGTTCAGGTGCTCATACAGGGGCAGGCCGGCCGCCTTGAGCATGGTGGGCCAGAAGACGGCGTGCGGCTTGAGGATGTCCTTGGCTACCAGATGTTCGCCGGGCCAGTAGCGCGGAAAGTCCTTGCCGTCGGGCCAGCCCAGGGCGCTGATGTAGTTGAGCAGGGCATCAAACCAGACATAGCACACGTAGTCCTTGTCAAAGGGCAGCTCGATGCCCCAGGTAAGGCGGCTCTTGGGGCGGGAAATGCACAGGTCTTCCAGGGCGCCGGATTCCAGCATGGCCAGCACTTCATTGCGGTAGCGTTCCGGCCGGATGAAATCCGGGTGCTGAAGAATATGCTCGCGCAGCCAGGGCAGGTATTTGGACATGCGGAAGAAGTAGTTCTTCTCGCTGATGAATTCCGGCTTGGTGAGGTGCTGGGGGCAGAGGCCGTTTTCCAGTTCTTTTTCCGTATAGAAGCGTTCGCAGCCGTAGCAGTAGTGCCCGCCGAACTCGCCGAAATAGATATCGCCGGCATCGTAGACCAGCTGCAGAAAACGCTGCACACGGGCCTGATGGTCCGGGTCCGTGGTACGGATGAAGCGGTCATTGCTGATGCCCAGCTGGGGCCACAGGGCCTGAAACTGGCCGCTGATGCCGTCCACAAATTCCTTGGGACTCACGCCCTGCTTTTCGGCGGACTGCACGATCTTGTCGCCATGCTCGTCCGTACCGGTGAGAAAAAGGGTATCGTCCCCTTTCAGGCGATGAAAACGGGCCAGGCTGTCGGCAACAATGGTGGTATAGGCGTGCCCCAGATGGGGTTTGGCATTGACGTAGTAAATGGGCGTCGTGATGAAGAAATGAGACACGATCACTCCTTGGCGGTATCTGTGGCGTGGCCGTCTTCGCGGTTCGTCGGCTTGCGACGGCGCTTGCGGCGGTTCTTGCCGCCCTCGCCTTCCGGCGCGGGGCTGGGGGTGTGCGGGGCATTCTGCTGGGGTCGGGAGGCAGCCTGCGGCGGCGTGGCCTCCGGCATGCCGTCAGCCAGCAGGGCATCAAAAAGCGAGGGATCGTCAATGGTATCCGGCGTGGCGGAAACCACCAGCATGCTGTCCCCCGCGGGCTGGGGGCGGGGCTTGGGCTGAGCGGGCTGCCCGCCCTGCTGGGGGGCTTCGGGCCGGTGCGGATCCAGGGCCTGCCACTGGTCAAGGGTAAGTTCCATTTCCTCGTTATGCTCGTTGAGCACGGAGAGGGAGTTGCGGAACATGTTGGCCCGCAGCACCTTCATGGTCCCCTGATTGGTCTGGTATTTCTTGCCCAGCCGGGGGCAGTTATGATGGAAATGGTCGTAGTTTTCCTGCTCGTAGGCCAGGCAGCAGAGCAGACGGCCGCAAATGCCCGATATCTTGGCCGGATTGAGGAAGAGGTTCTGCTCCTTGGCCATGCGGATGGTCACGGGAGCAAACTTGCGCAGGTAGCGGCGGCAGCAGCAGACCATGCCGCAGTTGCCCACAGCGCCGACCATCTGGGTTTCGTGGCGCACGCCTATCTGGCGCAGTTCAATACGGGCGCGATATTCGCGCACCAGGTCCTTGACCAGCTCGCGGAAGTCGATGCGGGCCGGAGCCGTGAAATAGAAAATGAGCTTGCTGCGGTCAAAGTAGACTTCCACATCCACCAGCTTCATGTCCAGGCGTCGCTGGCGGATGCACCGGCGGCAGAAGGCGGCGGCCTCATGGGCCAGGGCCTCGTTGTGGCGGCTCTGGGCCACGTCATCGGCGGAAGCCTGGCGCAGGATGTCCTGATCGGGCACGGCATAGGCAGCGGGCAGCGTTGCATGCGGTCCCGAAACCACTTCCGCCAGGGTCTCGCCCTGCTCTGCCGGAATGATCACCAGGTCACCGGGATGCAGGCCGTCCGGACCGGCGTGATAGGTTGTCTGCCCGAGCGTGCGAAAGCGCAGGCCATAGAACGACATACAGTTCTTCCTCGTGACAAGATCGTAAGTGCAAAACTTGCTTTTCCGACATATTCCGGCTCCTGTCAACAGAATGCCCTGCCGTCTTGCCAAGAGGCCGGGGCTGGCATAGTCTGAAGCGGGAGATTATCCCCATGAAGGAGCAATACCATGATAAGCTATGAGGACGGCCTGGCCCTGCTGGCCGCAAACGGTGTGGAAGGCAACCTTTTGCAGCATTGCGTGGCGTCCGGCGCCGTCATGGGCGCTCTGGCCCGCCAGTGGGGAGAGGACGAAACCCTCTGGACCCTCACCGGCCTGCTGCATGATGTGGACTACCCTGCCACCATGGACGAACCGCAGCGCCACGGCCTTGCGGGGGCGGAACTGCTGCAGGGCAAGCTGCCCGACGCGGCGCTGACAGCCATCCGTGCCCATAATGGCGAGATGACGGGCGTCATGCCGCAGTCGCGCTTTGACCATGCCCTGCGCTGTGCGGAAACCGTGACCGGCATCATCAGCGCGGCGGCGCTCATGCGCCCCACGGGCTACGAGGGCATGGAAAGCAAGAGCATCAAGAAAAAGATGAAGGACAAGGCCTTTGCCGCCAGCGTGAGCCGGGAAAACATCCGGGAATGCGAAAAGGCCGGCATGGAGCTGGATGCCTTCCTGACCCTGGCCATTGCGGCCATGAAGGCCGAACACGACAAAGCGGCGGCCCGCTGACGGGCCGGCCTGTCCGGGCGGGGGAAGCCGCCGGGTTCTTCCGGCTGTTTGCCGATTCCGGGCTTCCCTGCTTTTCATGACGCCCTGCCCGCCGGGCAGCGGCAAGGAGGTTCCATGAACGTATCCGATGTTCCTGCTGAGGCGGCGTGTTCCTGCCATCTTGAAACGACCATTCCCACCCTGGGGCCGGCCAAGCTGGATTCTCCCCTGCCCTTTCACTCGTGGGCTGACGGGCACATGATTCCCATTCATGTGGACGGGGACCTGTGCGAAGAGGTGGAGGAACCGTTCTGCCTGCATTTCGAGGCAGCCGGGCCGCGCCGCAAGCTCTACTTTGATCCGCGGCGGGCCAAGTGTGCCATTGTGACCTGCGGAGGCCTGTGCCCCGGCCTCAATGACGTCATCCGTTCCATTGTCATGGAGGCCTATCACGCCTACGACGTGCCGTCGGTCCTCGGCATTCCCTACGGACTGGAAGGCTTCATTGCCCGCTACGGGCATCATGTCCAGGAGCTGACGCCGGCCGGCGTGCAGGATATTCACCGCTTTGGCGGCACCATGCTGGGCACATCGCGCGGGCCGCAGTCGCCGGAAGAGATTGTGGACATGCTGGAACGCAGCAATGTCAGCATTCTTTTTGTCATCGGCGGAGACGGCTCCATGAAGGCCGCCCAGAGCATCGCCGCCGAAGTGCAGCGGCGCAGCCTCAAGCTGTCCGTGGTGGGCATTCCCAAGACCATTGACAATGACATCAATTTCATTGCCCAGTCCTTCGGCTTTGAAACGGCTGTAGCCAAGGCCACGGAGGCCATACAGTGTGCCCATACCGAAGCCTGCGGCGTGTACAACGGCATCGGTCTGGTCAAGCTCATGGGGCGGGAATCGGGCTTCATTGCGGCCCGGGCCGCGCTGGCCCTCAAGGAAGTGAACTTTGTGCTCATTCCCGAGGCTCCCTTTACCCTGGAAGGCGAAGGCGGCCTGCTGCCCGCCCTGGAGGAACGCCTCCGGGCGCGGCATCACGCGGTCATTGTGGCCGCGGAAGGGGCCGGTCAGCACCTGCTGGACCGCGGAGAAGAAAAGGACGTGTCAGGCAACCGGGTCCTGGGCGACATTACCGGCCTGCTGCGGCGGGAGATTGCGCGCTACCTGCGGGAAGCCGGCCTGCCCTTTACGCTCAAGTACATTGACCCCAGCTACATCATCCGCTCCATTCCGGCCACGCCCAATGACAAGGTCTATTGCGGGCTGCTGGGCCAGTATGCCGTGCATGCGGCCATGGCAGGCCGTACCGGCATGGTTGTGGGCCGCCTGCAGGACAAGTTCGTGCATCTGCCGCTGGCGCTGGTGACATCCCGGCGGCGCAAGCTCAATATCGCCTCCGACTTCTGGAGGGCAGTGCTGGAATCCACGGGACAGGGCGGCCTGGCAGGCATGCTGCCCCCTGACCTGCACCACTCCTGATACGCATGGGGGAGGGGCAGCGCCCCTCCCCTTATCCGGCAAAGCACGGTTCCGGCAAGACCGGCCATGCGGCATGCGGGCACGCTCCGCCATGCCGGGAGGGAGGCCATGGGCGAACACATGCTTCAGATCAGGGCCTCGGCCGGCTCTGGCAAAACCTATACCCTGACCAGGCTCTATCTGCAGCGTCTGGCCCGCTGCAATCCCGCTGCCGGCGAGACGGGGGCGGCCTGCCTGCTGCGCCATGACGGCCCCCTGCACTGGGGGGAAATTCTGGCCATCACCTTCACCAATGCCGCGGCCACGGAAATGCGTGACCGTGTCATCCGGGCGCTCAAGGAAACGGCCCTGGGCCTGCCGGCGGGAGACATACCCCTGCAACGGCAGGAGGCCGCCCGCTGGCTGGACATCATCCTGCGGGACCTGGATGCCCTCAATATCCGCACCATTGACAGCCTGCTGCATCGCATCGTGCGGGCGGCGGCCCTGCAACTGGGCCTGCCGCCGGATTTTCAGCCTGTCTTCGCCACGGACGAGGCCATGCAGCCCTATGTGGACACCCTGCTGGATCAGGCATGGCGCGGCAATGAGGATATGCGCCGTCTGCTGCGCCAGGTGTATGCCGGGCATGTGATTCAGGGCGGCAGTCGCGGTTTTCTGGCGGGTTCCCGGCTGGTGGACGGCCTGGGCCGTGTGTGGGACGGCTTTCTGGACGGGCGCTATGCCCGGGCGGCGGATGCGGAAACGGTCAGGCAGCGGCATGCCGCCCTCTGGAAGGATCTGCAAGACGCCGTGCTGGCCTTCCGGCAGTGTGCCCAGGCCTGCGGCGCGCTGGTTAACAGGAATGTGGACAATGCCTGTGCCAAGCTGCTTGATGGCGACAGTTCGGGCTGTGCAAGCACGTTGTTTGACGGCGAGGTCAGAAAGCTGCTGACGGCAAAGTCCGTCTTTCCGCCTGACCTGGAACAGGCGGCCGGACACCTGCGGGACACCGTGCAGCGCCTGCGCCGCCCCCTGAGCGTGCTGGACACGGCCGTGCGGGATATCGCCACCGTGCATCTGGCCCGCATTCTCTGCCGGGCCTTTCAGGAAAATGCCTCCCGCGAGGGCAATATCCCCGCCGTGCTGATACCTCTCATGGCGCGGCATGCCCTGGAGGGAGACTACGGCGTGCCGGAAACCCTGTGCCGCATGGGCAACCGGCTGCGTCACTTCATGCTGGACGAATTTCAGGATACCAGCCGCCCGCAGTGGGCAGCCATGCGTCCTCTGGTGCAGGAAGCGCTCTCGCAGGGGGGCAGCCTTGTCTGGGTGGGCGATGTGAAGCAGGCCATCTACGGCTGGCGCGGCGGCGATGCCGCTCTTTTTGACGAGATCGCCGGGGATACGGACCTGACCTGCGTGGCGCAAGGCTGCCTGCGGCAGAGCCTGCCCTGCAACTGGCGCAGCCGGCGCGTCATTGTGGAGCATAACAATGCCCTCTTTGCGCCCCTGGCCAGCAGGGAGGTGGCCGCAGCGGTGCTGGATGCCATTCTGAAGCGGGACAAGGTTCCCCCGTCCCTTTTCGAAAAGGCCGTGGACGCGGTAACGGCGGCCTATGCCGAAACCGCGCAGCAGTGCCCGGACCATGCCGCGGAAGGCGGCTATGTGGATGTGCGCAGCGTGCCGGAAGACGGCCTGGAAGACGCCCTGCTGCCGCTGGTTCGTCAGGAGCTGGGCACGCGCCGCCCCTGGTCCGACATGCTTGTGCTGGTGCGCACCAATCGCATGGCCCGCTGCCTGGCCCAGCGCCTCATGGAGCAGAATGTCCCGGTCATCACGGAAAACAGCCTGTTGCTGGCAGAGCATCCGCTGGTGGCGCAGCTGGTGGCCCTGCTGCGTTTTCTTGACCGGCCGGAGGATGACGTGGCCCTCTGGGCCGTGCTCAGCGGTTCCCTGCTGGGCGGGCACGAGCGTTTTTCCCTCACGGTGCAGGACCTCTACGACTGGCGGGTAGCCACGGCCCCCCGGTATGGCGGGGCGGCGCCGGAAGACGCCCTGCCGCTGTGGCGGCGCTTTGCCGCCTTCTGCCCTGCCGTGTGGCAGTATTTTTTCCAGCCCTTCCTGGCCCGTGCCGGCCTCATGACGCCCTATGACACGCTTATGGAATGGCTGGCGCGTGTGCAGGCGCTGGAGCGCTTTCCCGATGCGGAAATCTTTCTGCGCTGCTTCATGGAGGTGCTCTTTTCCTGCGAGGAAAACGGCATCTGCTCCCTTTCCTCCTTCCTGCTTCACTGGGACCGGAAGGGGCACGAGGAAAAGGTGCCCATGCCCGAAAACCTGGATGCCGTGCGGGTCATGACCATCCACAAGTCCAAGGGCCTTCAGGCCCCGGTGGTCATTGTGGCCGGTACCTGCTTCGAGATTACGGCAGGCGGCATGCAGCTCATGGAGGCCGACGGCCTGGAGGTGGTCTGCCGGACCACGGCCGCGCTTGTGGAACCCTATCAGCGCGAGCGGGCGCGGCAGGCCGTGGAAAATCTCAATCAGGCCTATGTGGCCTTCACGCGGGCCTGTGAGGAACTCTATGTCTTCCGCAGCGAGAAAAGCATGGCCAAAGGCCCGCTGACCCGCGGGCTGGACGTGCTCTGGCAGCAGATGGCCCGCACCGTGCCCTATCAGTGCGGCCAGCCGCCGGCTGTGGCCGCGCCCCTGCCGGAACAGGCGGCAGCAACGGCGCCCGCTGCCCCGCCTGCGCCCGTCGTTCCGCCAGCAGACGGGACAGCAGCCGTGGAAGAGACTGCCCTGCCGTGGCGCCCCATGCAGTGGCTGCCCGGCCTCAAGATTTTCCGCAACCCGCTGCAGAGCGGTTTCCGGCCGCAGGACAGGGGGGAATTGCTGCACGCCTGTCTGGAACATCTGGCCGCGCTGGACAGTGCGGCCGGACTGACGGCTGCGGCACTGGCCGGCATGGCCCTGGAATATGGCATACGCCACTTTCCCCGGCATGTTCCCCGGGATGAAGCCCTGCGCCGCCAGCTGGAGGACGGGCTTTGCTGGGTTGCCGGGCAGCCCCGCCTGCTGGCCTGGCTTAGGGCCGGCAGCGGAGAGCATGCCCTGCTGCTGCCCGCGCGGAAGGAGGCCGGCGCCCTGCCCTGCGGCGTGCGTTCCGGCCGGGCGGACCTCATTGTTCTGGGGCGGCAGCGGCATCTTGTGGTGGATTACAAAAGCGGTCAGCCGGACGCCGCCCATGTGGCGCAGGTGCGCGGCTATCTGGCCTGCCTGCCTGCGGACAAGCCGGCCAGCGGCCTGCTTGTGTATCTTGATATGAAACAATTTCAATATGTTGATGCTGTATCGGTTTCAGAACTTCATGTAAAACTTGAAGATGCGTTTCCCCTGTGCCACGAGGTCTAGTCATGCCCCCCCATGCTTTTCGCATCTTTTCATGGCGCCGGCCCTTTCTTCCGGCCTTAAAGGAATACATCAGTTTTTTGACGGACCACTGCCCCGGCCGGGCGCTGGTGGTGGTGCCGCATAACCGGCCGTGGCGCTATCTCTTGCAGCTGTATCAGGGCGAGGGGCGTCCCGGTCTGCTGCCCAGGGTCATGACCCTGACGGAAGTGCTGACCCTCTGGCGCGTCCACAGCAGCCGGCGGGTACTGTACACGGCCAATACGCTTGATCAGGTTGCCCTGCTGCGGCAGTGCGTCACGGAGCTTTCCCGGAAGGACGCGCTGCTGGCCCGGCGTTTTGCCGATATGGACATGGCGGCCTTTCTGCCCTGGGGCATGCGCCTGGCGGCCTTGCTGGACGAGCTGTTCGGCCACGCGATCACGGCCGCGGACATGGCGCATGCCGAAGGCGAGGTGGCTCCGCCCGCGGCGGCGCTGCTCAATGCGCTGGGGCGTCTGCAACAGGCCTATGCCGCTGCGCTGGAAGAGCGGGGCTGGACTACGCCCGGCTATGATGCCCGGCAGGTGGCCCTGCATGGCGGGGAGCATATCCCTCCCCTGCTGCTGCCGCGCCCTGACAGGCCTGTCCTGCTGGCGGGCTTTGCCCTGCTGACCCCCACGGAAGACAGACTGCTCCGTCTGCTGTGGGATCGGGGGGCGCAGGTCTGCCTGCATACGGACCCTGTGCTGGCCCGTGGCGGCAGGCCGCACTGGTCCTGCGAGGAACAGGCACACTGGATGCAGCGGTGGCAGGCCGGGGCCGTGGCGGTCTGCACGGCGGCAGACACGGATGCCGGGGAGAACGCCGGGGAAAATACCGTGGAGAATCCAGGGGAGGATGCCGGGCCGCGCTGGCAGTTCTTTGCCGGGTATGATGTGCATTCCCAGCTTGCGGCCCTGCGTCAGGACCTGCTGGCGCAGGACAGCGGCAAGGATGCCGGGAAGGTGGCGGGGGCCGATGCTCCCGTGGCCGCGGCTTCTGCGCCGGACGACCCGGTGGACCTGGGGCATGACCCGGAGGACGAGGCGGGAGAACAGCCCGCCACGGCGGTGGTGCTTACGCATAACGGGCTGTTGCTGCCGGTGCTGCATCATCTGCCGCACAAGAATGTCAATGTTTCCATGGGCTATCCGCTGGAGCGCTCCCCGCTTTACCGGCTTTTGGAAAGCCTGTTTCGCCTGCAGGAGCATCGCACCGGGGACGGGCGCTACCTCTGGCGCGATCTGCTGGAATGCCTGCGGCATCCTTATCTGGCCATGCTGCAGGAAGACGCTGGCGAGTCCGGGACGCCCTCGCCGGAATTGCGCGCGCCGCTGGCTGCCCTGTGCCGGGCCGTGCGGTCCGGCAGCCGCACCTGCGAACTGGAAGAGCTGCTGGAGAGCTGCGCCGTCAGCCTGCCGGACAGCGCCCTGGCCGCGCTGCGTCAGCTGACGGACGTGTTTTTCGGGGCGCTGCTGCGCGCCCGCACCACCGGGGAACTGGCAGAGGCTCTGGAGCGTCTCTGCCGCTACCTGCAGGAGCACGGCCCGCACATCTGGCCGCGCTATCCCCTGGATGCCGAAGCCATGTACCGCCTGCGCGAACATGCCATCCCCGTCCTGCGGGAGAATGCCCTCTGCCGGGAAGTCTTTGACCAGCGCCAGCTTTTTGTCATGGCGCGGGAGCTGTTCCGGCAGGAACGCATCCCCTTTGAGGCCGTGCCCCTTACCGGTCTTCAGGTGCTGGGCATGCTGGAAACCCGCCTGCTGCATTTTGATCACGTGTACATTCTGGATGCCACGGACGAGAGCCTGCCCGGCAGTGCGCCGCAGGACCCCCTGCTGCCCGACAGCCTGCGTTTGCAGATCGGCCTGCCCGATGCCCGCCGGCGCGAGCGGGCGGCGGCGCATACCCTGTTCCGGCTGTGTGCCGGGGCGCGCAGGGTCTTTTTCTACTGGCAGGAAGGCATTTCGCGCTCTGCCCTTTTCGATGCCCGCAAAAGCCGCAGCCGCTTTGTGGAGCAGCTCATCTGGCAGGAGGAACAACGGCGTGGCGGGCTGCTGCGCCCCGGCGACGCTCCCCTGCGTGCTCCCGCCTGTTCGGCTCGTCCCCGGCAGGGTAATCCGCTGTGCATCGAGCGTTCTCCCAGGCTGGACGAGGCCATGCAGCGCTTTCTGGGTGGTGCGCTTTCGCCCACGGCACTGGATACCTATTTGAACTGCCCCCGGCGCTTTGTGCTGCGTTACCTCTGTGCCCTTGACCAGGTGGAGGAGGTGAACGAGGGGGACGATCCCGCCCTGGTCGGAACCCTTGTGCACGAACTGCTGGAAGAACTGTATACGCCCTTCGTGGGGCAGGAGGTGCGCGCCGGGGATTTTGCCGCCCTGTCACTGGAGGACCGTCTGGAGGCGCTGCTGCGCCGCCATCCCGAGGCCGATGCCCTGCCGCCCGAAAGCCGCATCATGCTGGAAGTTGCCGTCCCCTACCGGCTGCGGAACTATCTGAACAGCCAGCCGGATTCCCACGTGGTGGCGCTGGAGCAGAAGCTGCGGGGCCGGCTGCCGCTCTGGGGGCAGGACTATGCCTTTGGCGGCAAGGCAGACCGCATCGACCGGCGCGAGGGGCTGTTTTATCTCATTGATTACAAGACCGGAAGCCTGCATCTGCCCGATGCTGGCCTGTGGGTGGAGGAAGCCTTCTGGAGCCTGCTGCGCACGGCCCGGAGTGCGCTTCTGGCCGGCCACGCCCAATCCCCCGAGGTGGAGCAGCTGCTGGAACAGATGCGCCAGCGGGTAGGCAGCGTGCAGCTGCCTTGCTATGTCAGCCTGCTGCACGCGCAGACGCGTCAGGTGGGCAATGCCTGCCTGGTGGAATTGCGGGACAGCGGCAGGGAAAGGGAGCTGTTCAGCGGACTGCTGGACGAGGCGGACTATGCCCTGGCCCTGGAGCGCTGCCGCGATCTGCTGGCCGTCATGGTCTGGCACATGGCACAGGCTGCATCCTTCCCTGCCAGAGAGGGGGACGGCTGCACCTTTTGTCCCTACCGCACGGCATGCCGGGCCTAGGGCTGCCTGGGCGGCAGCAGCCGTCCGGTGGAAAGGCCGCTGCGCCCGGCGCGGTCCTTGTGCCTGCCGCCTGACGGTATTCGGGGGACCGGGGGATGCGCTCTGCGCGGCAGCGTGCGGGGAAAGGCCGGGGATGGCCGCGGCAGCGGATGCTGCGCCGTCTTTCAGGATGATTTTTGCGGGCTTTTTCTTGTGCTCCGGCACTTTTTTGCATAAAATTTTTCTGATTCGGATCGGTGCCTTTCCTGTGGAAAGGGGGTGATCCTGTCGTTGTTGCGGCGGAAGCCATTGTGAGGATAGCCGGCGCGGCGTTCTTTCTGGCATCCGGCGGCATTTTTCCGAACGGGACCGTTCGGCTTGTCTGTCAGCAGGATGTGATATCCTGCCCCTTTGTGCCTGTGGAGGTAAACAGTGCCTTTCCCCTCTCTGAAAATTGGTGACCTTTGCGCCCGCCGTCCCATTGTGCAGGGCGGCATGGGTGTGGGTATTTCTCTTTCCGGCCTGGCGTCTGCCGTGGCCAATGAAGGCGGCATCGGCGTCATTGCCGGTGCCATGATCGGCATGCGCGAGCCGGATGTGGCGCAGCATCCCATAGAAGCCAACCTGCGTGCCCTGCGGCAGGAACTGGTCCGCGCACGCGAAAGGACCCAGGGCATCATCGGCGTCAATATCATGGTAGCCCTGACGACCTTTTCGCAGATGGTGCGCACGGCCATTGAAAACCGTGCGGACATCATTTTTTCCGGGGCGGGCCTGCCGCTGGACATGCCGCGCCAGCTCCTGGACCTGTGCGAGGAAAAGAAGCAGGAATTCAAGACCAAGCTGGTGCCCATCGTGTCCTCGGCCCGTGCGGCCACGATCATTGCCAAGAAATGGCTGAGCCGCTTCAACTACTTTCCTGATGCCGTGGTGGTGGAAGGTCCCCGCGCCGGCGGGCATCTGGGCTTCAAGCCGGAAGAGCTGAATGACCCCGCCTTTGCGCTGGAACGGCTGGTGCCGCAGGTGGTGGATGCGGTCAAGCCCTTTGAGGACAAGGCCGGGCGCCCCATTCCGGTCATTGCGGCCGGCGGCATCTACACCGGCGAAGACATCAGCCGCTTCCTGGACCTCGGGGCTGCCGGGGTGCAGATGGGAACCCGCTTTGTGGCCACCCATGAATGCGATGCGGACATCCGCTTCAAGGAAAGCTACTTGGCCGCCCGCGAGGAAGATGTGACCATCATCAAGAGTCCCGTGGGCATGCCGGGACGCGCGCTGAACAATGGCTTCATCGAGGCAGCGCGCGAAGGGCTGAAAAAACCCTTCAAATGCGTTTTTCACTGCGTGAGCACCTGTGAGCAGGAAAAAACGCCCTATTGCATTGCTGCCGCCCTCATCAGTGCCATGAAGGGCAATCTCGAGCGCGGCTTTGCCTTCTGCGGCGCCAATGTGGGCCGCGTCAACAGCATCCTTTCCGTAAAGGAACTCATGGATTCGCTACAGACGGAATATGAGGCGGCCCGCGCCAGAGCCTGAGTCATGATGCCATGAACGCATGACAGGGAGAGAGAGTGACCATGACAGATATGTGGTCCTTTCTCTCCCTTACTTTTTTTGCCGGGGCAGGGAAACGTGGATCACCCTCACAACAGGAGGCGGCATGAAACTGACCATTGTCGTGGATAACTGGTGCGTTCAGCATGGCCTGCGCAGCGAATGGGGCTATGCTGCCCTGCTGGAAAGCGCGCAGGGCACGCTGCTCTGGGATACGGCGGAGCATGGGGAGGTGCTGCTGCATAACCTGCGCGTGCTGGGCCGGCAGCCCGCCGATATTGACCATGTCTGCCTGAGCCACGGGCATTTTGACCATTGCGGCGGCCTGGGCGCGCTGCTTGTGGTCGCGCCGCACGTCAGCCTGTGGGGGGCCGAGGGCATTGCCACGCCCCGCCTTTCGGGCAAGGACCCGGCCACGGCCAGACCGGATGGCGGGGGGCCGCTGCTGGCCAGTGCCGCCCTGCACGGCATTGCGGATGCCGCGGAAATCCTGCCCGGCGTCACGGCCTTTTGCCTTCCTGCGGATGCGCGAGATCCGGCCTTTGTCTGTCAGGACAATCTCTGGGAGGTCAGCCCGTCGGGCGCTGTCCTTCCCGACAGCTTTGCCGACGACATGTCGCTGCTTGTGAATGGCGAGCGGGGCGTATCGCTGATTCTGGGCTGTGCCCATGCCGGTCTGCCCAATATTCTGCGCTACGTGTCCCGGCGCTTCGGTGTGCGCACTTTTCATGCCGTGGTGGGAGGCATGCATCTTGCCGGGCTGTCGCCTGACAGGCTGCCCGCCTATCTGGATGCGTTCCGGGAGTTTTCCGTCCGGTGCTGGCGTCCCTCCCACTGCACGGGCTTTGCCGCTGCGGCCGGTCTGGCGGCCCGCTTTGCCGATGTGAGCTGGGCCGGGGCCGGAACGGAAATGATCCTGTAGGAGGGAGCATGGAACGTCTTGAACTGCTGTCGGCCATGCTGCTTGTGTTCTGTCCCATCATGATGCTGATCAGCCTGCTGACGCCCAGGGCAGCCATTTTTTTCCGGCACAAGACCCGGCTGCGCGGGCTGCTGCTCTGGACAGCCGGCACGCTGCTGGGCTGGCTCATCGGCGCCTACGCGCTTCAGGCGAGAGGCCATCTGCCCGGGAGCGAAGGCCGCAGCGAGGTGCCGGCGGTGCAGGAGTCTGCCCGCTGAAACGGACATCCCCTTTTTTGGCGCGGGCAGGCTTGCTGTGTTCTGGTGAAAAGCCGCCCCATACTTGGCAAGGAGGTAGCATGATCTTTTTTTGCAGACGCACCAATACTGTGGATGGGCGAAGCCGCTGGTCTGTCAGCGTGCCTACCCTGCTGGGCTTCACCACCGTGGGCTGGTTCTATTCCGAAGAGCTGGCCGTCCAGTTTCTGGAATGTCTGGAAGCCACTTCGTCCATGCGGCGTCAGGCGGAGCTGGATGCCTGGAACGAGATGCTGTTTCGTCTGGATTTTCTCTGGGCGGAAAAGCTCCAGCAGAAGCGCAGCCAGCTGGAGGCCCGTCAGGAGGATATCCGCACCCTGCTGGAAGACTTCAATGCCCGTCTGGGGCGGCTGCTTGTCTCCGGTGAGGACCCGGAAAGCGGCGTGAAGGCCGTCTGGGACGATACCTTTGCCCGACTGGGTCAGGTGGAGGACATGGCCCTGCTGGCCAGAACCCTGCATGCGCAGAGCCGTGTGTTGACGGCCCTGCAGGCGGAGCTGTGTCAGCAGGCCCGGCTGCGGCAGCAGGGAGGCCGCCTGGCCGGCTGCCTGCCGGCGTGTTCCGGCCCGGTTCAATAAGGGGCCACCCGGGGCGGCTCCCGCAGACAGTTCAGGGAAGGACGGCCGGTCGGGCCGCGGGCTATCTGCCGGAAAGGGGCGTTTCTGTCACGGCTCCCGGCGTCTGGGGACAGATATCCTCATGCAGCCAGCGCCCCAGCAGTTCGGCAGCTTCCACCGAGCGTGGACCGGGCCGGGAGAACAGGGACTCGTCCACGCGCAGCACCCTGCCCTCGCGTACGGCACGCATATCGCGGAACAGGGGGCGTTCGCGCAGCGGAACGGGGTGGGGATTGCGCCGGCCCGTTTGCAGGATATAGACATCGGGATTGGTACGCACGGCATTTTCGTCACTCATGCGGACAAAACGTCGCTGGGAAGTGATCACGTTTTCGCCGCCGGCGGCGCTGATGACCGCATCCAGCATGTTCCCCCTGCCTGCTGCCACAATCCGTGGAGACGCCACCTCAAAGAAGACGCGCACGGCCGGCTTGGTGGCATAGGTATTGCGCAGGGTATTCAGCCTGCGTCGCCACTGGCTTACCAGGGTGGCGGCTGTGGCATCCTTGCCGGTAAGCCGCCCCAGGGTGAGGGTGGCCGTATAGAGGTCTTCAAAGGAGTTCAGGTCAAGCAGCAGCACCGGTATGCCGTGGCTGCGCAGTGTCTCGATCTGCTGCCGCACTGCCCGTCCGTCCCTGATCTGGAGGACAAGATCGGGACGCAGGCGGCGTATGGCCTCTGCATCAACCCGCAGGCCGTCCCCCATGCCGGGCAGCGCGCTCAGGGCGGGCATCTGCCGGGCTGTATCGGTGCAGGCCACCATGCTTTTTTCTGCTCCCAGAGCCAGCAGAATATCGCTACAGGCATCATGCAGCGCAATGATGCGACGTACCGGAATGGGTACGGCAGGCTGACCGGTGGCCAGGCGCGCGGCAATGGGCTGCATGGCGGATGCCTGCGCCGGTACAGGCGAGAGCATGCCGGCACAGGCCGTCACGGCAAGCGCGCACAGGCCGGACAGCATGGCGCGGCGTGACGGCAGGGGCGCTTCCCGTCCGCAGGGAGGGGCCATGAGGAAGCGGGAGCAGCGAAACAGGACAGAATTGGGCACGGGAAATCCTCTGGGCGACACCAATGGAAAAAAACGGCGCCGGCAGGCGCATGGCGCCATGCCGGCACAGCGTGAGAAGAGGAAGGATAAAATAGCGTTATCTTCCTGTCAATGCACACAGTCCGCTTTTTCATGTCTCCAGATGAAGGCGGCCTGACGTCCGCTGTACCGGTTGAACCGGTAGGAAAAGCAGCATGCGGGATTGGTGGCCGTGCAGATGTCCACGCCGTAGATGTTTCTGGGCAGTAGGCCCGCCTGCTGCAACTGGTACCGCGTCAACCCCCAGAGGTCCATGCAGCGGCTCTGCGGGTCGTACCAGGGCAGGAACTCGCTGCTCCACACGGCGGAAAAATCCCGGAATTCCGCCCTGGCCGGTCCCAGGCTGGGGCCGCGCACGGCCAGCAGGTCATGCGCGGCAAGATGATAGTGCTCGCAGAAGCGGGCCACGGCCGTAACGGGGAAATGGCAGCGGTTCCCCCGCCAGCCTACATGCAGCGCCATGATGTGCTGCCCGTCCCGGTGGGCCAGCAGCACGGGCTGGCAATCCGCCGTGCGGATGCAGAGCGCCAGCCCGGAACGGCTGGTGGCCATGCCGTCCCCCTTGGTGCCGGGGGCTTCGTCCAGGCTTACGGGCGCCGGATCAAAGTGCAGCATGTCGCCATGCACCTGCTCCAGCTCGGCCCAGCGGGCAAGGCCCAGATGGCGTTGCAGGGCATGACGGACGCGCTTCACACGCAGCGGATCATCCTGCGGCAGAAAGGCCATATTGCCGCCGGAACAGCCGTCCGCCGGGTCGGGAGCATGGCGCAGCTGAAAGGCGCAGCGCACCTGCGGCAGCGCGGGAAAGGCAAAGGTCAGCAAGGTTACAGGCACAGCCATTGGTCCTCCGTACAGATATGGGTCATGCGCTGGTCCCAGTCCTGGCTCGGCAGGTCGCTGTCCAGCAGCTGGCAGGCATAGCACAGGCCCACCAGCGCACAGCGCGCCGTACCGTCCGGCTGGCGCAGAGCATGCAGAAAGCGGTCGTAGTAGCCCCCGCCAAAGCCCAGCCGCCGGCCATGGCGGTCAAAGGCCAGGCCCGGCACAATGACCATGTCCGGGGCAAAGCTCCTGCCTGCGTCGCTGGCGCCAAAACCGGGCAGTCGGTCCAGCGGTTCCAGCAGATGAAAAGGACCGGGGCGCAGCTGGCTCCTGTCCTGTACGGCCACGAAATCCATGAGACCGGGATGCTGCTGCCGGACACGGGGCAGAAACAGCGCCTTGCCCTGCGCCCATGCGGCGTCCAGCAGCGGGGCCGTATCCAGCTCATCCGGGAGGGAAACATACAGGGCCACGCTGTGCGCCCCGCTCCAGAGGGAGGAAGCCAGCAGGCGCTCCCGGGCGCGGAGGGCCATGGCGGCGGCCTGGTCGGCAGGCAGGGAACGACGCAGGGCGCGCATGCGTGCCCGCAGCATATTTTTTTCTTCTGTCGGCGGAGTCTGGGGCATACGGCTTTCCTTGTGTGGCAAAATGTGGCATGCTTTTTCCCGTTGCAAGCCTAACAAAGGAAACATGACTATGCCAAGTGCTGACAAGCAGGACTATCTCTGGATTGCTGTGGGCGATATTCATGACGAACCGGAACGCTTCGCGCAGATTCCCGAACTGGACGAGGCCGACGGCATCATCATTACCGGCGATCTTACGGTCACCGGCGGCGTGAAGCAGGCCGAACTGGTCATGGATGCGCTGAGCAGAACGTGCCCGGTGCTCTTTGCCCAGATCGGCAATATGGATCGTCCAGAAGTGGATGCCTGGCTGACGGAAAAGGGGGGCAATCTGCACGGGCAGGTCCATGAGCTGACGCCGGATATTGCCATCTTTGGCGTGGGCGGCTCTTCCTTTACGCCCTTTGGCACGCCCAGCGAATTCCCGGAATCCAGCTTTTCCGCCTGGCTCAATGCCAGCTGGCAGCGGGCGCGCCTGTATCCTCACGCGGTTCTGGTATCCCACAATCCGCCCAAGGATACGGCCTGCGACGTAATCCCGGGTGACGTTCACGTGGGATCAACGGCCGTGCGCGAATTTCTGGAAGAGGCCCAGCCGGAAATCTGCCTGTGCGGGCATATTCATGAAGCCCGCGCCATTGATCGCATAGGGCTCACCATTGTGGTCAACCCCGGCGCCCTTGCCCAGGGGGGCTATGTGCTGCTGCGCAGCAATGGCGGCCGCCTGTCCGCGGAGCTGCGCGTGCTGGAAAACGCCTGATCGCTTACGGCCAGAGCGCACCACCGCCCTGCTCCTGGCGTGCGGGCGGCTGTGTCTGCGCCGGCGTGTTTTTCCCGGTGTGCCGGCCCTGAGCCGGACCGGGCATATTTCGCTTTCCCATGGAAAGCAGGAGAAGCGGCCCGTGCCGCCGCTCTCGATTTTTTTTGCAGGGAAGGTGCGTTTGCTGCCCTCCCCTGCCCGTTTTGTCACCAGGCCCTCTCGGCGTTTCGCGGCAGCCCCCTGAGCATCGGCGCCCGAAGCCCCTGGCATTGCCCGGCCGGCAGTGTGTGCCGCCGCAATGCCCCGCAGTATTGCGCCGATGGCTCCCACAGGAATTTCCTACTGCTCTGGAAGGATTTATATGACCCCCGAAGAAAAGCCTGCGGCTCCTGAAGCTGCCGTGGCTGCTGTGTCTTCCGGCATTGCCGAAGCTGTTCCCGCAACGACTCCTGCCGAAGCCCCTGCCGATAACGAAATCACTCCCGTCCGTCATGCCCGTTCCCGTGCGTCTCGTGCCCCGGGGCGCCGGACCAGCCGGCGGCGGGCTACTCCCCGTACCGAAAATTCCCTGGAAAACCCCGCGGAAAATCCCTCGGAAAGTCTTCTGGACAGCACGCCGCCGGAAACGGCTGCGTCATCCTCCGCAGCGACACCGGCGCCGGAAGCATCGCCTGCCGCAGAGGCCGCTGCCCCGGCCCGTGCCGCGTCGCGTGCCGGCACCAGGACATCTCGCTCCGGCGGCCGCTCGCGTGGTGGCACGCGCAAGGGCCGCACAGCGGCTCCGGAAGACCTTTCTGCTGCCCCGGTGCAGGAGGCACAGCCTGTGCAGGAAGCTCCCTCCTTTGTTTCCAGTGTAGAAACCGGTGCCTCCGTACAGCAGGAAACGGTACTGCGGGATATGGAGCAGGCCGCCGCCCCTGCCCGCAAGAAACGTTCTTCGCGCAGGGGACGCAAGGCGCCCCTCTCCCCTGAGGGAGACAGCGCGCAGGTACAGGCAGCGGCTGCTCCGCTGTCTCTGGCGCTGCCGCAGGTGGAGCTGACGCCACCGGCGCCTGCCGCGGACCTGGCGCCCGTGCTTGTGACACCGGAACAGAAGGCGCTTGTGCCGGTGGAGCATGCTGCTCCCGCCGCAGCGGAGGATGCGGAAACGGCTACGGAAGCCCCTGCTTCCGCGGCAACGGAGGAAGAAGGCGAAAGTCCCCGCCGCAAGAGTCGTCGCGGTCGGCGAGGCGGCCGCGGCCGCAGCCGCAAGAACCGCCAGACGGCAGAGGACGGCCAGGAAGCGCCGGCCGCTCCCGTCGAAACGGAAGAACCGGCCATACCGCCCCTGTCTGACGGGCCGGAGGAGATCGAAGACAGCGGACAGGCGGCAGAAGCAGACGGGGAAGAGGACAGTGACCTTCCGGCTGAGGATGGCGCAACGGAATCCGCCAAGAAGGGCGGCATTCGGGCGGCGGCCGTCAAGGCCAAGGCCGCGGCGGCTTCCGGCCGGCAGCGCATGTTCATCAGCGTGCTGCCGGGCGAACAGGTGGAAGTGGCCTTGACCGAGGAAGGCGTCCTGCTGGAATACTACCTGGACATGCTGCACCAGAAGAAGCTCAAGGGCAATATCTATAAGGGCGTCATCCATAATATTGATACCAACCTCCAGGCAGCCTTTGTGAGCTATGGTGCGGGCAAGAACGGTTTCCTGCAGATTGACGAAATTCATCCCGAATACTGGCTGACCCACCACGAACCTGCCAAGGGCAAGAAATATCCGCCCATTCAGAAGGTGCTCAAGGCCGGGCAGGAAGTGCTTGTGCAGGTGGTCAAGGAACCCAATGGCAGCAAGGGGGCCTTTTTGACCACATGGCTTTCGCTGGCCGGGCGTTTTCTGGTCCTGACGCCGGGGCAGGAACAGATCGGTGTTTCCCGCAAGGTGGACAGTGACGAGGAGCGCGCCCGCCTGCGCGAGATGATGAACGGCATTGACCCCGGCGAGGGGCTGGGCGTCATTGTGCGCACGGTCAGCGCCGGCGTGACCAAGACCACGCTCAAGAGCGACTTGCAGTACCTCAAGCGCGTGTGGAAGGACATCCGCAAGCGGGCCACCGAGGTCACGGCACCGGCCCTGGTGCATGAGGAACCCGGCCTGCCCGAACGGGCCGTGCGCGATTATCTGACCGATGAAGTCTGCGAAATATGGGTGGATAACGAGGAACTGGCCAGCAGCATCCGCGATATGGTAAGCCAGCTTTTTCCGCGCAAGAAAGACCTGGTACGCCTGCATTCCGACCCGCGTCACAGCATGTGGGAACGCTTTAATCTGCGGCGCCAGCTGGATCAGATCTATTCCCGCGAGGTGACCATGCCGTCTGGCGGCCGTCTGGTCTTTGATCAGACAGAAGCGCTCATGGCCGTGGACATCAATTCCGGCAAGATTTCCGGCAAGGCCAATTTTGAATCCATGGCCTTCCGGACCAATCTGGAAGCCGCCGAAACCATTGCCCGGCAGCTGCGCCTGCGGGACATCGGCGGACAGGTGGTCATTGACTTCATTGAAATGCGCGACCGCAAGCACGTGGCAGAAGTGGAAAAAACCCTGCGCATGGCCATGAAGAATGACCGCGCCCGCCACGACATCGGCAGAATGAGTTCCTTTGGTCTGCTGGAACTGGTGCGGCAGCGCATGGGGTCGTCGGCACTGGCCATATCCATGGAACCGTGCCCGCACTGCAACGGCACGGGGCAGCGGCGCAATCGCGAATGGCAGTCCCTGCAGGCCCTGCGTGATCTGCGCAGCCTGCTGCGCTCCCAGAGTGGGGGCGACAAGGTGGTCTTTGAAACCACGGCGGAAGTGGGCATGTATCTGCTCAATCACAAGCGCGATACCCTGCGGGACCTGGAAAACAGCTTTGGCAAGAGTATAGAAATATGTCTGCGTCCCTGATGTCGCCCGGGAATGTGCCCTCCCAGGAAATGGTCCCCGATGCGGATGCGCCGGTGTCGCGGCCGCGCAACAGCCTGCTGCTGCATGTCTGCTGCGGGCCGTGCTCCATCATGCCGGTCCGGCGTCTGCTGGATGAGGGCTTTGCCGTGACGGCCTGGTTCATGAATCCCAATATTCAGCCCCTGAGCGAATATTTTCGCCGCCGGGAAGCAGCCGGACAGTGCGCCGAACGCCTGGGCATTGACATTATCTATGAGGATGCCCCGTGGGACCTTACCGCCTGGCTGCGGGCCGTGGCCGGACGGGATACGCCCCCGCAGCGCTGCACCTGGTGCTGTGTGAGCCGCATGGAAGCCACCTGTGCCGCAGCCAGACGCATGGGCTTTGCCTATTTTTCCAGCAGCCTGCTGTATTCGCGCTATCAGCCCCACGAGGTCATTGCCAGGGCCGGCCGCCTGCTGGGCGATGGCAGGGTGCGGGTACTGCCGGAGATTGACAGCGTGGAAACGGCCGCCATGCCGCCGGCAGATCAGGGAGAAGCCTGCCCTGCTCTGCCCGCCGCAACGCACGGGGCCGCACCTGCGGCAGCTGGTCCCCGCTTTGTCTATCGCGACTTCCGCACCGACTGGCAGGCCGGAATTGATGCCTCCCTTGCCTGGGGCGTGTATCGTCAGCCCTACTGTGGCTGTGTGTACAGCGAGGCTGAACGCTATCACAAGAAGTTGCGTCGCCTCATCACGTCAGGCGGGGGACAGGGGCAGGCTCCGAAGAAATAAATTTTTTCCTTGACCCGTGACGAAAAGATGTGTAAACACTCTTCCGTTGGCTCAACCAATTCCCCGATAGCTCAATCGGCAGAGCGGGTGACTGTTAATCACTAGGTTGGCGGTTCAAGTCCGTCTCGGGGAGCCACGAAACTTTCGCCCCTGCGCAAGCAGGGGCGTTTTTTATTTTTCTAGGCGTAAAAGAAATAGCCCCTGAGGGGGGTTTCTTTTTCTGGAGTAGCGCCGTGTTTTTACTGGAAGGTTGCATGAATTCTACCAAAATACGGCAGATGTCATTCATTTTTTGATTTCATATAAAAGATGAGTTCGCTTTCATCCACGCCGTATAATTCAAAAAATCGGCGCAGGCGTACTATTTTGGCATTGGTATTCATGTGGGTAAGAAGCCAGATGCCTGGTACAATTTCTACCCCGATGCTTCCCCTTGGTTTAGATGAGGAGACGACATTGCTGAGAAGATCATCATATACTTTCGAGCGCAGTAGCTTCGCCAGAATGGAAGGATCTTCGGCATGAAGCCATGAAACAACTGTTTGATACATTTCCGACCAGCGTGAGGTGTAATGATTCTCAGCCCTCCACCGAAAGTATACAAGATGTCTCCCGATGAAATTGCAGTCTTCGCCAAGGTCACAGCTGTCAAGCTGTTTTTCTTTGGGATGAAAAGATGGCGACCGGTCGTATGGCCATATCTGGAGAGCTTTCTGTCGCAGTGTCTCACTGCGCTCTTGAAGCTCTGTCAGTGTCCATGAATCCTTTTGGGCAATGTCCTGATTCATGCGCAGGCCGGAATGGCGAAATCCGTTTTGGGCATCCCGCTTGGCGCAGAAAGAAAGGTTGCTGTACGACGGGTTATATGGTTTTGCCACCAACGTAAGATTTGCTATGCGGTGTAGCCATTCCGCATGGATAATTTCCGCATCCGAGCCAAGTTGACTTTTCCATGCAGGAGTAAGTGTTTGGGGCATAATGTGTTCAATAGTATACTCTCCGTTTGTGAGATGGCGCCATACATCTTTTGTTTCCAGTGTACCGTAGTTCTCTAGACGCTCGAGCAGATAGATTTTATTTTTTGACTTCATATTATAGATATTTTTGCTGGTGAAAATACGGCCAAACTCAGCATCGTCTGGAAACCGTCCACTTTCTCGCCGCGCAGAGAGAGCATATTTGAGCTTTTCCACATAGTTTTCCGCTGTTCCATCAAAACGCATAATTTCCTTGTGTAGGGCAATAAATATCTTATTTAGCGCATTGGTTGGGACTTCACAGATAATGCGCCGGAAAAGAAAACTTTCAATAATCATAAAAATGTCAGTGAGTTCTGAAAGATTAAGAAGCTCTTCCTGATAATGAAGGCGCAAGATCTCAAGCAAAAAAGGACGGCTGACAGTTGTTTCCAGCCAGTTCAAACGAAAGATGCAGTTATTGAGACGTTCGCTTTTTGTTCCTCCACAAAGAAGATATTTATAGTATGTAGCATAGTTTACGAGATCATGTAACAGCTCTTCAATATTATTTTTCGAAGGATGGGGCCATATGCCATGTACATATTCTTTAAAGGCACGGTATGTCTTGTGCATGACAGGCGTTGTCTGCTGCTTGACACTAAGAAAATCTCGAATAAACAGACTTACATCGTAATTTGTATATTCTTCAATATTGTTCCAGTAATGTTCATAAAAATTTTCCTGAGTTGAGGTGTCTAGTCCCATCAGGATAAAATTACGTATTTTATCGCCTTCACTCAGGGCAAGACCCGTGGAATTAAGACTTTCAAAAATTAGCTGTGGATCATCTTCTGAGGCGTTCAGCCTGATATGGATGATAACAAGGCGGTTTAGTGCATCAAACAGTGTATCTACAGGAAGCTCCTGCAAACGGAGTCTCTTGCAGAAATAGTCGTAATTGATGGTAATGTTCGAATCTTCAATATATCCAGATGAATCTTCGAAGAGTTTTTGGAAGGCCTTTTGATCATTTTTGACGGGTTTTAGCTTAATTCTTGTTTCTTTCGATTTCCATTTATCGATAAGGTATTCTTCCTGAATCATTTGGGCAAGCTGAATATTACTGGATACGAGTTCTCCAGAGTGAAGAAGATTGTGTATGGCAAGCAGAAGCAAGGAAACCGTTGTCAGCCGCTGCTGCCCGTCGATGATAAGAAACTGCTCGCTGGAGGCTTCGGAGTCGTAGGAGGAGACAATACAGCCGAAAAAATGACTCTTGTGCCCTGATGTTTTCAGGCGTACGAGATCGTCGAAGAGCTGTTTGCACTGTTCGTTCTTCCAATTGTAATTTCGCTGATATACAGGAATGACAAAGCGTTTTCGCGAACTCATATATTCAAGAAGGTTGATGGCATCGCCTCTCATTATAGCCTCCTCGCGGTTATGCGATATGGTAAGAAATTATCTTAATTGGTGGAGTACTTCAAGATAAATAACTGTCTTTCTATTTGCTGCTTCAAGGCGGCGCGTGGTGATTTGGCAAGGGCTGTTTCGTGCTCCTCGTTTGGCCCGTCGGATATGTTTGCAAAAAAAAGCGGATTTTTCCTTGACAGAAAGCGGTGCTTTCGGTAAACACATCTTCGTTGGTTCGACACATTCCCCGATAGCTCAATCGGCAGAGCGGGTGACTGTTAATCACTAGGTTGGCGGTTCAAGTCCGTCTCGGGGAGCCACGAAACTTCCGCCCCTGCGCAAGCAGGGGCGTTTTTGTTATGCGCGCCACAGGCGTCAGGGCTGCCTGACATTCAGGGGCGCGCCCTCCTCCGCGGCTACGTTTTCCACGTCACTATTGCTGTCCCATGGCGCGTCGATGGTCAGAACAGGCGTTCTGCCGTGGCCGGCTCTGGCTGATCCTCCGCTGCTGGCAGGCGCACACGGGGACAGCAGGCCTGGTGAAGAACGGGGCTGCTTTCGCAGCAGTCCTGCGCATCACAGAACAGTTCCGCGCCGCGCCTGGGCGCAAGATAGACATAGCCGCGATCCTCCGGCGCGGGAAGGCAGTGCAGAAAGCGGGGGGACCGGGGCAGCAGCCTGTGGCCGTCGTCATGGCACGCAAAGACCACTTCCAGCCGTGCCCCGCAGGGGCAGCGCTGCCGCCAGCGGCCGTCAATGGCATATTCCGTGGGGGTTCTGCGGTCATAGACAAGGGCAAGGCCCCAGCCGATCTGCTGCGTTTCCAGCAGGTGCCTGGCGCCGCATTGCTGACAGATGATGTGCATGATGTCTCCCTGTACTGGTCTGGCAGGCAGCATAGCTCCCCTGCCGCAAAACGAAAAGCCCCGCCGGAGCGGGGCATTCTTCACGCGGGAGAGGAAAAGGCGTTCTACAGCCCTGTGGCCAGGCGCAGGACTGTTCCGGCCGAAACTGCCACCTGCATGAGCACCGTGGAAACGTCCTTGACGGCCTGCATGTTCTTGGACTCCACGCGCGGCAGCACAAGGATCTGATCCCCGGCGTGAATGTCGTCCGCATCGTGGGATACGGAGCCGTTCTGGTGCATGACCAGCACATGCTCCTGATCCGCCCGGTTGTTGTAGCCGCCAGCCCCTTTGATGTAGTCGTCCAGGTCCTTGTCCTCATCCCAGAGCATGGCCTGCGGCATCATGACTTCGCCGTTGACAAGCACCACATCGCTTTTGGCGGGTATGACGATGACGTCCCCGTCTTCCAGGGCCAGGTCACCCACCTTGTCGCCATTGCCCAGCACCACAATGCCCTCGGGTTCCACGGTTTTGGCGCGCTCCACAAACTTGCTGATCATTTCCGCTTCCTTGGCGCGGATCTGCGTTTCTTCCGAACTGGACGAAGAGGCCGTGAGGGCGCTTTCCTCCAGGCGGCGCAGGCCGTCGGCAATGGCCTTTTTCTGTTGCTGAGCCACGCTCTTGCGCTTGATGTGGATGCCTTCGATATTGGCCCGTCCCGGTTCCACGGCAATGAACTGAAGCACTTCGCCCAGGCGTGCCCCGCGCCGCACCGGGAAACTGCGTGCGCCGCGCACCGCGCCCTGGACCTGCACGGTCAGGGTATTGCCCGGATTGTCGGCCATGAAGGTCAGCTGGTCACCATCCTGCAGGATGAGGCCATCCAGCTCGCGCAGCGGCAGATAGGTATTGTAGGGGGTTCCGTTGCGGATACCCTTGAGGGAAATGTGGCTGGCCGTATTTTCGGGATCAGCCAGGCGCAGCAGCTCTTTGCCGGATGTCTTGCCCGGCCGCAGCTCGAACAGGGCACTGTTGCGCACCACGCCGGCCACGCTGACCGTGGGGCCCTTGTCTCGCACCACCAGGGTATCGCCATCCATAAAGCGGATCTGCGGCAGATCGCCGCGCTGGATAAAGGGATAGAGGTCAAAGGTCTGCACTACTCTGCCCCCGCGTGTCAGCTCGATGTCACGATAGCTGCCGCGCCGGGGGTCAATGCCGCCGGCCTTGTCCAGAAAGGCCAGCACCGTATCGCCGGGAGTGCCACTGTAGCGGCCTGGCCGGGCCACATTGCCGGTGATGAAGAGGGACACGGGCTGATTGTCCAGCGGAGCCACATAGATCTGGCTGTCGCCATGGCCAGAGGCAGCCAGTTTGCTCTTGATGGCATCATTAAGACGGCTGTAGGCCAGACCGGCCACCATCATGTCCCCCACGCCAGGAAGGGACACATGACCGGCGGAATCCACGGTCAGGGTGTCATCCACGGTCAGGCTGCCGCCCCACAGCCGAAGGACGATGCGGTCGCCGGGCATGATCTGCCGGTTGCCGGCATCGGTGCTGCCCTTGCTGAAGTTGCCCTGAAACAGATTGGCCCCGTAGGGGGTCGGGCTGTCGGCGGCGGGGGCGGGCCGGGCAGACAGGCAGAGCGCCAGAAGCAGCAGGGAAAAAAAGGCATATTTCATGGGAGTTCCTCACAAGAGAAAGGCATGCCGGGGGCATGTCCTTTCCCGCAAACAGGGCGGGTCCGGCGGACCGGACCCGGGAATGCGAGCGAAGGCAGCGCGGGCTATTTTGCGGCCGGCTCTGCCGCTGGCGTGGCCTGGCCCTGCGCCGGTGCATCAGGCGAGCTGCCCTGCCCGGCGGCGGGATTGCTGAGACCCTGCCCCCAGACGCGGGGTGCCAGACGCCAGACGCCCTTGCCATCCTTGCAGATCACCACCACTTCGGCTTCGTTGTGCTGACTGCGCACGGTGGCGCGCTTGCAGTCCTCGCCGGTGGCAGAGGTAAACAGGTCTTCCAGAAGAACCTGCACCTGCGGGCCGAACTGGGGGTCATCCAGCGTGGTGGAGGCGCCGGGCGCGGCATTGATCAGAAAACTTTCCACCGGTCCCGGCTGGTGGGGCGGCGTGGCATCCTCGCCGCCAAAAAGGCAGCCCTGAAGCGATGCTGCCAGCATAAGCGCCAGAATGGGCACGATTTTTTTCATAATGGCTCCTTGCGGGCGACATGCACCCGCCTGCTTCATCTTGCAGAGATTGCGTTTCCTGTCAATGCGCGCCGGCCTGCCCGGGGGCTGTGTGAATCGGGGCGCAGCGCTTGCACTTTGGCTCCGTTCTGCTACCCTGTTGGAGTTCCCGTATCGCAAACGGGCGCAGCCTTTCCCGAAGGTTCTGGAGGACGTATGGCAAAAATGCAGATGAAGGTCATTGATGTACGCGAGGCCGTGGGTACGGTGCTCTGCCACGACATAACCCGCATTGTGCCGGGAGAAAGCAAGGGGCCGGTGTTCCGCAAGGGACATGTGGTGCGCGAAGAGGACATCCCCGTGCTGCTGGATGTGGGCAAGGAGCACCTCTACGTCTACGAACCTGCCCCTGGCATGGTGCACGAAAACGACGCGGCAGCCCGCATTGCCGCCGCCGTCTGCGGGGCCAACCTCAGCTGCAGTGACCCCAGGGAAGGTCGCATCAATTTTTCCGCCACCTGTCGCGGCATTCTTGAGGTGGATGTTCCCGTGCTTGCGGCCATCAACAGTATTGGCGAAATTACCCTGGCCACGCTCCATTCCATGCGCCTGGTGGAAAAGGGGCAGGATGTGGCGGGAACGCGGGTGGTTCCGCTCATGATCGATGATGCACGGCTGCGCCGCATGGAGGCGCTGGTCAGCCGGCCCGTCATCCAGGTGCATCCGCTGTCTCCGGCTTCCGTGGGCATTGTGACCACCGGCAGCGAAATCTACAACGGCCGCATCAAGGATGCCTTTGGTCCGGTGCTGCGCCAGAAGTTTGCCGACCTGGGCTGCACGGTGCTGGGGCAGACCTTCAGCAGCGATGACGAGGCCATGACCTCGGGGGCCATCATGGACTTTGTCCATCAGGGAGCGGACATGGTGGTGGTAACGGGGGGCATGTCCGTGGACCCGGACGACAAGACGCCCGCCTCCATCCGCGCCACGGGAGCGGAGATCGTCAGCTACGGTGCTCCGGTCTATCCCGGCGCCATGTTCCTGCTGGCCTTTCTGCCCGTTGCAGGCCGGCGTGTGCCCGTGCTGGGGCTGCCCGGCTGCGTCATGTATCACAAGGCCAGCATTTTCGAGCTGACCGTGCCGCGCCTGCTGGCCGGCCTGGACATTCTGCCGGGCGACATTGCCGCCATGGGGCACGGCGGATTCTGTGCGTCCTGCCCGCAGTGCCGCTACCCCATCTGTCCCTTTGGCAAATGATGGCGCAGAATGATGCCGCCTGACGGTCCGTTTCCTGCGGGCTGCGCGGCCGCAGTGCTGTGCACGTTTTCCCGCATTGCACCCGCCGGCGTTCTCTGCTAGCCAGAAAAAAAGCGGACCGCGGGCTGCTCTGCCATGTGCGCGGCACGCAAAGGAGGCCCCATGAAGAAAGCCTATGTCATCGGAACCCTGGATACCAAGCAGCACGAGATCGCCTTTGTGGCGGACATTCTGACGGGCATGGGGATTCCCGTCTGCGTGGTGGATGTGGGCATCTTCCCCTGCGAGCAGGTGGCCGGAAACTGGGGTGTTGTTGCCTTGCGCGATCAGGACAGGGCGTTCTTTGCCGGCATCACGGACAGGGGCAAGGCGCTGGAGCGCATCAGTCAGCTGCTGGAGGCCTTTCTGCCTTCGTGTGCGGACCTGGGTGGCGTCATGGGCATGGGTGGCTCCGGCAATACGGCCGTGGTCACGCGGGGCATGCGCGCCCTGCCCGTGGGCACGCCCAAACTCATGGTATCCACCGTGGCCTCGGGAGATGTGGCCCCCTATGTCGGCCCCACGGATATCTGCATGATGCCGTCCGTGGCCGATGTGCAGGGCATCAATCGCATTACCCGGCGCATTCTGGGGAATGCGGCGCACGCTCTGGGGGGCATGCTGCTGCACAGCCTGCCGCCGGCAGCAGACAGCAGAGAGCTTGTGGGCATGACCATGTTCGGCGTGACCACGCCCTGCGTGCAGCATCTCTGCGCCCTGCTGGAAGCGGACTACGAGCCGCTGGTCTTCCATGCCACAGGCACGGGGGGCCGGGCCTTTGAAAAGCTGGTGGATTCCGGCATGCTGCATCACGTTCTGGACATGACGCTGACGGAAATCTGCGATCTGCACATGGGGGGCAATATGAGCGCCGGCGAGGATCGCCTGGGGGCCATCATACGCAGCGGCATCCCCTATGTGGGCAGTGTGGGGGCGCTGGACATGGTCAATTTTGCGGCCATGCCCACCGTGCCGGAGAAATACCGCGACCGCAACCTCTATGTGCACAATGCCAATGTGACGCTCATGCGCACCACACCGGAAGAGAATGCCCGCATGGGGCAGTGGATTGCCGAGCGCCTGAACCGCATGCCCGGTGCTGTGCGTTTTCTGCTGCCGGAAGGCGGCGTTTCGGCCATCGATGCCCCCGGCATGCCCTTTTACGATCCCGAGGCGGATGCCGCCCTCTTTTCGGCGCTGGAAACGCATTTCCGGCAGGATGCACGGCATCAGCTTCTGCGCATTCCCGCGCATATCAATGATCCGGCCTTTGCGGCGGCTGCCGTGGCGGCCTTCCGCCAGATCACCAACTGAATTTCAGGGAGAACACCATGACCCGTTCCGAAATTCTTGCCAGACTGCGTGCCAAGATTCAGCGTCATGAACCCATTATCGGCGGCGGAGCCGGGACAGGCATTTCCGCCAAGTGCGAGGAAGCCGGTGGCATTGACCTCATCGTCATCTACAATTCCGGCCGCTACCGCATGGCCGGGCGCGGATCGCTGGCCGGGCTGCTGGCCTATGGCAATGCCAATGACATTGTGCTGGACCTGGCTCGTGAAGTGCTGCCCGTGGTCAAAAACGTGCCCGTGCTGGCCGGCATCAACGGTACGGACCCCTTCTGCAACTGGGATGTCTTTTTGAAGCGCCTCAAGGACGAAGGCTTTGCCGGGGTGCAGAACTTTCCCACGGTGGGCCTGATTGACGGGGTGTTCCGCGCCAATCTGGAAGAAACGGGCATGAGCTATCAGCTTGAGGTGGAGGCCGTGGCCCGTGCTCACAAGATGGACATGCTGACCACGCCCTATGTCTTTTCGGCGGAAGATGCCGTGAACATGACCAGGGCCGGGGCAGATATTCTTGTGCCGCACATGGGACTGACCACGGCCGGAACCATTGGCGCCCAGACCGCCAAGACTCTGGACACCTGCGTTGACCTTATCAACGAGTGGGTGGATGCGGCCCGCAGCGTGCGGGATGATGTCATCTGCCTGTGTCATGGCGGTCCCATAGCCAATCCCGAGGACGCCGCCTATATTTTGCAGCGCTGCACGGGAATTCAGGGCTTCTACGGGGCCAGCAGCATGGAGCGCCTGCCCACGGAAATTGCCATCCGGGATCAGGTGCGCCGCTTTGTGGGCATCAAAATGCCCTAGGGAGCAGCGTTGACGCGGCCGCCCTCCGGCAGGTACGCGCGGGAAAGGGGGAAACGGACATGCCTTTTCCCCCTGGCGCAGGCCCCCTTGTCCGCAGGTGCTCCGCTTTTTGGTGGTGCAGCTTTTGCAGAGAGGAGTTGCCGGGAGGTGCCGTCGTTTTTTCAGCGGCACGCTGCCGCCGGCACTCCGCACGGGGAGCCGGGCACGTGCACGAACGAGTAAGGCAGGCCCCGTGCGCCAGGACATCCCTTGCGGCCCGGACGGGATTCTACCGTGATGCTTTTCATCAGTGCCCTGCCCTGCTGGCAGGGCACTGTTTTTATGATAAAAAAGGGATCTGCCACCATGTGGCAGATCTCTGAAATGCGGATGCGGGAAAGGGGCGCGTATCAGTAGGAGCGGATGTATTCGTCCAGACTTTCCGCCGAGCAGTTGCGGCTGACCCAGAAGGCCGAGGCCCAGACCATGAGGGCGGTGGCCTGCGTGTCGTCCAGGGTCTTGAGCTTGCTTTCCAGGCTGGAGCGGCTGGCCCCGTGGCGCAGATGCACGTGGTTGATCTCGCAGGCATCGCTGACGCGCAGCAGCAGATAGGAAAGGCGCGAATTGTCGGGCATGAGCTTCATGTCCTTGTGGGCTTCCACCACGGTTTTCAGCTCTTCTGCCGTGAACATGCTCTTGATGGTCGTGATGGCCCGAAAGAAGGTGTCCACCGCCCAGGGCAGAATGAATTCTGCCCCCGCGCTTTTGGTGCGGAAATAATCTTTGAGCCAGCGTTCCTGGTCCTCATTGATACGAGCGGCTACCTGCGGCATGTCTCCCCCGGAAGATCACAATTGCGCAGCACGGAGGGAAACCCCGCCCGCATACGGACCGTTGGCGGGCGGCCTCTGCCCTGCTGCGAAGCGCACATGCGTTGCCGTGGGGACTCCCTGCTGCCGCGAGGGGGCCGGCGTTGTGCGGCCTTTCACGGGGGCAGGAATGCCACGGAGTCAGCCGGGCAGCCCAGTCCTGACTGCCCGGCAAACACGCGCTGTTTTCCTGATATCCCAAAGGATGCAGAATATCAAGAAAAAATCTAGAATATGTCTTGCATCCCGTAAAGGCGACCTGCTGTCCTGCCCTGCATCCAGGCCGCTGCCCGCAGCGCACCCTGGGCAAAGGTATCCCGCGAGTGTGCCTGATGGGTAACCTCGATACGTTCGCCAGGCCCGAAGAAATAGACCGTGTGGATGCCCACCACATCGCCGCCCCGCAGGGCCTGAATGCCGATCTGGGCCTTGGGCCGTTCGCCGATGATGCCGTCCCGCGCGGAGCAGCGCACATCGGACAGCTTCCAGCCGCGGGCTTCAGCCAGGCATTCTCCCAGGGACAGGGCCGTCCCGCTGGGCGCATCCTTCTTGCGGTTGTGATGCACTTCCATCATTTCGATATCATACTTTTCGCCCAGCGCCCGGGTGAGTTCGGGCAGAATCTTCAGCAGCACATTGACGCCCACGCTCATGTTGGAGGACCAGAACAGGGGCGTTTTCCTGGCCAGTTCGGCCAGTTCGGCCTTCTGGGCATCATCCAGCCCCGTGGTGCCGATGACCACGGGGTTGCCCGTGCGGCATGCGGTGCGGGCCGTGTTCAGGCTGACGGCAGGGGCGGTAAAATCGATGATGCTGGCACCGGGACACCGGGGCAGCACGGCGTCAAGGCTGTCAGCCACCAGGCAGGTTTCGCCGCGCAGGCGGTCCAGACAGTCGGGGCGGTCGACAAGAGCGGCCAGCTGATAGGCCGGGTCTTCCTTGGCCAGGCGGGCAATGGTCTGGCCCATGCGGCCCCCGGCGCCCATGATGATAAGCTGCGTTGTCATAGCTACTCCTTGAAGTCTTCTGCGCCCCAGGGGGCGCGTGGTTCTTTGGGTTTTGGATGCCGGATGTGGCTGGGGCATCAGTGGCGTGCTGCGTCCTCTGGGGAGCTGGTCCCCCGCAGCATGTCCAGGAAGGCCGCCTCGTCCAGAACGGGAATCCCCAGTTCTCTGGCTTTTGTCAGTTTGCTGCCGGCCTTTTCACCGGCCACCAGGTAATCCAGCTTCTTGCTGACCCCGCCCAGCACGGTGGCGCCGCAGGCTTCGGCCATGCGGGCTGCCTCGTCACGTTTCATGGAGAGGGTTCCCGTGAACAGGATGGTTTTGCCGGCCAGGGGACTGCCGGCGGCATCTGTGCCCTGTGTGCCCTGCTCCGCGCTGCTCACCGGCCAGAGGCCCAGCGCCTGAAAGCGTTGCAGCAGCGCCTGATTGGCATGGCTGTCAAAAAAGGCCCGGATGGAGGCCGCCACTTCCGGCCCGATATCCTCGATGGCGATGAGCTGTTCCGTACTGGCCTGGGCAAGTGCCGTCATGTCGGCAAAGTGACGGGCCAGCTGACGGGCCGTCTGTTCGCCCACATGGCGGATGCCCAGGGCGCTGATGAGGCGTGGCAGTGTGGCCGTCTGGCGGGCCTGCTGAAAGGCATCCACCATTTTCTGAGCCAGCACCTCGCCCATGCGATCGTAATCCAGCAATTCCGGCACGGTCAGCGTGAAGAGGTCTGCGGGGGAGGTCACCCGCCCGCTGCTGACCAGCTGCTCTATCCACTTCTGACCGATGCCCTGAATGTCCAGACCGGCCTTGGAAACAAAATGACTGATGGCCCGCAGGCGGATGGCCGGGCAGCTCAGGTTGTCGCAGCGCCAGGCCGCCTCGCCGGCCTCACGATGGGCCGTTTCGCCACAGGCCGGGCAGACATGCGGAAAGACAAAGGGCACGGCATCCGCCGGGCGCAGTTCCCGCACGGGGCCGACAACTTCGGGGATGACATCCCCTGCCCGCTGCACCAGCACGGTATCGCCGATGCGCAGGTCCTTGGCCTGGATTTCATCCTCGTTGTGCAGGGTGGCCCGGGAAACCATGACACCGCCCACAGCCACGGGATCAAGCACGGCCACCGGCGTGAGCACACCGGTGCGCCCTACCTGGATGTCAATGGCGCGCAGGATGGTGCGCACCTGCACGGCCGGAAACTTGAAGGCCACGGCAAAGCGCGGGGCACGGGCCGTGTAGCCCAGGGCTTCCTGCGCGTCCAGATCATCCTGCTTGGCCACGGCGCCGTCAATTTCCATGGGAAAGGCGGCACGGCCCTGGCGCACCGTTTCCACATAGGCTTCCACGGCCTGGGGGTCCGCACAGAGCTTGCCCCCGGGGGGCGTGCTGAAGCCATAGTCCGTGAGCCGGGCCATGAGTTCGCTGTGGTGGTGACAGGGGGGCGCGGCGCCCCATGCCACGGCACCGATGCTGTAGGCCAGAAAGCGCAGCGGTACCTGACGGGTTACGGAGGTATCCAGCTGGCGCAGGGTGCCGGCGGCAGCGTTGCGCGGATTGGCAAAGACTTTCTGCCCAAGGCTTTCGCGCCGCTGATTCAGGGCAAGGAAATCCTGCTTGAAGATCACCACTTCGCCGCGCACTTCCAGGCGGTCGGGCAGCGTTCCCTTGCCCATGAGGTGCAGGGGAATGTTTCTGATGGTGCGCACGGCTTCCGTCACCACTTCGCCGGTTTCGCCATCGCCCCGTGTGAGGGCTTCGGTCATGAGGCCCTTTTCGTAGATGATTTCCAGCGCCAGGCCGTCCAGCTTGGGGTCGCACCAGAAGGCTGTGGGCGCTTCGGGCAGGGCGCGGCGCATGCGCTCCACAAATTCCTGCCATTCTTCGCTGCTGAACACATTGTCCAGCCCGTACATGCGCTGGCTGTGCGCCCGCTTGTCCAGCCCGGGCAGCAGGCCGCCACCGATGCGCAGGGTGGGCGAATGGGGGCTGCGCAGTTCGGGATGGGCGGCTTCCAGGTCCTGGAGTTCGCGGAACAGGGCATCGTAGTCCGCATCGCTGATTTCCGGGGCATCCAGCGTGTGGTAGAGGTAGTTGTGCCGTTCCAGCTGGGCCACAAGCTCGTTCATGCGCTGTTCCGGTCCGGGAGGCGTGGTGCTGGCAAAAAGCGGCAGATCAGTGAGGGAGGGCATGGCTACTCCGGCAGGGCTATGAGGCGGGCACGCAGGGCGCGAATGCGGTCGCGCAGTTCGGCTGCCTGTTCAAATTCCAGATCACGGGCCGCGGCGCGCATGTCCTTTTCCAGCTGGGCAATGCGTTCGGCGGTTTCCTCGGCGGTAAGGGGCATGGCATCGGGCGGCGCTTCCCTGCCCTTCCCCTTGCCTCTGCCCTTGCCGCGGCTTTTGGCTTCGGCATTGTCATACAGGGCGTCCAGCGGAGAATCCAGGCTCTTTTGCGTGCGGCGGGGAATGATGCCGTGGGCCGCATTGTAGGCAAGCTGCTTTTCCCGCCGCCGGGAGGTTTCGTTCATGGCGGCGCGCATGGAGGGGGTCACCGTATCCGCATACAGGATGACATGCCCGTGTTCGTTGCGGGCGGCCCGGCCGAAGGTCTGGATGAGCGAACCGGTGGAACGCAGGAAGCCCTCCTTGTCCGCGTCGAGAATGCAGACCAGGGAGACTTCGGGCAGGTCCAGTCCTTCGCGCAGCAGGTTGATGCCCACCAGCACGTCAAATTCGCCGGTACGCAGGGCACGCAGGATTTGCAGACGTTCCAGCGTTTCGATGTCCGAATGCAGATACCGTGCCCTGACCCCCATGTTGCAGCAGAATTCCGTCAGGTCTTCGGCCATGCGCTTGGTCAGGGTGGTGACCAGCACCCGTTCGCCGCTGGCAATGCGCTGGCGGCATTCGCCCAGCAGGTCTTCCATCTGGCCCTTGGTGGGGCGCACCTCCACGTCCGGGTCCACCAGACCGGTGGGACGGATAATCTGTTCGGCCACGATGCCCTGAGCCTCGTCCAGCTCGTATTTGCCGGGGGTGGCCGAGACATAGACGGCCTGATGCACGAGCTGGCGAAATTCCGCAAACTGCAGGGGGCGGTTGTCCAGCGCCGACGGCAGACGAAAACCGTAGTTGACCAGCGTTTCCTTGCGTGAGCGGTCGCCCTTGAACATGCCGCCCACCTGCGGCACGGTGATGTGCGATTCGTCCACAAACAGCAGGTAGTCTTCCGGGAAATAGTTGAGCAGGCAGGACGGCGGCTCGCCGGGTTTGCGGCCGTCCATGTGGCGGGTATAGTTTTCGATGCCGTTGCAGTAGCCCAGCTCCTCGATCATTTCCAGGTCCAGCTGCGTGCGCTGCTCCAGCCGCTGGGCTTCCACCAGCTTGCCCTGCTCCCGGAAGGTGACGAGGCGTTCCTGCAATTCCTGCCGGATGTCGCGGCAGGCGCGTTGCAGATTGTCCTGCGCCGACACAAAGTGGCTGGCGGGATAGATGACGGTCTTGCCCACATCGGCCAGCACCTCACCGGTGAGCGGGTCGATTTCGCGCAGGGCATCAATCTCGTCCCCGAAGAATTCCAGACGCAGGGCGCGTTCGTGGTGATAGGCGGGAATGATTTCCAGCACATCGCCGCGCACCCGGAAGGTGCCGCGGTGGAAGTCGTAATCGTTGCGCTCGTAATGCACCTCTACCAGCCGGGCAATGAGGGCATCCAGGGGAAAGCGCTGCCCCGCCTCCACGGGAATGACCATCTTGGCGTAGTATTCCGGGGATCCCAGGCCGTAGATGCAGGAAACCGAGGCCACGATGATGACATCGCGCCGGGTCAGCAGGGCATGGGTGGCGGCATGGCGCAGCTTGTCGATGTCGTCATTGATGGCCGAATCCTTTTCGATATAGGTATCGGACGCGGGCACATAGGCTTCCGGCTGGTAATAGTCATAGTAGCTGACGAAATATTCCACGGCGTTGCGCGGAAAGAGCGCCCGGAATTCGCTGTAGAGCTGGGCTGCCAGCGTCTTGTTGGGGGCCAGCACCAGGGCGGGACGGTTGCAGCGCGCGATGACATTGGCCATGGTGAAGGTTTTGCCCGATCCCGTGACCCCCAGAAGCACCTGGGCCGGCACCCCTGCCCGGATATTGTCCACCAGCTGGGCAATGGCTTCCGGCTGATCCCCCGTGGGCTGATGATCGCTTTGCAGAGAAAAGATGGGTTCACACATGGGCAGCCTCCTGCCAGCGCCGGCCGTCGTGATGATAGGCTGTGGTCCAGGGTTTCCAGTGCAGGGCAAAGGCGGGATCGTCCGCCGGCGCCAGGGCGTCCCGCAGCCTGTGCTGGAATTCCGTGCGGGGCACAAGGCGGCCGCCCATGCGCATGATGTGCGGGCTTTCCTGCTGGCAGTCCAGCAGCGTGGCGCCGCGCAGGCGCAGCAGGTCCACCAGACCGGCCAGAGCCGCACGCGAGGCTTCGCTGACCCGGTGAAACATGGATTCGCCGAAAAAGGCGCCGCCCAGGGCCACACCGTAGAGTCCGCCGGCCAGTTCCCCGTTGCACCAGACCTCGATGGAATGGGCATAGCCCATTTCGTGCAGACGCACATAGGCCCGGTACATGTCGGCGGTGATCCAGGTGTCCTGCTGGCGGCGCCTGGGGGCGGCGCACTGCCGCATGACCTCGGGAAAGGCCGCGTCGCAGGTCAGTCTGAAGGGCTGCCGGCGCAAGGCACGGGCGCTGCGCCGCGGCAGGTGAAAGGCTTCCGGCGGAAGGATGCAGCGTGGATCGGGCGACCACCAGAGCAGCGGCAGATCCCGTCCGTACCACGGGAAAATGCCCAGGCTGTAGGCAGCCAGCAGACGCAGCGGGTGCAGATCGCCCCCCTGACAGAGCAGGCCGTCTTCCCGTGCCCTGGACAGGGGGGGAAACTGGTCAGCGAAAAAGCGGATGGGATCCCCGGCGGGGCGCGCGTCCGGAGCCGCGGCGGTGTGGGCGGGCGCCGGGGCGGCAGACGCGCCGCACCGGATCACGGGCCTGCGCCGGGCACGGCAGACACGGCGTGCGGCAAGCCTCATGCGCTCTCGTCTCCAGGCGGTGTCTGTTCCCCGCTGTGCTGACGGACAGGCCGGGCCTTCCCGGACGCTTTTTTCCCGGAGGCGGCGGACTGGCGTGGTTTCCGCACCGCTTCCTGCACAAGGCACAGGCGGTCCTGGCACAGATCCAGCCGGGCAGCTCCCCCCTTCTGCAACCAGCCGAAGAGCAGTTCTCCGGCCAGCGGGTCTTCCAGCTGCTCGCGCAGCAGGCGGCGCAGGGGGCGGGCGCCCATGGCAGGGTCAAAGCCCTTTTCGGCCAGATACTGCCTGGCTGCCGGCGAAAGCCGGATGCTCACCTGCCGCTGGGCCAGCTCGCTGCTGATCTCAGCCACAAACTTGTCCACAATGCGCAGCATCATGGGGCGGCTCAGGCTGGCAAAGGGCACCATGGCATCCAGTCTGTTGCGGAATTCGGGGCTGAACAGGTGCTCCAGCGCCTTGCGCCCCTTTCGGGCGGCGGCCTCTTCCTCCGGTCCGTGGGAGGAGGTGCCCCGCAGGGCAAAGCCCACGGAACTGCTGGACATTTCAAAGGCCCCGGCATTGGAGGTCATGATGAGCAGCACATGCGAAAAGTCGGTCTTGCGCCCTGTATTGTCCGTCAGGGTGCCGTAATCCATGACTTGAAGTAATACATTAAAGATGTCGGGATGGGCCTTTTCTATTTCATCAAGAAGAACAACGGAATACGGCGATTTGCGCACATCCTCGGTGAGCAGGCCCCCCTGTTCAAAGCCCACATAGCCGGGCGGCGAACCGATAAGCCGGGAAACGGCATGCTTTTCCATGTATTCGCTCATGTCGTAGCGCAGGAAGTCCACCCCCAGACAGCGGGCCAGGCTGCGGGCCACCTCGGTTTTGCCGACGCCCGTGGGACCGTAGAACAGAAAGCAGCCCGCCGGGCGGCCGCTCTGCCCCAGACCGGCCCGGGAGCGCAGCACAGCCCGGCTTACCTGCGAAATGGCCGCCTCCTGCCCGAATACGCTGGCGTTGAGGTCCCTTTCCAGGGTGCGCAGGCGTTCCCGCTCGCCGCCGCTCACACTGCGTCGGGGCACACCGGCCATACGGGCCACAATGCGCTCCACTTCCTGAAGGGTTACGGCAGGACGGCGTTTGCCGGCGGTGTCGTCCTCCTGCCGCAGGTGCACGGCAGCACCGGCTTCATCCATGACGTCAATGGCCTTGTCCGGCAGCAGACGCTCGCGGACATGTCGGGCAGAAAGTTCAACTATTGCTTTAAGAACTGGCCGGGAGTAGCGCACGTGGTGAAAGTCCGCGTAGCGCTGTTGCAGGCCCTCGAGAATGCCCACGCAGTCCTCGATGGACGGCTCGTGCACGTCGATGCGCTGAAAGCGCCGTACCAGGGCGCGGTCCTTTTCCAGATGGTTGCGGTATTCCTCGTAGGTGGTGGAACCGATGCAGCGCAGCTCGCCGCTGGCCAGCAGGGGCTTGAGCAGGTTGGAGGCATCCATGGTGCCGCCGGAGGTGGCGCCGGCTCCCACGATGGTGTGCAGCTCATCAATGAACAGCAGGGCATGCGGCAGGGCCTGGAGGGCCTCCACAATTTTTTTCAGGCGCAGTTCAAAGTCGCCGCGGTAGCGGGTTCCGGCCAGCACCAGACCCATATCCAGGGCAAAGAGGCGGGCATCCCGCAGGGGGCGGGGCACCCTGCCCTGGCTGATGCGCAGGGCCAGGCCCTCTGCCAGGGCCGTCTTGCCCACGCCGGGATCGCCCACAAAAAGCGGATTGTTCTTGCGCCGGCGGCACAGCACTTCCATGGCGCGGTCGAGTTCGGCTTCCCGCCCCACCAGCGGGTCAATGCGTCCTTCGGCGGCGCGGGCGGTAAGGTCCGTGGTGTAGCGGGCCAGGGCATCCTCGCCGTCGGCGCCGGCGTCTTCCTTCCGGCTGTCGCCGGCGGATTCTTCGCTCACGCCCCGGGAGCCATTGCCCTCTTCCATGCCGTGGGAAATGAAGGTGAGCACATGCAGCCGCTCCGCCCCCTGGCGGCGCAGGAAATAGGCGGCATAGCTGCTCTCCTCGTCCATGAGGGCCACCAGCAGGTCGCCCAGTTCCACCCGGGGGCGTCCGGCCGAGCGGATATGCCCCAGCGCACGTTCCAGCGTGCGCTGCACGCCAGGGGTCTGCATGATCTTTTCCGGAGGGTCCGCCTGCGGAACCTGCGCCATTTCCTTGGTAAAGAATTCGTCAAGAGAGGCGGCCAGCGCCTGAATGTCAGCGCCGCTTCCGGCAAGAATGCGGCGCCCCTGCTCCGTCAGGGTCATGCCATAGAGAAGGTGTTCCACGGTCAGCATTTCGTGCTGCCGTTCCTGCATGGTCATGACGGCCAGGCTGATGACTTCCTGAACATCGGTGCTCAACATGGTGTCTAGTCCGGCTCCATGGTGCAGCGCAGGGGAAACCCTGCGGCTCTGGCTTTCTGGGTCACATGAAAAACCTTGGCTTCGGCAATTTCCTGCGTATAGACGCCACAGCGGCCTATGCCCTTTTCATGCACGGCAAGCATGATGCGCGTGGCCTCCTGGGGACTCTTGCGGAAAATGCTGCGCAGAATGTCCACCACAAAGTCCATGCTGGTGTAATCGTCATTATGCAGGAAGACGGCATAGCGCTGCGGCTCCCTGACGCGCTCCTCCACAAGGCTTTGCCCGTCTTCTTCTTCCTGCGGACGGTAGCTCATGGGCTAGTTCTCCTTTTTCCTGTCCGGCAGTCCCAGTGCCGCACGCCATCTGTCCGCCTCCTGCGGGGCAAAGGCAAAGGAGCGCTGCGGTGTCTTGTGCTGCCGGGTCAGCCACTGGCTGTGCAGGGTATGATAAGAGTCAGTACTGGTAGGCTGCCTGTCAAGGTCCAGCAGCTGCGCCACACGGCAGATGGCCTCTTCCGGTCCTTCAATTTCGATGAACTGGCCAAAGGGCAGGATGTCCATGTCCACGGCCACATCATGCAGCCGCCACGATTCCCGGAACTTCTCGTAATGCGCCGCCAGCACATAGCCCTGCCCCTGAAGGATGCGGTGCATGACGTCCCCGTCCTGCACGGCGGTCTCGTATTCTTCGCGGCGTTTGAAGCCGTTGACGGTCTGGGCGGGCAGCTTGAGCGTGAGGGCATAGTCCGTTCTGTCGGCATATTCCTGCCGGCGCAGGCGCAGCAGGCGGTGCCCGCGCAGAAAGGCATTGTCGGGCGTGTCGTAGATATCGTTGCTCTCAAAATGAATGCCCTTGCAGCAGGCGCCCTGCTGCTCCAGCAGGGCGCGGACCCGGGCAAAGTCGGCATCAAGATATTTGCGTTCCACTTCAAGCGCCATGGGCCGTGCCTCCTGCTCTGCGATGGAAGAGCTGCTGTTGCAGGGCGGCCACCGTGGCAATGCCCCCCCTGCCCGTTCCGGGATGAATGATGGGGGAAAACCCCAGATGCTGCGCCTGGCGCAGACGCTGTGCGTGCGCGGCCACCGGGCGCACCTGTCCGTTGAGGTCCACCTCGCCCCAGAGGATACATTTTTCCGGCAGGGGCACATCATAATAGGACGAAAGCACCGCCGCCACCAGCGCCAGGTCCAGGCCGGGTTCCTGCAGCTTCATGCCGCCGCCGACCTTGGCATAAATGTCCACCTGGCCGAAATTGAGCTTGAGGCGCTTTTCCAGCACGGCCAGCAGCAGGTGAAGGCGGTTGGCATCAAAGCCCAGGGCGGCACGGCGCGGAATATTGAGAAAGGTTCGGGCCACCAGAGCCTGTACCTCCACTGCCAGGGGGCGCTGCCCGTCCACGGCCATGACCACCGCCGTCCCCGAAAGGCCGGGATCACGGGCCTCCAGAAAAAAGGTGGAAGGATCGTCCACCACCTCCATGCCCTGCTGCCCCATGCGAAAGACCAGCAGTTCCTCATTGGGACCAAAGCGGTTCTTGAAGACGCGCAGCAGGCGGAAGAGCTGGCGGCGGTCCCCTTCCAGAGAAATGACGGTGTCCACCATGTGTTCCAGCATGCGCGGCCCGGCCAGCGTGCCGTCCTTGGTGACATGCCCCACCAGAATAAGCGTGCTGCCGGTGCGGCGGCAGCAGTCCAGCAGAGCGGTGGCCACGGCGCGCACCTGGCTGACGTTGCCGGGCAGGCCGTCGGCCTCCAGACTGGTCAGGGTCTGCACCGAATCCACCACCAGCAGGGAAGGCGGGGAAAGCTCCACGGCATTGATGATGTCTTCCACGCTGGAGGTGGCCAGCGCCAGCAGGTGCTCATGCAGCACATCCAGACGCTGGCCGCGGGCCTTGATCTGCGGCAGGGATTCCTCGCCGCTGGCATAGAGCACGCTGCGCCCCTGCCTGGCCACATTGCCGGCCACCTGCAGCAGCAGGGTTGACTTGCCGATGCCCGGCTCCCCGCCCACCAGAATGGCCGCACCCGGCACAAGCCCCTTGCCCAGCACGCGGTCCAGGGCGGCAATGCCGCTGGCAAAGGGCGTATGCCCGCTGTCGGAAACGTCGCGCAGCGGCACGGGGCGCCCCCCCTGGGAAGCGGAGCGGGACGGGCGGGCCGAAACGGCGGCGGAACTGCCGGAACGCGGCTGCGCCACGGCCTTCAGGGTGTTCCATTCGTGGCAGCCGGGGCACTGCCCGCGCCATTGCAGGGTCCGGGCACCGCAGGAAGAACAGATGTACACTTCGCGAACTTTTGCCATGGCGCCAACCTACGGAAAAAGGGCCTGTCCCGCAAGTGCGGGAGGGGCCTCGGGCCGCTCCCCGGCAGCCTACGGAGCCACCGGTTCCAGCGGCAGATCGGCTGGTGCGGAAAGGCTCACTCCATGACGGATGGTGGCTGTCTGGCGGGCGGGGACATTGATGGTCCAGTACAGGGTACGGCCGTCCCGGTCCACGCTGGCGTCGGGCGTATTCTGCATGGTCACCTGCACGCTCTCCTCCACGGCGCGCGGCAGGGGGCGCTCCACCCGTACGTCCACGGCGTTCTGGCGTTCGTTGCGCAGGGTATAGGTCCAGTTCCAGTGCCAGAGACGGCGGGCATTGATGATGCCGCTTTCGCCCTGCCGGCGGCTTTCGTGCTCTACCGTCACATGCACCCGCGGATCAGCGCCGAAAAAGAGCTGTACCTCACCGTTTTCCGGCGCGAAAAGGCCGGTGCCCACGCTCTGGCCGTCGATGCGGCATTCCATGAGGCCGCCGGGCCAGGATGCTCCCCTGGTGAAGACATGACGAGCCGTCATCCAGACCCGGCTCTCTCCGTCGACAGGACGCGCCAGCCAGCTCAGGGGAGCATGCCAGTTCTCCTGTGCCACGGACAGGGTAAAGCGGCCCTGGGGCAGGCCCGCGGCGGGCACGTCCCAGCGCACAAAGGCGCCGGATTCCACGGCATTGATCGGCGAGGAGCCTTCCCTGCCCTGCATGACTCTGGGGGCAGCCAGCATGGCCCCGGCAGCCTTGCCGCGGGGCGCCGGCCCTCCTGCAATGTCCCAGCTGGGCAGCGCTGCGGGGCGCAGCGAGCCTGTGGGGCTGCTGATGAGCGAAAGACGGCAGGTGGTCCAGTCCTGCCCCGAATACTGCCACACATCGGCCAGCATATGGGCCATGATGGTTCCCGTGGCGGGCCGGGCATCCAGGCTGTAGCGGGGGCGCCAGCCGCAATGCTCCAGGGAGTAGGAACACGTGACGCGTACCGGCGACCCGGGCACGTCTGCCAGCAGGATTTCCAGCACCTGCCCCTGATCCGGCAGTGCGGGCCGGGCAGCCAGCATATCCCGCAGCTGCTTGAGGCGGCGTTCCACGGCGGCGCGTTCCTGGCCCAGGGCGGCCACATCTTCCAGAATCTGCCGACCGGCGTCCTTCAGTGCGGCGGCGGGCAGGGACGCCGCATCCCGGGCCGGCAGACGGTACAGCGCCAGGGCCGTATCCAGCGCCACAAGGCGGCCGTCAAGCCTGTCCGCTTCGTCCAGCAGGCGCTGCCGCTCACGGGCCGCCTGCCCTTCGGCAGGCAGGGCCAGAGGCCGCAGGCTCCAGCGCAGCACCTGCTGGCCCGGCACGTCCGGCGCCACCGCATCGGCCGCCCCGGGAAGGAAAAGACGCACAAGACCGCCCTGCTCCGTCCGGCAGACCGCGACCTCCTCCGCCACGGTCACCCGGGCACCGGCAGGAGAAAGCAGCACCTGTTCCGGCTGGGCCAGACGGGGAGATTCCGTCAGTGTCCGGGCACCGGCCGTGCCGGCAAGCAGACAAGACAGCAGGACCGCCCACAGCACAGCCCGTGCGTGGCGGGTACATTGCCGAGAGATCATGGGCACCTCCCATGCCGGGACAGCAGCACCCCGGCCTTTTTGCCGGCAGCGGAGAAGCACACAAAGCACACAAGGCGACAACAGGGTTGCCGCCTTGTGGACAGTTTGCAGAAGGTACCGTTGCCGGCAGTGTCACCGCAAGGGAAAATCAGCGCGTCAGCCGGCGGAACTTGAGCCGCCTGGGGGTATCGGCGTCCTTGCCCAGACGCTTTCTGCGGTCTTCCTCGTATTCGGTGAAGTTGCCTTCAAAGAAGTCCACGGCAGAATCGCCCTCGAAGGCCATGATGTGCGTGGCAATGCGGTCCAGGAACCAGCGGTCGTGACTCACCACCAGCACACAGCCGGCGAAATTGTCCAGCGCATCTTCCAGGGCGCGCATGGTATTGACATCAATGTCGTTGGTGGGTTCGTCCAGCAGCAGCACGTTGGCGCCCGACTTGAGCATGCGGGCCAGGTGCAGGCGGTTGCGCTCGCCGCCGGAGAGCACGTCCACCTTCTTCTGCTGGTCCGCCCCATGAAAGTTGAAGCGGGTGCAGTAGGCCCTGGCGTTCACTTCCCGTCCGCCCAGCTTGATGGTGTCGTGTCCGTCGCTGATGAGTTCATAGACGGTCTTGCCCGGCGTCAGGGATTCGCGCCCCTGGTCCACATAGGCAAACTGCACGGTGTCTCCCACGGTGATGGTGCCGGCATCGGGCTTTTCCTGCCCGGTGATCATTTTGAAGAGCGTGGTTTTGCCCGCCCCGTTGGGGCCGATGATGCCCACGATGGCCCCGGCGGGAATGAGGGCATTCAGATTTTCCATGAGCAGCCTGTCGCCCATGCTCTTGGTGACACCCTTGAATTCGATGACGCTCTTGCCCAGGCGCGGTCCCGGCGGAATGTAGATCTGCAGGTCAGGGGCACGCTTTTCGCTCTCGTGGGAAAGCATGGCCTCGTAGGCATTGATGCGGGCCTTGCCCTTGGCGTGGCGGCCCTTGGGCGACATGCGGATCCATTCCAGTTCGCGGGCCAGGGTTTTCTGGCGCTCGGCCTCTGTCTTGTCTTCCTGGGCAAGGCGCTTCTGCTTCTGTTCCAGCCAGGAGGAATAGTTGCCCTTCCAGGGAATGCCCCGGCCGCGGTCCAGTTCCAGAATCCAGCCGGCCACATTGTCAAGAAAATAGCGGTCGTGGGTGACGGCAATGACCGTGCCGGGGAAGGTGGAAAGGTAGCGTTCCAGCCAGGCCACGGACTCGGCGTCCAGATGGTTGGTGGGTTCGTCCAGCAGAAGGATGTCCGGGTTTTGCAGCAGCAGGCGGCACAGGGCCACGCGGCGGCGTTCCCCCCCGGAAATCTTGTTGACCGGCATGTCGGCAGGGGGACAGCGCAGGGCATCCATGGCCATTTCAAGGCGGGAATCCAGGTCCCAGATGCCCTTGCTGTCCATGAGTTCCTGCACATTGGCCTGCCGCTCGATGAGGGCATCCATTTCTTCCGGTTCCATGGGTTCGGCGAACTTGGCGTTGATTTCCTCGAATTCCCTGGCAATGGCCATGAGGTCGCTTACGCCCTCTTCCACCACTTCGCGCACGGTGCGACATTCATCGTGCAGGGGTTCCTGTTCCAGGTAGCCGATGGTATAGCCCGGGGCCAGCACGGTCTTGCCGTCAAAGGACTGGTCCACACCGGCAAGAATCTTGAGCAGGCTGGACTTGCCTGCCCCGTTGAGGCCGAGAACGCCTATTTTGGCCCCGTAGAAGTAGGAGAGGGAAATATCCTTCAGCACTTCCTTTTGCCCGTGCCGCTTGGACACGCGGATCATGGAATAGATGATCTTGTCAGGTTCGTTGCTCATGAGTTCCTCAGCATGGATGTTGGCGAAAAAAAGGCCAGGCAGCAGTCTATACGGCCTTGCCGCCTTTTTCAAGGCGGGGTCTTCCCTCCCTTGATTTGACGACGCCTCTCTGCCAAGATGGCACCTCGCTTTCCGGCAGCGCAACGAGGGGGAAACGTCTATGCGGTATCTGTTCGGCCCGGATTTTCAGCACATTATGGGCGGCTCCATGGTGGTGGCCGGCACGGCCATCGGGGCGGGCATGCTTGGCCTGCCCATGATTTCGGCAGGCATGTGGTTCAAGTGGTCCGTGCTCATCATGTTCATCTCCTGGTTCTGCATGCTGCGGGCCAGCCAGGCCATTCTTGAGGTCAATCTGCGCTTCGAGCCTGGGGACAGCCTGCATACGCTTGTTTACAGGACCCTCGGTCCGGCCTGGAGTCTGGTAAACGGCCTGTCCGTGGCCTTTGTGCTCTATACGCTGGTCTATGCCTATGTGAGCAGCGGCGGTTCCGTGGTGCAGCAGGCCATGCAGTCCGGATGGGGCATCACGCCCCCCCGCATTCTGACCAGCCTGTTCTTTTCCCTGCTGCTCACGGCCTGCGTGTGGTGGAGTTCCCGCGCGGTGGACCGTCTGTCCGTGCTGCTCATGGGCGGCATGATCATTACCTTTTTCCTGTCGGTGGGCGGAATGATCGGCAATGCCAGCCTGGAAAATCTGCTGGGCAGCCAGAACAAGGGGGAAGCCATCTTTATTTTTGGCGCCCTGTCCACCTACCTGACCTCCTTCTGCTTTCATGCGTCGGTTCCCAGCCTCATCAAGTACATTGGCAAGGAGCCGCGCATCATCAATGCCTGCCTGCGCAACGGCACCTTCATTGCCCTGGTCTGCTACCTGGTCTGGATTACCGCAGCTGACGGCATCCTGGACCGCGAGGAATTCCGGGCCGTCATTGCGGCCGGCGGCAATGTGGGCCATCTGGTGGCGGCATCGGGGTCCTCGCTGAGCTATGTCATCCAGAAGATGCTGGAAGCCTTTGCCCTCTTTGCCATTGCCACGTCCTTCCTGGGGGCGGGTCTGGGGCTGTTTGACTACATGGCGGACCTCTGCCACTTTGACAACAGCCGGCGCGGGCGCACCCTGACCATGCTGATCACCTTTCTGCCGCCCATGATCGGCGGTCTCATCTGGCCGGACGGCTTCCTGCCCGCCATCGGCTGGGCCGGACTGGCAGCGGCCATCTGGTCGGTCATTGTGCCGGCCATGCTCCTGCATACCAGCCGCCGCAAGCACGGTCCCTCCGACTACAGCATGCCCGGCGCCGGCTGGGCCGTGCCCCTGCTGCTGGTGTACGGCATTGCCGTGGCCGTGTGCCACACCCTTTCCGTTTTTGCGCTGCTGCCCACCTTTCATTAGCATCTTCTCCGGGAAGCAGGCATATCAGCCCTTTCCGTCACCCAGTCAAAGGAGGACTGCCATGAACAGAGAATGTCTTTCCACCGCCGGCGCTCCGGCAGCCGTTGGCCCCTACAGTCAGGCCGTCCGGGCGGGCGAGACCGTCTATCTTTCCGGCCAGATCGGCCTGGTTCCCGAAACCGGCAAGATGGTGGACGGCGACGTGTCGGCCCAGGCCGGGCAGGCGCTGAAAAATCTGTCCGCCGTGCTGGCCGCTGCCGGGCTGGGGACGGAACATGTGGTGAAGACGGTGGTCTTCATTACCGACATGGCGCATTTCCCGGCAGTCAACGAGGTATACAAAACCTTTTTCCAGGCGCCCTATCCGGCCCGCTCCTGTGTGGCCGTATCCGCCCTGCCCATGGGAGCACTGGTGGAGGTGGAGGCCATCGCCGTCCGCTAGGGGCGGAGGGTCGTCCGGGCAGCGTGGCTGACTGCCGGGACGGGATGCCGCTTTCCGCCGGTCCCGTACACGACGCCGGCGACGCTCTGCCGTGGGGAAGCGATCGTGTTCCCGGCACCGCCCGTTCCGCGTAAAAACGTATGCCGGGGGAGCGTCGGGGCGCGGGACGGGCTGCCGTACCGTAGTGTTGCACGCAGACAGGCCCCGGGCCTCGGACCGGGAAAAGGCGGCCTGCCTGCCCAAAAGATGCCGCCTGGCGAAGGAGCTTGCCACCTCCTTCGCCTTTTTGTACAAACGCGGTCATGCTGACCGCGTTTTCGCTTTTTTTGACGCTGTACGTGCTGGTGCGCGTTCTGTGGCGTGCGCCCCTTGCCCTGCCCCTGCGTCTGCTGCTGGCGGTGCTGACGGCGGCCGGGGCCTGCAAGCTGCTGCTCTTTCGCCTTGTCTTCGGGTCCTATTCACCGGAACTGCCGTCTTGGTTTCAGGTGGGGGCGGGCATTCCGCTGGGACTGGTGCTGCTGTTTGCCGCCCTGAGTCTGGGGCGGGATGTTCTGCTGCTGCTGTGTCTGCTGGCCGAGCGCTGCGGGCTGGGCCATGCGTGGACATGGCTGCGGGCGCGGGATGCGGGCATTTCCCTGGGGCTGGCGCTGCTGGCGGCTGTGCTGGTGGGCGCAGGCATTACCGCGGCCCTGCGGGTGCCTGCTGTGCGGGAAGTGGAAATTCCCGTGCGCCATCTGCCGCCGGAGCTGGACGGCATGCGCCTGGCCCTCCTGAGTGATCTGCATCTCAGTCAGACCTTTTCCCGCCCCTGGGCGGAAGCACTGGTGGCGCGTGTCAATGCGGCTCGCCCGGACATCATCCTGCTGACAGGGGACCTGATGGACGGATCGCCGGCACAGCGCGCGGCGGATATCCAGCCCCTGGCCGGCCTGCGTGCCCCCCTGGGAGTCTGGGGCTGTGCGGGCAATCATGAATATTATTCCAGCTATCCGGCCTGGCAGCCCGTGCTTGGCCGGCTGGGCATCCGCATGCTGGACAATGCCTTTGCGCTGCTGCCCTACCGGGGCAGTCATCTGCTTCTGCTTGGGGTGACGGATCAGGCGGCCGCGCATTTCGGCCTGCCCGGACCGGATACGGAAGGGACGCTGCGGCGTGCCCTGGCCGCCAGTGCGCGGGCGTGGCCTTCCCGCATCACGGGGCAGCGCCCTGACGCCAGGGAGGGGACACCGCCCGTGCTGCTGCTTGCCCACCGCCCTGCCCTGTTCTCGAAACTGCGGGGACGGATACGCCTGCAACTTTCCGGGCATACGCATGGCGGCTCCCTGCTGGGGGTGGACTGGCTGGTGGCCCGTTTTAATGACGGCTATGTGCGTGGCCTGTACGGCGATGCGGATTCCCGCCTGGTGGTGTCGTCCGGCTGCGGCCTGTGGAGCGGTTTTCCCTTTCGGCTGGGCGTTCCCGGAGAGATTCTCCTGCTTGTGCTGCGTCCCGCACCTGAAGAAGAGGGATTGCCAAGCGCCCGGCCTCTTCCGTAAGATGGTGCAAAAGGAACTGTGGCATGAATGACTCGGTGGACAGGTCCCGCTACGGGAACGAGGCCTTTCTTCTTCCGCGCCAGCGCTCGCTGCTGCGGGGGGCGCTGGCTCCCTGGAGGCGGCGCCATGCCGCGCTGCTGGACATCAACTGCGGCGCGGGGAAGCTCCTTTCCCTGCTCTGGGAATGCGGCTTTGACGTGACGGCCTGCGAAGGCCGGCCGGAACAGCGGCATGAGGCCGTGGCGTGTGCGCCCTGCGGGGTGGAGGTGGTGGCGGCGCATGACGATTACCTTCCCTTCGGGCCGGACAGTTTTGACTGGGCGGTGTTGCATCTGGGGAATCATGACGGCGCTGCGGCGGCCCAGGCCGTGGAAGAGGCCGCGCGCGTGGCTGTTCGCGGGCTGGCGGTCACCTTCTGGAATGTGGCGTCCCTGCCCGGCCTGCTTCATACTCTTTTCCCCGCACGCCATCCCTGGCCGCACAGGGGGCTGCCCTGGTGGCAGGTGGTGTGCCTGGGCAGGCCCTACGGCAGCTGGCGCCTCTTTGGTACCCTGCATCTGCCCGGCGGCAGGGGCGAAAGCCTGCTTTCCCGGCAGGACAGGCTGTGCTCCTGGCTGGGGGCGTGGTGCGTGCTGCGCATCGACCTTGGCCCGTCGGGCCGGGTGACGCCGCTGGGGCTGCGGGCCGGTGGGGGCAAGAAGCGGCTGGAGACCTCCTCTGTTCTGGAGCAGCGCGCCCCCTGAGGAGCGGTGGTGGCCCATCCTCCTGAAAATCGTCGCAAAAAAGCCCTTTTCTCGCAGACTTCCCTGTGGCATACTGTCCCCGTTTCAAACGAAGGAGTCCTTTATGCAAGCGCGCAGCCGTTCCATACACCTTTCGGTGCATATTCATAAAAACCCCTCAGCCATGGCCGAACGTGCGGCCCATATTCTTGCCGCTGCCTGCGAGGAGGCCGTGAGCGAGCGTGGCGTATTCAAGATTGCGCTTTCCGGCGGGCAGACGCCCATTCCGCTGTTCCGGCTGCTGGCTGCCAGTGACTGGGCGGATCGTCTCCCGTGGGAAAAGATCACCTTCTTCTGGGTGGACGAACGCTGCGTCGGCCCGGATCACCCTGACAGCAATTACGGCCTGGCGCGGCGCGAAATGCTGGCTTATCTGCCGGTGACGCACTTTTTCCGCATGCGTGGCGAAATGGATCCGGTCAAGGCGGCTGCCCTGTACGAGGCGCAGATCCGGGCGGATTTCAACATTGGCCCCAACGAATTCCCGCGTTTTGACTTCATGCTGCTTGGTGTGGGGGATGACGGGCATACCGGCTCCATTTTCCCCAACTCGCCGGCACTGGTGGAGCGCAAGCGCCTGGTCATTGACCAGTATGTGCCGGAACGCAAGGCGGACCGCCTGACCCTTACCCTGCCGGTCATCAACAATTCGCGCTGCTGCATGTTTCTTGTTACGGGCAAGGAAAAGCACGATGTGCTTTCCAAGACGCTCAATCTGCTGGCGGAACCTACCCTGCCGGCACAGCTTGTGCGCCCCACGGTGGGTGATCTCATCTGGGTTGTGGACGAAGCCGCGGCCACGGGAAAGTAAGCGCCCGTCCGCGGGGATGATGTCAAGGCTCCTGCCGGTGCAGGGGCCTTTTTTTGTGCCGTGACCAGCCTGCCCCAGGCCGGTGTCAGGGGCGTGGGCTGGGGGCTGGGCCGGAAGCCGGGGTGGCCCCTGCTTCCTGCTGACGGCGGAGCAGCAGACGGGATTTGCACAGCAGTTCAGGGCGGTATTCAAAGTGCATGATGTCGTATTCATGCCATTTTCCGCCCCAGATGAAGCCCTCGGCCTCAAAGGCTGTCACGATTTCCGTGGGATAGCTGGCCTGGAGCGGATGCGGACGCAGGGCTGACCAGCGCCAGTAGGGAGCCAGGCGGGGGCTGAGGTCCAGGGCAATGCCGAAGGCATGCGGGCTGAGGCGCTGTTCCCCGGCAATGGCACGCCACACAAAGCCGCCGCTCTGCTTCAGATAGCGCCGCAGCGCCGGGCGGGCGGCCACCAGGGGGGCAAGGCGCGCCTCCACGCGTTGCAGGGCGCGGGCGGCACTTTCTTCCAGCAGCAGCGTCTGGCGGAAAAAGCTCACCCGGCGGACACGGGATGCCGTTTCCCGGGCCGTGCTGCCGTACAGGGCCTGGAGCAGCGCATAGGAGCGCCGGCGTCCCGGCGATTGCCCCGCCGGCGTGGGCGGACGTTCAGGATCGGGCACATAGAGCTGGCGCATGCTGGAGCGCACATCCACATCCCATTCCGGGCCGTGGGGATGCCGCGGCGGGGGAGCCGGCTGTCCGGCGGCATAGAGCACGCGCTGCCCGTCGGCAAGGTGCAGCCAGAGACGGCCCTGGCCGTCTGCTTCCATGCGCCGCAACCGGGGATAGGCCGCCTGCAGGCAGTGCCAGTCCAGCGCAGCCTCTTCCTGAAATGCCGGGGAGTCGTGCCGCAGGCTGCCCGTGGTGACGGCAACAGCCCCGTCCAGAGGGGGGGCCTGCCCTGCGGCCGGCGCCGGCAGGACGGCAAGCACAAGCGCGGTCAGCCCCGCACAGACAATGTGACGCAACATCTGCTGACCATATCCTGCCCCGTCAGCTTGTCAAGTCGTCCGCCTTTGCATACAAGGCGTCCATGAAGAGCTGGAAGTTTCATGTGCTGACCTTCGGCTGCAAGGTCAATCAGTATGAGAGTCAGTCCCTGCGCGAAGCCTGGCAAACGCAGGGCGGTCAGGAATGTGACGATCCCGCGGCAGCGGATGTGATCTGCATCAACAGCTGCGCCATCACGGCGCATGGCGAGCGTGACGCACGCGCAGCCATTCTGCGTCTGCGGCGCGAGGCGCCCCAGGCACGTATTGTGCTGACAGGATGCGCGGCCCACCTGGTGGAGCATTTTGCGCCGGCCCCCCATGCCGCCAGGCAGGGGCAGCTGCCGCAGGCGGACGCCGTGGTGGGGCAGGAAAACAAGGCTGCCCTGCTGGATGGCCGCCTGGTGCGCGGCCTGACGGCGTCCCCGCCCGACACTCCCGCCGCTGCCGGCTATCCGCCCTTCCGTATTGGGGGTTTCCGGCGGGCACGCCCGGTGCTCAAGATACAGGATGGCTGCGAGCACCGCTGCACCTACTGCATCGTGCCGCTCACGCGGGGTCGCTGCCACAGCCGGGCGCCGCAGGACATTCTGGACGAGGCCCGGCGCCTTTTCCGTGCCGGCTATGCGGAGCTCATGCTGTCGGGCATCAATCTGCGCCAGTACGGGCGGGACTGCCCGGACTACGGGGACTTCTGGCAGCTGCTGGCCTGGCTGGATGCGGCCCTGGCGCCGGAATTTGCGGGCCGGGCGCGCCTGCGCATCAGTTCGCTGGAGCCGGGACAGCTGGACAGCCGGGGAGTGGATACGCTCATGGCCTGTCGTCTGGTCTGCCCGCATCTGCACATTTCCCTGCAGCATGCCTCCTATGCGGTGCTGCGCCGCATGGGGCGCGGTCACTATCACGCGGAACGTCTGCAGGAGGCCGTGCGGGAGCTTTCCGCCCACTGGCCTGTCATGGGCCTGGGGGCAGACATCATCCTGGGCTTTCCCGGAGAAAGCGAGGCAGATGTGCGCTGCCTGCTGGACTTTGTGGCCGCAACGCCCTTCAGCTATGCCCATGTCTTTCCCTATTCGCGGCGTCCCGGCACAGCGGCAGACCGCTTTGCCGACCAGATAGCGCCGGATGTCCGGCAGGAGCGTGCCCGCCGGGTACGCGAGGCCGTAGCCGCACGCCAGCAGGTTTTTCGGCAGGCCCAGATGGCGCTGCCCCGCTTCCAGGTGGTGGCCGACAGTCCGCATGCCGACGGTACGCGGGCTTCGGGCAAGGGTGTCAATGACTTCTATGTGCCCTGCCTGCTGCCGCCGTCACTGGCCCGGAAAACGGGCCTGCTGACAGTGCGCCCCGTGGCGCTGGAACAGACAGGGCTGCGGGTGGAGGCTGTGTAGGCGCGCCGCATGACCAGCCCGCAGGGGCTGCACCAGAGACGGCTGCCATGGAAACAGAAACGGCCCCTTTCCCGCAGGGGAAGGGGCCGGAGAGTGAAGAGGTTTTTCCGAAAAGACAGCTCTGCCGGTCATCTGTGCCGGCATGTGCCCCGCCGGGAGGAGAGCCGGCAGGGCACGGCCGTTGTCTGCCGGCAGAAAGAGGCTTTTTTGCGCCTTAGATGCTGATCTGCGCGCCCAGCAGCCTCACAAAGGCCGCAATCCAGGCAGGATGCGCGGGCCAGGCCGGCGCGGTCACCAGGTGACCGGACACCACGGCATTGCTGGCGGTATCATTGCTTTCGGCCCAGGTGGCGCCGGCGTCCACCACATCGGGCTTGACGGCGGCATAGCAGGTGCAGGTCTTGCCCTTGAGCACCCCGGCGGAGACAAGAATCTGCGGCCCGTGGCAGATGGCGGCAATGGGTTTGCGCTCTGCATCAAAGGCGCGCACAATGTCCAGCACGCGGGCATTGAGGCGCAGATATTCGGGGGCACGGCCGCCGGGCACCACAAGGCCCACGTAATCGTCCGTGTTCACCTTGTCAAAATCGTAGTTGATGCCGAAGTTGTGGCCACGTTTTTCGGAATAGGTCTGATCGCCCTCAAAATCATGGATGGCTGTCTTTACCATGTCGCCGGCTTTCTTGCCGGGGCATACGGTATGCACGTCATAGCCGAGCATCAGCAGCATCTGATAGGGAACCATGGCTTCGTAGTCTTCCACAAAGTCGCCGACCAGCATCAGAATTTTCTTACTCATGGGGTTTCTCCCGGGATATTCCCGTTGACAGTTTGCCGCATGGCGGCCCATCGGGCACGGCGGCCTCTTGCCTTGCCTCTTTTGATGGGTATATAAGCACCCGTATTGCGACGACAAGGTCACGACCTGCAAAAAATTTTCCGGGAGGCACCTGATCATGCCCATGTTTGATTTTACCTGTCCCCAGTGCGGCGCCAAATTTGAGGAACTTGTCTTTGGTGACGAGGTTCCGCCCTGCCCTGTCTGCGGCCATGCCCAGACCGAGCGCATGATAAGCGCCCCCAGCCCGCTCAAGACCGGAGCCTTTCCTTTCAAGGTCGGTCCGGTGCATCCCCTGGCTTCCAAGATGGCCAAGGGGCTTTCCGGCTGCGGGGGCGCCTGCGGTACCGGCTCCTGCCCGTCGGCGCAGGGCGGCGGCCAGTAGCGGGTCTGGGCCGGCCGTTCTTGCAATCGGCAGGGGCATGCCCTATTTTTACAGAATGCCGCTTCCCTGTCGGGCAGCTGGCCTACCCTTCTGACGGAGAGCAAATCCATGGTATGCAGCATGACCGGCTTTGGCCGCTGTCTTGTGGAAAATGGCGGTATCACCCAGCAGTGGGAGATCAAGAGCGTCAACGGCCGTCACCTTGACCTGAAGTGGCGTCTGCCCTCCTGCGTGCGCAGTCTGGAGCCGCGCCTGGAAAAGGTGGTGCGCCGCCATGCTTCGCGCGGGCGCGTGGACATCAGCCTGCAACTGCAATTCGCGCCGGACATGTCGCCCGCCCTGCATTTTGACGCGGTGGCGGCATCGGCCATGCTGGACAGTCTTTGCCAGCTGGCCCGGGATCGGGGCGAAGCCTGGACGCCGGACTATACGGCGCTGCTTTCCCTGTCGTTGCTGTGGGGCGAGGCCGGGGATGAAGTGGACGAAGAGCTGGTGCTCCAGCTGGAGGACGGGCTGACGCTGGCCCTGCAGGACTGGAACGAGGCCCGGAGCAAGGAGGGCCGCGCCCTGGTGACGGACATGCGCGCCCGCGTGCTGCGCATGGAGGAGTGGACGGAACTTATTGCCGGGCGGGCGCCGGAAATCAAGCAGGAACGGGCCGATACCCTGCGTGAGCGCATTTCGGAGGCCCTGGCCACGCTGGGAACCGAGCTGGAGGAAGGCCGCTTTTTGCAGGAAATTACCCTGCTGGCCGACCGGCTGGACGTCAGCGAGGAGCTGACCCGCCTGCAAACGCACCTGGAGCGCCTGCGCGAGCTGCTGGAAAGCGGCACGGATGCCGGACGCCGCCTGGACTTCACCCTTCAGGAATGCTTTCGCGAAATCAATACCTGCGGCAACAAGCTGCCAGATGTGCAGCTTTCCCGTCTGGTGGTGGATTTCAAGAACGAGCTGGAAAAGTGCCGCGAGCAGGTGCAGAATCTGGAATAGCGCATGGCAGGCGACAAGCTCATCAACATCGGTTTCGGCAATTACGTGCTGGCCGCCCGTGTCATCGGCATTGTCAGCCCGGCCTCGGCGCCCATGCGACGCCTGCGGGAGGATGCCCGGGCCGAGGGGCGCCTGGTGGATGCCACGCAGGGGCGCAAGACGCGTTCCATCATCGTGACCGACTCCAATCACGTCATCCTTTCCGCCATCCAGCCCGAAACCATCAGCCAGCGCTTTGCGCAGGAGGAAGACGACTAATGGCACGACACGGCATGCCCCTGGTCATCAGTGCACCGTCTGGAGCGGGCAAAACCACGCTCATCAGGCGCCTGCGCGAGGAATTTCCGCACTTTGCCTACTCGGTTTCCTGCACCACCCGTGCGCCGCGTGACGGCGAGGTGGACGGACAGGACTATCACTTTCTGTCGCGGGAGCGTTTCGAGACGCTGCGCGGGCAGGGCTATTTTGCCGAATGGGCGGAGGTGCACGGCAATCTTTACGGCACCCCCCTGGGGCCTCTGCGCGAGATGCTGCGCCAGGGGCGGGATGTGCTGTTTGACATTGACGTACAGGGCGCGCGCCAGCTGAAGGCCAGCCTGGCGGAAGCCACCTTTGTTTTTGTGCTGCCTCCTGACATGAAAGAACTGGAACGGCGCCTGCGCCTGCGTGGTCAGGACACGGAAGAAACCATTGCCCGCCGGCTGCACAATGCCTGCCAGGAATTGCGCGAGGCCCCGTGGTACGATTTTCTTGTGGTCAATGATGACCTGGACGCCGCCTATGCCCGGCTGCGGGCGGCCTATGTGGCCGGTACCCTGCGCCCTGTGTATCACCCCGATCTGGTGGCGGCACTGGCGCAGGGCAACCTGCTGTAAACTGCCCCGCCGGCAGTAGCGGAAAAGGAGAAGGACTGCCTATGGCCCAACTGGTTGTGGCTCTGGATTTCCCCACCCGGGAAGAGGCGCTGGCGCTGGCATCCCGTCTGCGCGGCCTGGTGCCGTGGTGCAAGGTTGGCATGGAGCTTTTCAGCCTGGCCGGTCCCCCGGTGCTGGCGGAGCTGCGCACCATGGGTTTCCGCGTTTTTCTGGACCTGAAGTTTTACGACATTCCGCATACGGTGGCGCAGGCTGTCAGGGCTGCGGCTGCCGGTGGCGCGGACATGCTGACCCTGCACACCCAGGGCGGCGAGCGCATGTGCCGCGAGGCCTGCGAGGCCGCCCGGAGTTGTGCCCGCCCTCCCCTGCTTTTTGGGGTGACGGTGCTTACCAGCTTCGGCCCCGGGCAGATGCCCGGCATTGCGCAGGAACCCGGCCAGTTTGCGCTGGAGCTGTCGGACATGGCGGCAGCCTGGGGGCTGGACGGGGTGGTCTGCTCCGGCCAGGAGGCCGCGTCCATCAAGGCACGCAACCCGCGCCTTGCCTGTCTTTGTCCCGGCATACGGCCGGCGTCGTCAGCAGCAGATGATCAGTGCCGCATCATGACACCTGCGGCTGCCGTGGCTGCCGGGGCGGATTATCTGGTGGTGGGGCGTCCCATCACCCGGGCCGCTGACCCTGTGGCGGCGGCGCAGGCCATCGTGCAGGAGATGGGCTCCTGATGCTGGCAAACGGCATGATGATGCGGTAGAGGCCCCATGAAAAACTGGCTGTTTCGCAAGGCCCCCCAGGGCAGTCCGCCCCGCGGCTGGGCCAGGGAACTTTCCATTTCGCCGCAGCTGCTGGAGCTGCTCTGGCGTCGCGGCTTTACCAGCCGGGAAGAGCTGGACGCCTTTCTGGATGCGCGCCTTCAGGCGCTGGTGCCTCCGCGCAACTGGCCCCAGATTCCCCATGTGGCCCGCCTGCTGGCGGATGCCCTGGTCCAGGGGCGCAAGCTGGCCGTCTGGGGCGATTACGATGTGGACGGCATCACCTCCAGTGCGCTGGTGCTGGATGTGATGGCTGCCCACGGCATGGAGGCCGTGAGTCATATTCCCGACCGTCTGGGCGAGGGCTACGGCCTCAATGTGCAGGGCATCGAGGCCCTGGCGGCGCAGGGCTGCGGCATTCTGCTCACCGTGGACTGCGGCATTTCCGATGTGGCGGCCATTCGCCGGGCACGGGAACTGGGCATGCTGGTCATCATTTCCGATCATCACCTGCCCCCGGCAGAGCTGCCCCCGGCGCATGCCATCTGCAATCCCCGTCTCATGGACGAAAGCAGCTGCCCGTGTCCGTATCTGGCGGGCGTGGGTGTGGCCTTTTTTCTCATGGCGGCGGTCAATGTCCTGCTGGAACCCCACACGGGCAAGCGATTCCGCATGGATGACGTGCTGGACCTGGTGGCCCTGGGCACGCTGGCCGATGTCATGCGCCTGAGCGGACAGAACCGCATTCTGGTGCGGGGCGGACTCAACCGGCTGGCCCGCACCACGCGGCCGGGCATGGTGGCCCTGAAGGTCATCAGCAAGTTTGATGCCGCCGCGCGACTCACCGCCGGGCAGGTGGTCTTCCGGCTGGCCCCGCGCATCAATGCTGCCGGGCGCATGGGGCATGCCCGCCTGGCACTGGACCTGCTGCGCGCCGCGGATCATGTGCAGGCGGCCCGCCTGGCACAGCAGCTGGATGCCCTCAACAGCGAACGGCAGGCCCTGGAAGAACAGATGGTCACCGAGGCGCGCGCCCAGGCCCGGGCGCTGCTGGCCACGGGACCCCGCCCCGGCCTGGTGCTGTACGGGCAGGCCTGGCATCCGGGCATTGTGGGCATTGTGGCCTCCAAGATTGTGGAGGAATTTTACCGGCCCACCATCATTCTTTGTCAGGATCAGGATGCCGTAAAGGGGTCCGGGCGCTCCGTGCGCGAATTTGACCTCTATGCCGGGCTGGGCCGGGCTTCGGGGCATCTGCTGCGCTTTGGCGGGCACCGGCAGGCGGCCGGGGTGCGTCTGCGCCTGGAGGACCTGGAAGCCTTTCGCGCCGATTTCGAGCGGGCCGTGGCCGAGGACATCGGGTCCACGCCTCTCACGCCCACCCTGCTGCTGGAAAGCGAGCTGGACTTTGCCACAGCCAGTGACCAGTGTTTTCTCAAGGAGCTGGAGCTGATGCAGCCCTTTGGCCCCGGCAATGCGGAGCCGGTATTCGCCTCGCCGGAGCTGCTTATCCGTGATTGCCTGCCGCTGGGCAGAGGCCGCGAGCATGTGCGCCTCAAGGTGCAGGACACCACGTCGGGCATTACGCTCACGGCCAAGGCCTGGCGCATGGGCGATCAGTTCACGCCCGACATGGTGGGCAGCCGCATCCGGCTGGCCTATACTCCGCATATTGATACCTACAACGGCATTGCCTCCGTGGATGTGGGCATCAAGGACTGGAAGGCCGTCTGATGCCGCCAGGGCCGCAGGCCCGCCTGCCGCCCTGACGGAAGCCGCTCTGCCCGGCTATTCTTCCATGGAATATTCCTTGACCTTGTTGAAGACGTGGCTGTCCGGGTCCAGGCCGGCCGCCCGGGCACGATCATACCATTGCTGGGATTGTCCGGCATCCTCCGCCGTCCCCACCCCGTAGGCATAGCAGGCCCCCACAAAGAGCATGGCCTGGCCGTAGCCGCCCTGCGCAGCCTTGAGCGCCAGGTCAAAGGCCTTTTTCTGGTCACGTTCCACAAACTGCCCCTTGGAATAGTACTGCGACAGGGCGTAGCAGGCCTCCGGCGAACCGGCGTCGGCAGCGCGCTGCATCCAGGCCACGGCCTTGTCGCCATCTTTGGGCAGGCCCACGCCGTTCTGGTAGGCATAGGCCACCAGCTGCTGAGCTTCGGCAAGATTCTGTTCCGCGGCCAGCAGATACCACTGGGCGGCGGTTTCCATATTCTGCTCCACGCCCAGGCCGCTTTCATAGCAGCGCCCCAGAATGACCTGCGCCTGAGGGTTGCCATTGCTGGCCAGGGGCTGCACCAGGCGCAGGGTTTCCTTGTAGTGGCCGATATTGAAGGCCGTCCAGGCTTTCTGCAGGGTGGCATCCGCATCAGCCGCAACAACGGTGGCAGGCAGGGGCAGCGACAGGCAGCAGGCCAGAGCCACAGCGGCAAGACGGCGGTTGAAGAGAGTTTTCATGCAAGGCTCCTTTGGCGGAAATATCCGTCAGCACCATAATAGTCACGGACGGGCAGGACACAAGGCATGCCGCGCTCTGACAAACATTTTTTCCCTGGCCGTCAGGCGACCCCCTCTTGACGCCGTGGCGCCCGCAGGGCAGAAAAAGACATGGTTCCCATCATCTTTTTGCGCGGCGCCGGCGAAATGGCCAGCGGCATTGCCCTGGCATTGTGGCGGCAGGGTTTTTCCCGCCTGGTCCTTCAGGAGTGTGCCCGCCCTACGGCCATACGGCGAGCCGTGTGCTTTTCCGAAGCCGTGTACGAGGGAACGGTCCGGGTGCACGGCCTGCTGGCCAGGCACGTGGCCTCGCCTTCCCTGTGTGCTGCCTGCTGGCAACAGGGGGAAATTGCCCTGCTCACCGGCAGCGAGGATGCCGCCCTGACAGCCCTGCGGCCGCAGGTCTTCATCGAGGCGACCCTGCGCAAACGGGGAGCACCCCTGGAAAAAAGCTGGGCAGCATTCGTTCTGGCCCTGGGGCCGGGCTTTCTGGCCGGCGAACAGGCCCATGCCGTCATGGAAACTCATCCCGACCGCTGTGGCGAGGTGCTGTGGCAGGGACAGGCCCTTGCTCCCACGGGAGAACTGCGCCGTCAGGGGCAGGTGCTGCCGCGTGTGGTGCATGCGCCACAATCGGGAATATTTCATACGTCGCTGCGTCTGGGAGATGCCGTGGCGGCCGGGCAGGTGCTGGGCTTTCTGGACGGGGACAACGGTTCCCGCTGTGCCGTGGCGGCCGGCATGGCAGGCCGTTTGCGCGGTCTGCTGCGTGACGGCAGCCCTGTGCGCGAGCACGGGCGGGTGGCCGATATTGAAAACCGCCCCCACATTGGTCCGCAGAGTCTCTCCGCGCGGGCGGGCTGTCTGGGCGACAGCGTCTGCCGGCTGGTGACCCGGTGGTGGCAGCAACAAGGAGCAGCATATGAATCCTCCTGAGAAACGCCCTTCTTCCCATGAGGCAGGCGACCAGGAAGTTTTTGACGCGGAAGTGGTGCATGGACCGGGGGCGGACAACGCACGCTCCCGGCAGGACGATGCCAGCCGGCAGGAGTGGGAACGCCTGCGCGGCTGTGCCCGCGGACCGAACGGCGCCAGGGGCGCCGGCATGGGTGGGGGCGGCAGAGGCTATATTCATTTCCGGCAGATGACCTTTGGCGGCATGCCGCAGGACGGCTGCCTGTCGCCGGCCATCACGCTGGGGATTTTTCTGGGCTGCTGCTTCCAGCTGGGGCTGCTGGCGGGCATAGGCTTTGCGGTCTTTTACGGCATTGGTGCCGTTCTGGGCACCATGCGGCAGGTTCGTCTGGCCATGCAGGGCCAGGTGCCCAGTCCCTGGCTTTGGCGCATAGGCAACTGGATCATCAGCCTGGTGCTGGTATCCTGGCTGGTCAGGGGCGCCTAGTGCGCTGGTTTGTCTACCTGGTACGTTGCGCTGACGACAGCCTGTACTGCGGCATCACCACGGATGTGGCACGCCGCCTGGCGCAGCACAACGGCGGCCTTGCCGGCGGGGCGCGCTATACCCGCAGCCGCCGGCCGGTACGGCTGGAAGGCGTCCGCTGCTGCGAGGACAGAAGCGCGGCCCTGCGTCTGGAAGCCCGCATCAAGCGGGCGCAGCGGGCACAGAAGCCCGGACTGCTCGCAGAAGAAGGAGAAATGGCGTCATGATCAGTCTGGGGATTACCCTGACCTTCTTTGTGGTGTCCCTGGGGCTGGCCATTGCGCCCGGCCCCGATATCATCTTTGTCCTGACGCAGTCCGTGCTGTACGGCTTTCGTGCCGGCCTGGCCACCACGCTGGGGCTGGTGTCCGGGCTGCTGGTGCATACCACGCTGGTGGCCGTGGGCGTGGCGGCCATTATCCAGGCATCACCCGTGGCCTTTCTGCTGCTCAAGCTGGCAGGGGCGGGCTATCTGCTGTACCTGGCCCGGCTTTCCCTGCGCGCCGGCGCACTGCTTGCCCAGGGCGGTCAGCAGGAATTTCTTGGCTACGGCGCCCTGTTCCGGCGCGGCATTGTCATGAATGTGAGCAATCCCAAGGTCTCGCTGTTCTTTCTGGCCTTTCTGCCGCAGTTCTGCCGCCCGGAACAGGGCAGCGTGGCCTTGCAGGTGGCCCAGCTGGGGGTTCTGTTCATGCTGGCTGCGCTGCTGGTCTTCGGGGCTGTATCCCTGCTTGGCGGGCGTCTGGCCAGCTGGTTCAACCGCAGCCCGCATATCCAGGTGCTCATTCACCGTCTGGCAGCCTGTGTTTTTGTGGGGCTGGCGGCGTCACTGCTGTTTTCGTCGCTGTAGGGCCGCTGCCCGCTTCTTGACAGGCCGCTGGCCGGTGCGTAAAAAACGCCACAGCGAGGAATGCCATGCCGAATCATCGACTTCCCCTGAACAATCTGCCGGCCGAAGGCCGGGAGCTTGTGCTGGATGATGCCGCCATCTGGGCGGAAAATCTGGGGCAGTTCCACATGGACTGTCGTGTGCGGACGCCGCTTTCCGTGCGGCTGCACATCATGCCCCTTGAAGAAGGCTATCTGGTGCGCGGGCATCTGAGCGGCAGCGTGACCCTGCCCTGCAATCGCTGCGCCGAGGACGTGACGGTGGAGCTGGATGCGCCGTTTGAGGAATTTGAAGACGTGCCCGATCCCGCGGACGGGCAGGACACGGCGCCCGGAGACAGCCATATTGTGCTGGACAAGGGGGTTCCCCTGCTGGATATGGCAGCGCTCTGCTGGGAGGAATTTGTGCTCGCCCTGCCCATGAATCCCCTGTGCAGCCCGGATTGCCGTGGCCTCTGCCCCCAGTGCGGTGCCAATCGCAACAGAGAGCAGTGCACCTGCGAGCAGGAGGGCGGTGACCCCCGCCTTGCCGTGCTGCGCGGATTGACTGTCAAGAAGGGCTGGACAAATACGGAAAAATAGACTAGCGTTTCAGCCCTTGAGCGGCCAAGACCGTTCAGATCGAGAAAACAATTTCCGTTTCCACGGAGAAGGAGAAACATCATGGCTGTTCAGCAGAACAAAAAGTCCCGCTCTCGCAAGGGAATGCGTCGCTCTCACGACCGTGTGGCCGTGCCCGCCGTCATTTACTGCTCCTGCGGCGAGCCGACCGTGCCGCACAGCGTGTGCCCCAATTGCGGTACCTACAAGGGCCGTCAGGTGGTCAGCAAGAACGACGCCGAGTAATGGACACGCGCCCCATTATTGCCGTGGATGCCATGGGAGGGGATTTCGGCCCCTCCGTGGTTGTGCCGGGCGCCGTGGAGGCTGCCCGGCGCCACGATCTGCACGTGCTGCTCGTTGGTGATACGCCCAAGATCGAGGCGGAGCTGGACAAGCTTGATCTGAGCAATGTGCAGTTCGACATTGTCCACGCCGAAGATGTGGTGCATATGAACGAGCGCCCGTCCGACATCCTGCGGCGCAAGAAGAATGCCTCCATCCAGGTGGCCTGTCGCCTCGTCAAGGAGGGAGCGGCCCAGAGCGTTGTCAGCGCGGGACATTCCGGGGCCACTGTGGCCTGCGGCATGTTCATCATGGGACGCCTTCCCGGGGTGGAGCGCCCTGCCCTGGCTGCCCTGCTGCCCACGGAAAAGAATCCCGTGGTGGTGCTGGATGCGGGCGCCAATGTGGACTGCCGCCCCTACCATCTTTTTCAGTTCGGCCTCATGGGCGATGCCTTTGCCCGGGACCTGCTGGGCTATGCCTCCCCGCGTGTCAGCCTCATCAGCATCGGCGAGGAGGAAGGCAAGGGCAACAGTCAGGTGAAGGAAGCCTACGAGCTGCTCAAGCTGGCCCAGAACCTCAACTTCATTGGCAATGCCGAAGGCCGCGACATCTTCACCGGTGATGTGGATGTGGTGGTCTGCGACGGTTTTGTGGGCAATGTCATCGTGAAGATGAGCGAAGGCCTGGCCAGCTCCCTCATTCGCATGCTCAAGCGGGTGTTCACCTCCGGTCTGCTGCCCGCCATGGGCGGTCTGCTGGCCCGCAATGCCTTCCGCAGGTTTGCCACCACCATCGACTATGCCGAGTATGGCGGCGCCCCGCTGCTGGGCCTGCAGGGGCTGGCCATCGTCTGTCATGGCCGTTCCAATGCCAAGGCCATGATGAATGCCATCAAGATGAGCGGTACCTTTGTGCGCAAGGGCACCAATGACCGGCTTGCCGAAATCATTCTTGCCAATGACGAGCTTACCCGCTTCTCGCGGGCCATTTAATCCCCTTTCACGAGAATTTTCATTATGAATGCACGCTGCAACCTCCTGTCGCTCAGCAGTCACGTGCCGTCACAGGTGCTGACCAATGACGATCTTGCCAAAATCGTGGACACCAGTGACGAGTGGATCACCACCCGTACCGGCATAAAGGAGCGTCGCCGTGTCGCCCCGATGGAAAATGCCTCTGACCTGGGCTACAAGGCTGCGGTCAAGGCCCTGGCCGAATCCGGCCTGAGCGTGTGCGATCTGACCCATATCATCACGGCCACCGGCACGCCCGATACGCTCTGCCCCTCTGTTTCCTGCATCATTGCCGGCAAGCTGGAAGCCGGGCACGTCATGGCCTTTGACTTCAGCGCGGCCTGTTCCGGCTATCTGTACGGCCTGTCCATCTGCCGCAGCATTCTCTGCCAGAATCCCGAGGCCAAGATTCTCTTTATCTGTGCCGAAGCCCTTACCCGTCGCTCTGACTGGAGCGACAGAAGCACCTGCGTGCTTTTCGGCGACGGGGCCGGCGCCTGTGTGCTCAGTGCCGGCGAGGAAGCGCCCGTGGCCCAGTTGGAAGACTGCATCTGCAAGAGTGACGGCTCCCTCAGTCATCTCATCACGGTGGGGGGCGGCACCGCCTGCCAGTACAAGATGGGCGACCCTGTGGACAGCAACTTCTTCATCCATATGCAGGGACGGGAAGTCTACCGGCATGCCGTGCGTCAGATGGCAGCCATCTGCGAGGAAATTCTGGAAAAAAATGGTCTGACCATTGCGGATGTTGATCTGCTGGTGCCGCATCAGGCCAATCTGCGCATCATCGAAGCCGTAGGCAGCCGTCTGGATATTGCAACGGAAAAGGTCTTTACCAATGTGGCCCGCTACGGCAACACGTCCTCGGCCTCCGTACCGCTGGCCCTTGCCGAGGCCCGCGAGACAGGGCGCATTCAGCCCGGCATGCGTGTGCTCATGACGGCCTTTGGCGGCGGCTTGACCTTCGGGGCCACCCTGCTGCGCTTCTAGATTTGCGGGGAGCGTCTGTTTGCCATCAGACGCTCTTTTATGTACACTTGGAAAAATTTTTCGGGGTTTCATCATGAGCACACTTTCTTCCACGGCTCCCACGGCGCTGGTTACCGGCGGTTCTCGCGGCATTGGCCGCGCCATTGCCTGCACGCTTGCCAAAGACGGTTTTCAGGTGCTGCTGACCTATGTCAGCCGTCCTGAAGAGGCCCAGGCCACGGTGCAGGCCATTACGGCGGCCGGGGGCGTGGCGGAGGCTGCCCAGCTCAACGTGGGAGATGCGGAGGCCGTGAGCGCCTTTTTTGCCGAACAGGTCAAGGGCAAACTCAACCTGGCCGTCCTGGTGAACAATGCCGGCATCACCAAGGACGGCTTTCTGGTGCGCATGAAGGACGATGACTTTGACCGCGTGCTGACCATCAATCTGCGCGGCGCCTTTCTCTGTACCCGCGAGGCGGCCAAGATCATGACGAAAAACCGTTTCGGCCGCATCATCAATATTTCTTCCGTGGTAGGCCAGATGGGCAATGCCGGTCAGGTCAACTACGCTGCTGCCAAGGCCGGCCTGCTGGGGCTGACCAAATCCTGCGCCAAGGAACTGGCGGCGCGCAATATCACGGTCAATGCCGTGGCTCCCGGCTTCATCGAAACCGATATGACTGCCGCCCTTTCCGACGACGTGCGCCATGCCTACGAGGAGATCATCCCGCTCAAGCGCATGGGAACGGCACAGGAAGTGGCCGATGCCGTTGCCTTCTTTGCGTCGGACAGGGCTGCCTATGTTACCGGGCAGGTGCTGGGCGTCAACGGCGGCATGTATTGTTGATTCCTGGCCCCTGCGGCCATACCTGACCTATCAAACACTATCCTATCTGGAGGAAAACCATGTCTGATGTCGCTGAAAAAGTGAAAAAGATCATCGTCGACCAGCTCGGCGCCAATCCTGATGACGTGAAGCCCGAAGCGTCCTTTGTGGAAGACCTGGGCGCCGACTCTCTGGACCTCACCGAACTGATCATGGCCATGGAAGAAGAATTTGACATCGAAATCGCTGATGAAGATTCGCAGAAGATCCTGAAGGTTCAGGATGCCATCAGCTATATCGAAAGCAAGCAGGCCCAGTAGATTCTTTTCACGCGGGCAGTGGAATGTCTCTCGGGGATGTTCCGTTGCCCGCGTTGTCGCCATTCCCCTACATGCCCGGGCCTGAAGAAGGAGCACACATGAATCGTCCCCGCGTCGTCGTTACCGGTCTGTCCGGCATTACCCCGCTGGCCAATGATATCGAGACAACCTGGAAGCGCCTGCTGGCGGGTGAATCCGGTGTTGGCCCCATCACCCTGTTTGACTGTGCGGCCTATGATTCGCGTGTTGCTGGCGAAGTGAAGAACTTTGTTCCCGAAGACTATATTCCGCCCAAGCAGGCACGGCGCATGGATCGCTTCACGCAGTTTGCCGTGGCGGCGGCCAAGCAGCTGCTGGCCAATTCCGGCCTGGTCATTGACGAAAGCAATGCCAATGACGTGGGCGTGATTCTGGGGGTGGGCCTGGGCGGCCTGCGCACCATTGAAACCTATCATGCCAAGCTCCTGGAAGGCGGACCGGGCAAGGTCTCTCCCTTCCTCATTCCCATGCTCATTTCCAATATGGGGCCGGGGCAGATTGCCATTTTCACCGGTGCCAAGGGACCCAATATCGTGACCACCACGGCCTGTGCCTCGGCCATTCACGGGATTGGCACGGCCTTCAGCGAGATTCTGCTGGGCCGCGTGAAGACCGTCATCACCGGCGGGGTGGAAGCCACGGTGACGCCGCTGGGAGTTGCCGGCTTTACGGCGCTCAAGGCCCTGTCCACCCATTACAATGATCAGCCCGAGCGGGCCTCCCGTCCCTTTGACGGGAAGCGTGACGGCTTTGTCATCGGGGAAGGGGCCGGCCTGCTGCAACTGGAAGAACTCGAGCATGCCCGCCAGCGCGGTGCCCGCATTTATGCCGAAGTGGTGGGCTATGGCGCCTCTGATGACGCCTATCACATGACGGCTCCCAGCGAGTCCGGCGAAGGCATGGCCCGCGCCATGCAGAATGCCCTGCGCGATGCGGGCCTGGCGCCGGAAGCCATTACGCATATCAATGCGCATGCCACCTCCACCCAGCTCAATGACAAGACGGAAACCCGCGCCATCAAGCTGGTTTTCGGGCAGCATGCTCCCAAGATCAAGATTTCTGCCACCAAGTCCATGACCGGGCATCTGCTGGGTGCTGCCGGCGGTGTGGAAAGCGTCTTTACGGCACTGGCCCTGCACACGGGCTGGCTGCCCGGCACCATCAATCTGGAAAATCCCGATCCCGAATGTGATCTCGACTACATGGCCGACGGCTCCCGCCAGATTGCCTGTGAGTACGCCATGTGCAACTCCTTCGGCTTTGGCGGCACCAATGCCAGCCTGATCTTCAGGCGCTGGGACGACTAGACGGTGCCATGGCCCGGAACTGTTTCCGGGCCGACTGACGGTGCTCCCGCCCTCCCCTTTGGCGGAATCGGATGGCGCCGCAGCATGCCGGCGGAGGGCTTCGGTCACAGATTTTCATCTAGCGGAAGGACAGCCGCCCGGCGACGGGGGTCGCCGGGGCTGTCTCCGTCTTTTTTTTTTCTGCCCCGCTTCCCGCAGGCGGCCGGGGCGGACTCACGAGCAACCTGTCCGAGGAGACGACAGATGGACCACATTCTCTTGCAGGACCCGGAACTTGCCCACGCCATAGCCCTGGAGTCCGGCCGGCAGATGAGCAAGCTGGAGCTTATTGCTTCCGAAAACTTTGTTTCCGATGCCGTGCGCGAGGCGCAGGGCAGCGTGCTGACCCACAAGTATGCGGAAGGCTATCCGGGCAAGCGCTACTACGGCGGTTGCGAGTATGTGGACATGGCCGAGCGTCTGGCACAGGACCGTGCCAAGCAGCTGTTCGGCTGCGAATACGCCAATGTGCAGCCCCACTCCGGGTCTCAGGCCAATATGGCGGCCTATTTCTCCTGCCTGGAACCCGGCGCGACGGTGCTGGGCATGAATCTGTCCCATGGGGGGCATCTGACCCATGGCAGCCCGGTGAATTTCTCCGGCCGTCTGTTCAAGTTCGTGGCCTACGGCGTGCAGAAGGAAACGGGCCGCATCGATTATGACGAGGTGGCTGCCCTGGCCCGTCAGCATCGCCCGGCCGCCATCATGGCCGGCGCCAGCGCCTACCCCCGCCAGCTGGACTTTGCCCGCTTCCGCGCCATTGCCGACGAGGTGGGCGCCGTGCTGCTGGTGGATATGGCCCATATTGCCGGTCTCGTGGCTGCCGGCCTGCATCCCAGCCCCATCCCGTATGCCCACATCACCACGACCACGACCCACAAGACCCTGCGCGGCCCCCGCGGGGGCATGATCCTTTCCGACGAAAGCCGGGCCAAGGCCATCAACAGCCAGATATTCCCCGGCATTCAGGGCGGTCCGCTCATGCACGTCATTGCGGCCAAGGCCGTGGCCTTTGGCGAAGCCCTGCGCCCCCGCTTCAAGGTCTATCAGCAGCAGGTCATCACCAATACGGCCCTGCTGGCCCAGACGCTCATGGATGCGGGCTATGACCTGGTTTCCGGCGGCACGGACAATCACCTCATGCTGGTGGACCTGACCAACAAGGACATCACCGGCAAGGATGCGGAACATGCGCTGGACCTGGCCGGCATCACGGTCAACAAGAATACCGTGCCCTTTGAAACCCGCTCGCCCTTTGTGACGTCGGGTATCCGCATCGGCACGGCTGCCCTGACGACCCGCGGCATGAAGGAAGATGACATGCGCGTGGTGGGCGCCTTCATTGTGGAAGCCCTGGAAAAGCATGCTGATGAAGCGGCCCTGGCTGCCATCAGCAAACGCGTGGAAGAATTTGCCCGGGACTTCCCCCTGTTTGCCTGGTAATGTCTGAAACGGGGGCTGCTGCCTTGCGGGGCGGCAGCCCCCGTTTTGCCTGTCAGCCGTTCGCGGCCGGGAGGCCTGCCGGGAGCGCGGGCAGCCGTTGCACCGCTGGGAGGCCGGCCTTTTCCCGACACGGAGGGCAGGATACCGCGCGCGGTGCCGGCACAGGTTGCGGGCCTTTTTCCCTCTGGTCGCTTGGCTTTTGGTCCTCCTCTGTGTAACATGCCCTTCTGTGAGGATGGTCATGCCCAACAGACTTCCGTGGACCGACTATTTCATGAACATCACCTATATGGTGAGCGAGCGTTCAACCTGCTCCCGGCGCAAGGTGGGTGCCATTGCCGTCAAGGACAGGCGCATCCTTGCCACGGGCTACAATGGTGCGCCGGCCGGGGTTCCCCACTGCCTCGAGGTGGGCTGCCTGCGCCAGCAGCTGGGCATTCCCTCCGGGCAGCGGCACGAGATATGCCGCGGCCTGCATGCCGAGCAGAATGTCATCATTCAGGCGGCTGTGCATGGTGTGAGCATTGCCGGGGCCGACATCTATTGCACTACCCTGCCCTGCGTGCAATGTGCCAAGATGCTCATCAACTGCGGTGTCCGCCATATCTTCTACCATCAGCACTACCCGGACGAGCTGGCTCTGCGCATGTTTGACGAAGCTGGTGTGACGCTGGAGCAGCTGCACTTTGTTCCCATGCCGCTGACGGATGTGCCTCATGTCTGATCCCTCCCTTTTTATTCCTTTCATGCAGGCCGCGCTGGCGCTGGCCGAAAATGGCCGCTGGCTGGCCTGCCCCAACCCCACGGTGGGCGCTGTTCTGGTGCGGGACGGGCAGATTGTGGCCCGTGGCTGGCACCATGCGGCCGGTCAGCCCCATGCCGAGGTGGAATGCCTGCGCGATGCGGCGGCCAGGGGCATTGATCCCCGCGGCGCCACGCTGGTGGTGACCCTGGAGCCGTGCAATCACTATGGAAAGACGCCTCCCTGCACTGAGGCCGTGCTGGAGGCGGGCATTGCCCGTGTGGTCATCGGTCTGCGGGACCCCAATCCCGTGGCTGCCGGCGGGGCGGAACGCCTGCGCGCGGCGGGCGTGGAGGTGGTGGAGGGCGTATGCGCCCAGGAGTGCCGGGATCTCATTGCCGATTTTCTTGTCTGGCAGGAGGGAAAGCGTCCCTACGTGCTGCTGAAGCTGGCCAGTACCCTGGACGGACGCATTGCCACCCGCAACGGGCATTCCCGCTGGATCAGCTGTGCTGCTTCACGGAACAGCGTGCATGCCCTGCGGGCCGGCGTGGGGCGCTGCGGCGGCGCGGTCATGGTGGGCGGCGCCACCCTGCGCGCCGACAATCCCCGCCTGACGGCGCGGGTGGAACCGCCGCTTCCGCCGGAGCAGCAGCCCTGGGCCTGTGTCATCACATCCCGCCTGCCCGCCGTGAATGGCGACTGCTATCTGCTGCGGGAACGTGCGGACAGAACGGTCTTCATTTCCACACCGGCGGTGGCGGCATCGCGCCTGGCCCACGAGCTGCGGAGCGCCGGGGCGCGCGTCCTGCCTGTGCCGGCCCTGGTCAAGGGCAGCCTGGATATGACGGCCGTGCTTGCCCTGCTGCGCAGCGAGCTGGGCTGCCCCTATGTGCTGTGCGAGGGGGGCGGCAGACTGGCCCTTTCGCTGCTGGAGGCGGGCCTGGTGGACGAATTTCGCCTGCACCTGGCGCCGCGCATTCTGGGCGACAACAGCGCTGTGCCGCTTTTTGACGGGCGCAGCCCTCTACAGTTGGACGAGGCGCTGCACTTGCGCCTGGGGGACGTGCGCCGCCACGGGGAAGACCTGGAACTCATCCTGCGGCCACGGGGGTAGGCATGTTTACCGGCATCATACAGTGCATGGGGCAGATCGTGGCTGTGCAGCGCAACGGACGGGAAGCCCGTTTTACCGTGCGCCCCCAGGGAAATTTTGCCGACCTGCAGGATGGCGAATCCATTGCCCATGACGGTGTTTGTCTGTCGCTGGAATCCCATACGGCACAGGAGTATGTGGTCTATGCCTCGGCCGAGACCCTGGCCTGCAGCACGCTGGGCACGTTTGCCGTGGGACAGCTGGTCAATCTGGAGCGCGCGCTGGCCCTGGGAGATCGCCTGGGCGGGCATCTGGTGAGCGGACATGTGGACTGTGTTGCCCATGTCCGGCGTATCCTGGCTGCGGGGGCATCCCGTTGCGTGGAAATTGCCTTTCCGGCGGAGCATGCCCCCGAGGTCATTGCCAAGGGATCGGTGGCCCTTGACGGCATCAGCCTGACCATCAATGATTGCGGGGATGATTTTTTGCGGGTAAATATCATTCCAGACACGCAGAAACGGACGACCATGCAGCGCTGGCGTGCGGGAACTCCCGTCAATATGGAAACGGACCTGCTGGGCAAGTACGTGCGGCGTATGCTGCGTTGCGGCGAGGTACCTGCCGCTTCCCCCGTTTCCCCCGGTACGGGCCGTTCGGCGGGTTCTGCCGGCATGAGCCGTGAATTTCTGGCCCGAAACGGTTTTTTGTAATGCCGGTTTGTGGTGGTGTCGCCCGGTGTGGCCATGCCGCCTGCACCAGAAGGCCGCCGGAGGCTGCCGGTTGCCGGCCTCTTTTTTGTGAAAGATACGCGTTCCTGCGAGCGCGATAACCGTGAGTTTCAGGAGTCCTCATGAGCACAATTCCCACCATTGCCGGTCAGCTTGATGCCAAGGGCCTCAAGATTGCCATTGTGGCGACCCGCTTCAACGACTTCATTGTGGACCGCCTTGTGGGCGGCGCCGTGGATTATCTGGAGCGTCACGGCCTTGCCGACGAGAACATGCTGCTGGTGCGCATTCCTGGGGCGTTCGAGCTGCCGCTCATTTGCCGCAAGCTGGCTGCCAGCGGCAAGTATGACGGCATTGTGGCCCTGGGCGCCGTTATCCGCGGGGCCACCCCGCACTTTGACTATGTCTGCGCCGAGGCCAGCAAGGGCATTGCCCACACCATGCTGGAATTCGACACGCCCATCGGCTTTGGCCTGCTGACCTGTGATACCATTGATCAGGCCATTGAGCGGGCCGGCTCCAAGGCTGGCAACAAGGGGTGCGAGGCCGCGGCGGCCATGCTGGAAACCATTCGCGTCATGGAGCAGCTCTAGTCATGGCCAAGGGCAAGAACGCCAGCCGTCACGCCGGGCGCGCCCAGGCCTTTCAGGTGCTGTACGGCCTGTCTTTTTCCGGTAATGCCGGTCTGGAGGATGTGCGCCGGGCCTTCATGCTTTTTCCCGAAAGCGGAGAGGCCCCGGTGGAGAGCGAGGCAGACCTGCCGGAACCTTCCGGCTTTGCCTGGGAGCTGGTGGAGGGCGTATGGACGCATGCCGCGGAGCTGGACAGGCATATTGCCCGTTTTTCGCGCAACTGGCGTGTGGACCGCATGGGCCGGGTGGAGCTGACCCTGCTGCGTCTGGCCATGTTTGAGCTGCTCTACCGGACGGACGTTCCGGCCAAGGTGGCCATCACGGAAGCGCTGGACCTGACCCGCCAGTTCGGGGAAGACAATGCCACGGCGTTTGTCAACGGCATTCTGGATGCTGCTGCCCGGGCGGCCGAAAACGGAACCCTGCAGCCCGGCGCTGCTGATACCAACAACTAATCGACATATTGCCATGAGCCAAGACCGTTATACCCCCAATGAGATCGAGTTGAAGTGGCAGGCCCGCTGGAAGGAAAGCAAGGCATTTGCCTGTAGCCACAAGAGCGACAAGCCCAAGTACTACTGCCTGGAAATGTTCCCCTACCCTTCCGGCAATATCCATATGGGCCATGTGCGCAACTATTCCATCGGTGACGTGGTGGCGCGCGTCAAGCGCATGCACGGCTACAACGTGCTGCACCCCATGGGCTGGGATGCCTTTGGCCTGCCGGCGGAAAATGCGGCCATCAAGCACAAGACCCATCCGGCCAAGTGGACCTATGCCAATATCGACAATATGCGCGCACAGCTCCAGCGCCTGGGGTATTCGTATGATTGGTCGCGGGAAACGGCCACCTGCCGTCCCGAATATTACCGCTGGGAGCAGGAATTCTTCCTGCGTTTTCTGGAAAAGGGGCTGGTATACCGCAAAAAGGCGCCGCAGAACTGGTGCCCGTCCTGCCACACGGTGCTGGCCAATGAACAGGTGATCGACGGCCTGTGCTGGCGCTGCGACAGCCGTGTGGAGCAGAAGGACCTGACCCAGTGGTTCCTGCGCATCACGGCCTACGGCGACGAGCTGCTCCGCGATCTGGAAAAGCTGGAAGGCGGCTGGCCGGACCGCGTGCTGGCCATGCAGCGCAACTGGATAGGCAAGTCCTACGGGGCGGCCATTGCCTTTGCCCTGGAAACTCCCCTGGCCGGCAAGGAGAGCATCGAGGTCTTCACCACGCGCCCGGACACGGTCTATGGTGTGAGCTTCCTCACGCTGGCTCCCGAACACGAGCTGGTGGAGCATCTCATCCAGGGCTATGAAAAGGCGGATGAGGTGCGCGCCTTTGTGACGCGCATCCGCAACATGGACCGTCTGGAACGGCAGTCCGATGTGCTGGAAAAGGAAGGCATCTTTACCGGCGCCTATGTGCGCCATCCGCTCACGGGCGAACGCGTTCCCCTGTGGCTGGGCAATTTCGTACTGGCTGATTACGGCACGGGGGCCGTCATGGGAGTGCCCGCGCACGACCAGCGCGACTTTGAATTTGCCCGGAAATATGGCCTGCCGGTGCGCGTGGTCATCAATCCCCGTGGCGAAGAGCTTGATCCGGCTGCCATGACAGAAGCCTATACGGGCGAAGGGGTCATGACCCGCTCCGGCGAATTTGACGGCATGGCCAATACGGACGGCAAGCAGGCCGTGGCCCGGAAGCTGGAAGCGGAAGGCAAGGGCAGGGCCACCACGCAGTTCCGTCTGCGTGACTGGAACATTTCCCGTCAGCGTTTCTGGGGGGCGCCCATTCCGGTCATTTACTGTGAAAAATGTGGCGTGGTGCCGGAAAAGCGTGAAAATCTGCCGGTGGTTCTGCCGCTGGATGCCCAGATCGGCGAGGACGGCCGCTCTCCCCTGCCGACGATGCCCAGCTTTACCGATTGCGTCTGCCCCCGGTGCGGCGGCAAGGCCCGTCGTGAAACGGACACGCTGGACACCTTTGTGGAGTCCTCGTGGTATTTTGCCCGCTATACGTCCGCCCGCAAGGAAGATGCGGCCTTTGATCCAGAGGCCCTGGCCTACTGGATGCCCGTGGACCAGTACATCGGCGGTGTGGAGCATGCCATCCTGCACCTGCTCTACGCCCGCTTCTTTACCAAGGCGCTGCGTGATCTGGGCTATTTCCCCGCCGATCTGGAAGAACCGTTCACCCGCCTGCTGACCCAGGGCATGGTGCTCAAGGACGGCAGCAAGATGTCCAAGTCCAAGGGCAATATCGTGGCGCCGTCGGAAATGATCGACAAATACGGTGCCGACACCGTGCGCCTGTTCTGCCTTTTTGCCGCGCCGCCGGAGCGCGACTTTGACTGGTCCGACAGCGGCATCGAGGGAGCTTCGCGCTTTTTGCAGCGGGTGTGGCGTCTTTTTGTGGACGAGGAGGCGCGCTTCCTCACGGTCAGGGGCTGCTCGTCCACGGCGGCCGATGTGCACAGCGACGTGGCCCGCGATCTGCGCCGCCGCGAACACCTGACGGTGCGGAAGGCCGGCGAGGACATGGCCCAGCGTTTCCAGTTCAATACGGCCATTTCCGCCATCATGGAGCTGGTCAATGCCATGTATCTGGCCCGCGAAAAAATGGGCATGGAGGAAGGGGACCGCAGGGTCTTTTCTTCGGCCATGGCCACGGTGCTGACCCTGCTTTCGCCCATTACCCCGCACATCTGCGAAGAGCTGTGGGAGCGTCTGGGACACCAGACCTCGCTCCAGGCCGAGCCGTGGCCCGTGTGGGATGCTGCGGCCCTGGAACAGGACAACGTGACCATCGCCCTGCAGGTCAATGGCAAGCTGCGCGGTACCATGGAGGTTCCCGCCGGTGCCGACAAGGCCGCGCTGGAGGCGGCCGCACTGGCCGATGCCGCCGTGCAGCGCCATACGGCCGGTCTGACCATTCGCAAGGTCATTGTGGTGCCCGGCAAGCTGGTCAATATTGTGGCCAGTCAGGGCTAATGCCTGTCACGGGGGGCCGCCGCGCAGGCGCCCCCCTTTTTCCGGCAGAGGAGGCGCCGCGGCCTTTCCTGCCGCTGCATCAGTTTCCTGCCATGTCCAATGCCGGATTCCGTTTTCTTGTCTGTCCCGACAGCCGTCTGCTCCAGGCGCACATGGAAGCCATGCTGCATGACGCCGGCGCCGACAGCACGTGGGAACGGCATGTCTACTGGGGAGATGACGATCCTCCCCCCCGCTTCTGGGAACAGCTTACCCTGCAGGGCCTTTTCGGCACGCCGCGCATTCTTGTGGTGCGGCAGGCCCATCTCTGGCCCGTGGCCATCTGGAAAAAGCTGTCTGGGGCACTGGCGCATCTGTCTGATCAGTGTCATCCCTTCTTCTGTCTTGAGGTTCCCTGGGAAAAGGGGCAGCCCAAGCTGCCCGCGGCGCTGCTCCGCCAGCGCTGCCTGAGCTTTGCGGAGGCGCAGGGCTGGGTCTGGCGTCATGAAGGACTGGGGGAACGCAGCCTTCGCAAATACGTGACGGAGCGCGCCAGACAGCTGGGGCTGCGTCTGGAACCGGACGCGCTGGAGCAGTTCTGCCTTTCCGTGCCGCCGCAGGCGCAGGCGGTGGAGAACGAGTTGCAGAAGCTCGTGCTGCAAGTGCCTGCCGGGCAGACCGGCACGGCGTCTTCCCCCGTGGTGGTGGATGCCGCCATGCTGGGGGCATCGTCCTGGAGTCCCGACTGCAATGTCTTTGCCCTGATCCGCCATCTGGAAGCGGGCAATCTGCCTGCGGCCTGGCGGGAACTGGAGCGAGGACGCAAGGATGGCGACGGCCTGCTGTTCACCCTGCTTTCTCTGCTGGCGCGGGAATTTCGCCTGCTCTGGCAGGTAGGCATGGGGGAGCGGGTGCGTCTGCATCCCTCTGAAGACGGCAGCAAGCAGCAGCTGGCCCGCCGCCTGGGGCCGGAAGGGCTGAGTCGCGGTCTGGCGCTGGTCATGGATGCGGAATGGCAGGTCAAAAGCGGCCGCCGCACCCCGGAACAGTGTCTGGATTTTCTGGCAGCCCAGCTCTGCCGCCTGTGCGCAGCCCCCGCGCGGAGATAGGCCCGTGCGCCCTGCCCTGCTTTTTCTTCCTTCCCTCTTGCCTTGCGGTAAAAACTGCTTAGCTTATGTCTGGTAAATCCGCTTCGGTGAGTCCTGGTCCTGCCGGGCATCGCGCCCGTCTGCGTCAGCGGCTTGCCTACGATGCCCGGGCCGTCAGCGATTATGAAGTGCTGGAACTGGTCATAGGACTGGGCCTGCCCCGTCAGGATACCAAGCCCCTGGCCAAGGAGCTGCTCTTTCGCTTCGGCAGTGTGCGCGGTGTCATGGATGCCCGCCCGGACGAGCTGCTGGCCGTGCCGGGCTTTGGCCCCGGCCTGCTGTCGCTGTGGCGTCTGCTGCACGAAGTGCTGGTGCGCTATGCCGCCTCCCCCCTGCGAAAGCGGGAAAAGGTGGCCCGGCCGGAAGATGTGGCCCTGCTGGCCAGAACCCAGCTGGCGGGCTGCACCCATGAAGAATGCTGGGTGGCCCTGCTCAACAGCGGAAATTACCTTATCGGCTGGGAGCGCGTGCGCCAGGGAAACGTGAGTGAAATTCCCGTACTGCCGCGCGACATTGTGGAGGTGGCGCTGCATCGCCGTGCCAGAGGTATTATCCTGGTGCACAATCACCCCGGCGGGCAGATTCAGCCTTCGCAGCCCGATCTGAACCTGACCCACGGTCTGGAGCGCCTGGCCCCGCAGCTGGGGCTGCGTCTGCTGGACCACATTATCGTTACCGAAGGCGACTGTTTCAGCATTCTGCACAACAGATATTTGTGAGACAGTCGGGGAGCTTTATAAGATGTCCGACAGCAAGAACAATTTTGAAAAGGCCCTTAGCGACATGCTGCAGGCAAGCGGTCTGGGAGCCAGCGCCCCCATGGGCGGTGGAAGCAGCGGTGAGGCCGGGGAACAGCGTGTTCCCGACATGCTGCCCGTTCTTCCCCTGCGGGATGTGGTCATCTTCAATCATATGATTCTGCCGCTTTTCATCGGCCGCGAAAAGTCCGTATCTGCCGTCAATGCCTCGCTGGAGGCGGGAAAACATCTGCTGGTCTGTGCCCAGCGCGAGGAAGGCACGGAAGACCCCGGCCCTGCCGATCTGTATGATGTGGGTACGGTGGTACAGATACTGCGCGTGCTCAAGATGCCCGACGGCCGCGTCAAGGTGCTGGTCCAGGGCCTGAGCCGGGCGCGCATCAGCGCCTATCATCAGCAGGACCCCTATATGCTGGCGCGTGTGGAGCCGCTGCCCGATCCTGACGTTCCCATGGATGCCACGGTGGAGGCCCTGCTGCGGGCCGCCCGGGAAGAAAGCGAAAAGGTTTTGCAGGTTCGTGGTGTGGCCTCGCCCGATGTGATCAATGTATTGCAGGGGGTGGCCGATCCGGGCCGCCTGGCCGACCTCATTGCCGCCAACATCCGCATGAAGATTTCGGATGCCCAACGCATTCTGGAAGCGGTGAACCCGGTGGAACGGCTCATGCTGGTCAATACGCAGCTGCACCATGAGCTGGAAGTGGCCACCATGCAGGCCCGAATCCAGAGTACTGCCCGCGAAGGCATGGACAAGGCCCAGAAGGAATACTTTCTGCGTGAACAGCTCAAGGTCATCCGCAATGAGCTGGGCGAAGGCGAGTCTGGGGAAGAGGACGAAATAGAAGGTCTGCGCAAGGCCCTGGACAAGGCCAGGTTGCCTGCTGCCGTGCGCAAGGAGGCAGACAAGCAGCTGCGCCGCCTGGGCAGCATGCATGCCGATTCGTCTGAAGCCAATGTGGTGCGGACCTATCTGGACTGGCTTGCCGAACTGCCCTGGAAGAAGCACAGCCGCGATAATCTGGACATTGCCAATGCCGCGGCCATCCTCAACGAGGATCACTACGGCCTGGACAAGATCAAGGATCGTATCCTGGAATTCCTCAGCGTCCGCAAGCTCAATCCGCAGTCCAAGGGGCCCATTCTCTGCTTTGTGGGACCTCCCGGCGTGGGCAAGACCTCGCTGGGGCGCTCCATTGCCCGTGCGCTGGGGCGCCGCTTTCAGCGGCTGTCCCTGGGCGGCATGCGGGACGAGGCCGAAATCCGCGGCCACCGGCGGACCTATATCGGCGCCATGCCGGGGCGTATCCTTCAGGCCATCAAGCAGGCTGGCACCAATAATCCCGTCATCGTGCTGGATGAAGTGGACAAGCTGGGCACGGACTTCCGGGGTGACCCCTCCTCTGCCCTGCTGGAAGTGCTGGACCCGGAACAGAACAATACCTTCAGCGATCATTATCTGAATGTGCCCTTTGATCTGTCCCGTGTCATGTTCCTGTGCACGGCCAACCATCTGGATACCATCCCGGCCGCATTGCGTGACCGTATGGAGGTCATATCCCTGCCCGGCTATACCACCCAGGAAAAGGTGGCCATTGCCCGGCGCTATCTGCTGCCGCGCAAGATTGCGGAAAACGGCCTCAAGCCCGGCGATGTGGAACTGGACGACGCGACCATCGAAGCCATCATCAGGGAATACACGCGGGAGGCCGGCCTGCGCAATCTGGAACGGGAACTGGGGGCCATCTGCCGCAAGCTGGCCCGCCGGCGGGCAGAGGGGGTGGAAGGCCGCTTCTGTCTGAACATCGCCGAGGTGGAAAAGCTGCTGGGTGCGCCGCGCTTCATCGAGGATGAAAAGGACCAGGAACTGCGGCCGGGTATGGCCCTGGGACTGGCCTGGACGCCTGCGGGGGGCGAGGTGCTCACGGTGGAAGCAACCACCATGCCTGGCAAGGGCGGGCTGCTGCTCACCGGCCAGCTGGGCGATGTGATGAAGGAAAGCGCCCAGGCGGCCCTGAGCTACATCCGCTCCCGTGCGGAAGAGCTGGGCGTTCCTGCCGACTTTTCCACCCAGCGTGACATTCATATCCATGTGCCTGCCGGCGCCACGCCCAAGGATGGTCCCTCTGCCGGGGTTACCCTGACGACGGCCCTGGTTTCGGCGCTGTCGGGGCGTCCTGTGCGGGCTGACCTCTGCATGACCGGTGAAATCACCCTGCAGGGGCGTGTTCTGCCCGTGGGGGGCATCAAGGAAAAGATCCTTGCCGGGGTGGCCCGCGGCCTTGCCCATGTCATTATCCCCCAGCAGAACGTCAAGGACCTGGAAGACGTGCCGCCTGATCTGCTCAAGCGCATTACCGTGCATCCGGTGCGCTTCTATGACGAGGTGCGCGCGCTGGCGTTCAGTCAGGCGGACAGCGCAGCGGCATCCGCACCACTGGTGGCAGAATCTGCTGCCGGGACAGCGGCAACGGCATAACGTTATGACGCAGAAACCGGGGCATCTGCCCCGGTTTCTGCGGTTTCAGCGACGGGGCGGAACCGTGGTTCTCCCACGCAGGAAGGAAAAGGAAAGCATGCCGCGGGAAACGCTTGATGCGCTCATGGCGCAGGCCGCAACCCTGCTGCACCGTGCCGGCACGGACAGTCCCCGCCTCTGTGCCCGGGCGCTGGCCGAGGCTGCCACAGGGCTTGACCGTGTGGGGCTGGTACTGGCCGGCACCAGGGAAGTGCCGCCGGAAACGGCCCGGCACTATGCCGAACTGGTGCAGCGGCGGGCACAGGGAGAGCCTCTGGCCCATATTCTGGGCCGGCGCGAATTTTTCGGGCTGGATTTTGCGGTGACGCCCCAGACGCTCATCCCCCGGCCGGAAACGGAACTGCTGGTGGAGCTGGCGCTGGAGTGCATGACGCTTCAGGAAGCGCGCCTGCCGCACGCTGCCCTGTCCTTTGCGGACTGGGGCACGGGGTCCGGCTGCATCGGCATTGCTCTGGCAGTGAACCGGCCGCGCTGGAAAGGGCTGCTGCTGGATATTGCACCGGCCGCCTTGCAGGTAGCCGGCCGCAATGCCCGGCATCATGCCTGCCATGAGCGGCTGGCCCTGGTCTGTGCGGACATGGCCCGCCCTCCCCTGCCGCCGGCCAGTCTGGACCTGATGGTCAGCAATCCGCCCTATATTGCGGACAGCGAGGTCGGGGACGTCATGACGGAAGTGCTGCGTTTTGAGCCGCACGGGGCGCTGTTTTCACCGGAGAACGGGCTGCGGCATCTCCAGCAGATGGCCGTTGCCGCCCGCCGGCACCTGAAAGCCGGCGGCTGGCTGCTGCTGGAACACGGCTGGAAGCAGGGGCCGCATGTGCGCCGGCTGCTGCTGGATGCCGGGCTGGACAGCGTGAGCACCCGTCGGGACCTGGCCGGTCACGAGCGCTGTACGTTGGGCCGGTTGCCGCTTTGCGGCACGGGCTGATAAGCCGGGCTGATAAAACTGCCGGGCGCGCCCGTTGTTTCGTACCCCGCCGGGTCAGGAAGGGCAACGCCGCAGGGGGCGGATCCGGCTCAGTCCGTCAGCCAGAGTGCCGGGCCGGCATCCTCCTGCCGGAGACGTTCCGCTTCAAAAAGCCTCTGGGCCTTGTCCCGCGAGGCTCCCAGCAGACAGCGCACCACCACAGAAAGCTCGCGGATGCTCACCACGCCGTCATCGGGATAGTCGCTGCTGTCCGGTATATCCATGAGATCGTGCCAGTGCCCGGAAGCGCGCACCTGCCCGTAGGTCAGACTGTCCGCTTGCGGGATGTCGCCAAAGTTGAGCGTCTGCCCGTTCACATCGAGGACAGCGCCGTACCATTGTTCCCCGCCGGGAATACAGACATACCGTGGCGTGATGCTGTAGCTCATGATTCTTCCTCCCTGCGCAGGCAGTGTACACCCTGTGCAGCATACGGGGAACAGGAAAATTTTCTGTGCTTTTCGGGCGTTGCGCTTTTTTGCTTGCCCTTTTCTGACGAACGTTCTATACTGAAAAAAGTGCTGGTGTAGCTCAATTGGTAGAGCAGCTGATTTGTAATCAGCAGGTTGCGGGTTCAAGTCCCTTCGCCAGCTCCAGAGAACGCAAGGGGCTACGATGTTTCGTAGTCCCTTTTTCTGTACCTGACATACCAGCAGATTACAGATGGCCCCTGCACCATGCCCTTCCATGGTGCAGGGCTTTTTTACGCGCGTTGCGGCGCTATGGGCAGCCGTGGTCGTGTGCTGGCAGCGGAAGGCCCTGAAAACGGCAGTCCCTTTCCCGGCGTGTGCCCCGGCTCTGTCCGGAAGATGGCGGGAAAGGGGCTGATTCCCTTCTGTGGCGCATGATGCCCGAGCTGCGGCAAGGCAGCCTGCCGGCCGTCATCAGCCTCTGTCCTTTGTATCTGTGCGATTTGCCCCCTTTTGGGGTACTCTGGCGGGGGAGCGCCTCCTCTTGACCCCCCAGCCCTTTCTTCGTACACTGTCATAATCTTGTGAACACTGCCGCCCAAGGGCGGCAACGGCTGGAGGTCGCCATGCCCATCCGTTTCTGCTGACGCATGCGCCAGACTCCCGTGGGGAGATCTGAGCGTTCAGGCATGTGTGCCGGAAACGGACAGGCCGGTCGACTTTCGGGCGGTATATGTTCTTTTCGGGCGATACTGCCACGGTAACTGCCGCCCAGCAGTGCCCGCCTGCCGCTTCCTGCACCCTTCCTGAAAAATGTGTCGTGTTTTGCTTACGGGACGTGCTGCCATGGTCATGCCATGACAGCGCCCGCCCTCTGCCGGTGTGTTCCCGGTTTGAGGCGACGCGCCTGGCGCGTTTTCCGCTGTTTGTGCAACAGCCCACATTTTTCGTGCGAGAGGTGAAGTATGCATCCCTGTCGTTTTCTGCTGCCTGCCCTGCTGGCGGGTCTGATCTTTGCCGTGACGGCCAGTGCCGCCCCCCTGGACAGTTTCAAGGGCCTTTCCGGCACGCTTGATATCGCCGGCGGTACGGCACATATCCCGGTCATGAAAGGCGCAGCCAAAAACATCATGACGGCCAATCCCGACATCCGCATCACCGTAGCCGGCGGCGGCTCCGGCGTGGGCGTGCAGCAGGTGGGCGAAGGCCTGGTGCAGATCGGCAATACCGGCCGCGCTCTCAAGGAAAAGGAAGTGAGCAAGTACGGTCTGCACAGCTTCCCCTTTGCCATTGACGGCGTAGCCCTGGTGGTCAATCCGGCCAATACGGTCCGCAGTATCACCAGCCAGCAGGCCAGGGATATCTTTGCCGGCAAGATCACCAACTGGAAGGCCCTTGGCGGCGCCGATGCGCCCATTACCGTCTACACCCGTGAAGATGGCAGCGGCACCCGTGAGGTCTTTGTGGAAAAAGCCCTGAAAAAAGGCCCCATTGTGGCTTCCGCCAACGTGGTGAACTCCAATGGCGCCATGAAGACCGCCGTCAGTCAGGACAAGCTGGGCATCGGCTATGTGGGCATCGGCCATGTGGACAAGAGCGTTGCGGCCCTGACCTTTGACGGCATGGTCCCCTCGCAGAAAAATGCCGCCTCCGGCGCCTATACCCTGACGCGCCTGCTCTACATGAATACCAAGGGCGCCCCGTCCGGCCTGACCAAGGCCTTCATCGAATACATCTATTCGCCTGACGGAAGTGCCATCATCGAAAAGAGCGGCTACATCCCCACCGGCCGTCAGTAAGCAGCGCCAGCCATGATGCGGGGCGGCCCTGCCGCCCCGCTCCGGAATACCCGACCATGTTTGCCCCTCTTCTGCACCGCAGCGGAACGCTGCCCCGTTTGTGCGCCCTGCTTGTCACCCTGGCCACGCTGGCCCTGTTTGCCCTGGTGGGCTGTTTTGCCCTGCCCGTACTCTGGAGCGCTCAGGGCAGTCTGATCTTCTCCTGGACATGGCGCCCCCCCACGGACTTTGGCATTCTGCCCATGCTGGCAGGTTCGCTTATCCTGTCCTGCTCTGCCCTGCTGCTGGCCTGGCCCTTTTCTCTGGGGCTGGCCTGCGCGCTGCAATTTCCTTCCCCGGCCGTGTGGAACCGATGGATCACGGGCCTGATCCGTTTCATGACGGCCATTCCCACTGTGGTCTACGGCTTTGCCGCCGTCTTCTTGCTGACCCCGCTGGTACGGGAAGCCGCCGGGCAGGGGTCCGGCCTGTGCTGGCTTTCCGCAGCCTGTGTGCTGGCCCTGCTCATCAGCCCGGCCATGGTGCTTGTCATGGATGTGGCCCTGCGCGAACAGATGCGCCGCCTGCTTGTGCCTGCCCAGTCGCTGGGCATGACCAGGGGGACCGTTCTTGCCTGTCTTGCCCTGCCGGCCATACGGCGCGGGCTGCTGACGGCTGCCCTGCTGGGCTTTGGGCGGGCCATAGGCGATACGCTTATTCCGCTCATGCTCAGCGGCAACGCGCCCCATGTTCCGCAGAGTCTCTTTGCCGGCCTGCGAACCCTGACGGCCCACATGGGGCTGGTGACGGCCACGGATGTGGGCGGCCCGGCCTACAATTCCCTGTTTGTGGCCGGGGGGCTGCTGCTTTGCATCAGTACCGGCGTCAGCCTGGTGCTGCGCCGTCTGGAAAGGCGCGGGGACGGTCAGCTGTCGCCTGTGTCCGTCTGCTGGCGTCGCTGCGCTCCTGTCGCCTTGCGTCTGCTGTCCTGGGGAGCCGGCCTTTTGTGCAGCGTCTGTGTGCTTGCCCTGCTGGTCTTTCTGTTCTGGCGGGGACTGCCCGCCCTGAACACGGCCCTGCTTGTGGGGGATGCGCCGCTCTGGCCCGCCCTGCTGGGGCGCGTCCCCATCTGGGACGGCATCTGGCCTGCCTGTCTGGGCACGCTCTGTCTGCTGGGCATAACCATGGGTCTGGTGCTGCTGCCAGGCATCGGCTGCGGCATTTATCTGGCGGAATATGCTTCCCCGCGCAGGCAGCGTCTGCTCAACAGCCTGATGGACATCCTGGCCGGCGTGCCGTCCATCGTCATGGGCATTTTCGGTTTTACGCTGATTCTTTTTCTGCATCGTCTGGGCGCTGTCCACGCCAGTTCCGGTCTGTTGCTGGCCGGCGCCTGTCTGGCCCTGCTGGTTTTGCCGGCGCTGGTGGTGACCACGCGCACGGCTCTGGAAAGTCTGCCTGCCTCCCTGCGTCTGAGCGGGGCCGCCCTGGGGCTGCGCCATGGTCAGATTGTGCGCCATCTGCTGCTGCCCGGGGCCAGCCGCGGCATTCTGAGCGGCGTCATGCTGGCGCTGGGCCGCTCTGCGGAGGATACGGCCGTTATCCTGCTGACCGGCGTGGTGGCCAATGCCGGCCTGCCTGCCGGCCTGGGGCTGCGTTTCGAGGCCCTGCCCTTTTTCATCTATTATACGGCAGCCCAGTACCAGACGCCGGAGGAACTCCAGCGGGGATTTGGCGCCGCCCTGACCCTGCTTGCGCTTTCCGGGGGCCTGCTGCTGCTGTCCTGGTGGCTGCACGAGCGCTTCCATCGGGAGCGGCAGTGCGGCAGAACGCCCCTGACGTTTTCAGGAGGACCGCAATGACCCCGCTTGTTCGTATTCGTGACCTGTGCCTGTATCTCAATGGCCGGGCAGTGCTGAAGCATGTGAATCTGGAACTGCCGCGCCACGGCATCAGCGTTCTGCTGGGCCGTTCCGGTTCCGGCAAGACCAGTTTCCTGCGCTGCCTGAATCGCCTGCATGACTGCATCGGCCCAAGCCGCATGCAGGGCTGTGTGGAATTGCTGCTGGACGGGCGCCTTCAGGATATTGGCCGCCTGCGCGGCGAGGAGGCGTTGTCCCGTCTCCGGCGTCAGGTGGGCATGGTCTTCCAGACGCCCAATGTGCTGCCCGCCAGCATGGCGCACAATCTGCTGCTGCCGCTGCAACTGGCTGCGGGCCTGAGCGTGGAGGAGGCCAGGGACAGGGCCAGGCGCAGCCTGGAAGCCGTGGGACTGTGGGCAGAGGTGCATGACCGCCTGGCGGAGCCTGCCGCATCCCTGTCCGGGGGGCAGCAGCAGCGCCTCTGCCTGGCGCGGACCCTGGCGCTGGAACCGCAGATTCTTCTGCTGGACGAACCCACGGCCTCCCTTGATCCGGCCAGTACCCGCCGTATCGAGGACCTGCTTCTGCATCTGGCGGAGCGCTATGCCATCATTCTGGTTTCGCACGGGGTGGCCCAGGCCCGTCGCCTGGCCAGCCGGCTGCTGCTTTTTGACAACGGCTGCGTGCAGGGGCCGTTTCCGCCGGATGCGCTGCCCCGTCTTGTGCCGCAGGATGACTCGCCAGGGCAGGCATGATGTCCGGCCGCGTGGCCGCTTTTTTCCGCCGTGCGCCCTGCCTGACAGTATGTCGGGCCGGGCGTGCGTTTTTTTCGTCAGGTGACATCATCGTGCCTTGTCCCGTTTTTCCCCGCAGGTTCACAGGCTTTGCGGCGTTGCCGGGAAGCGCATGGGGAGAGAACTTCGCCTGCCTGCCGTTCCTGCGGGCATCCCGCGCCGGTCTGCGTGAAAACAATCGCATGGCGGTGGCGGCTGCGGTGCCCGGACAGATTTTTTTTGCGTATGGTTCAGGCTCCTACAGCTTGCCAGTCCGCCGTTCCACAGGTATTCTGCGCCTGCACGCAGAGCGGGAACATCTCCGCCGACATGACGGCCCCCTTTCTGGACGGTCATGCGCCCTGTGCTGCCTTCAGATTTCAGTTGCTGTTTCAGTCATTGCGGAATGTCATCATTTTGTCACACGGTCCGGTTACACGTACTGCGCCTTTATTCACGAGAACTGGTTTCCGGGGGAAGAACGTGGAAAGCATTTTTCTTATCATTGTTGCCTTTCTGGCCATTCTGGCCATAGTGGATCTGTTTGTGGGCGTCAGCAATGACGCCGTAAATTTTCTCAATTCGGCCATTGGTTCGCGCATTGCCAGCTTCAAGGTCATCATGGTGGTGGCCAGCATCGGGGTTCTGGCCGGTTCCACCTTTTCCAGCGGCATGATGGAGATTGCCCGCAGCGGCGTCTTCAATCCGGAGATGTTTACCTTCAGCGAGATCATGATTGTCTTTTTTGCGGTCATGATCACGGACGTTCTTCTGCTGGATGCCTTCAATTCCATGGGGCTGCCCACCTCCACCACGGTATCCATCGTTTTCGAGCTGCTGGGGGGGGCGGTGGCGGCTGCTCTCATCAAGCTGATGGCCAGCGATGTTTCCATCATGGAGCTGGGGGCCTATATCAACAGCCAGAAGGCGCTGGCCATCATTTCGGGCATACTCATTTCCGTGGCCGTGGCCTTTGTGGCCGGCGTGGCGGTACAGTATGTCACCCGGCTCATCTTCACCTTTCATTATGAGCGCATGTATCGTCGGATTGGCGGAATTTTTGGCGGGCTGTCACTGACAGCCATTTTTTATTTTCTGGTCATGAAGGGGGCCAAGGGGGCGTCGTTCATGAAGGCGGAATACCTGGCCTGGATCAATGAGCACACGCTTTCCATCCTGCTGCTGCTCTTTGTGGGCCTGAGCATCCTGCTGCATCTGCTCATGCTGACGCGCGGCGTCAATATCTTCAAGATCATCATTCTGGTGGGCACCTTTGCCCTGGCCTTTGCCTTTGCCGGCAATGACCTTGTGAACTTTGTGGGTGTGCCGCTGGCCGCCTTTGAAAGCTGGCGCCAGTTTTCCGCCAGCGGCGCGGATGCCGCCGTCTTCACCATGGGCGGCCTGCGCCAGGCCGTGCAGACGCCCACGATCTTCCTGTTTCTCTCCGGCACGGTCATGGTGCTGACGCTCTGGTTTTCCAAAAAGGCACATCGTGTGGTGCGTACCTCCATCAAGCTGAGCAGCAGTACCCGCGGCGAACAGGAGCAGTTTGGTTCCTCCCTGCCCGGTCGTCTCATTGTGCGGGCCAGCCTCAATGCCAACAGGACCCTGCATCAGATTCTGCCCGCTTCCTTCTTCCGCGTGCTGGCCAGCCGCATGCAGCCGGTGGAGCAGGTCAAGGGAGAGCCGGTGCTGCCCTTTGACCAGGTTCGCGCGTCCATCAATCTGGTTCTGGCCAGCATCCTCATTGCTTCGGCCACCTCGCTGAAGCTGCCCCTTTCCACGACCTACGTCACCTTCATGGTGGCCATGGGATCGTCCTTTGCCGACGGGGCCTGGAACCGTGAAAGTGCCGTTTACCGTATTTCCGGTGTGCTGGCGGTCATCAGCGGCTGGTTCATGACGGCCCTGTGCGCCTTTACGGCCTGTGCCCTGGTGACCTGGGCGCTGTTTGAGGGCGGCAGCGTGGTGGTGGTCCTCTTCATGCTGCTGGTCATCTTCAGCCTGGTCCGCTCCAACTTCTTCAGCAAGCAGAAGGAGGAGAGCAGCTACTCCATCGTGGTGGACCACAGCGACAAGGACAGCATCCGCAACAGCATCCGGGATTCCGTGAACGAGAGCATCTCCACGGCGGTGCGTCTTATTCGTGACGGCATGACGGCCTTCCAGGCCGAGGACGAGAAGCGTCTCAACCAGTGCAAGAATGATGCGGTCACATTCTTTGACGATATTTCCCGTCTGCGCGGCTCTTACTATCGCATGGCGCTGCGGGGGGGCGGCGACCGTCTGGACAACGAGGCACGGCATATCTATTACCGCATCTTCAACGGCATGAAGGAGCTGAGCCATGAGCTGCGCTCTGTGCTGGGCATGTCTGCCAATCATATTGCCAACCGCCATCGCCCCTACAGCGGTGAGCTGAGCGATAATCTGGAAGTGATGCTGCGCATTCTTGAAGATGCGGCCCGGCATTTCCGCAGCTATGCCGATGGCGAAGGCTCCCGTGCCGAGCTGTCCTCCTATTCCGATCATTGTTCGTCGCGCATCAGCCAGTTGCAGATAGACCTGCTGCAACGCATCGATGAAGATGGCCTGTCCATGCGCAGCAGTGATCTGTATTTGAACTTCCTGCAGTTTGCACGCTCCTTCATCAACCGTTTCACCATTGTTGCCCTCCTGCAACGTGACCTCAACGACGCCTGCCGGCGCGATGCGGAGCACCATGCGCACGAGGCGCAGGAGGCTGCGGCCGCAGGTACGGCTCCCGACACCGCGGAAGACGGCACCGGCACACACCGTGCCTAGACTGCGCTGCTGCATGTCTCTGAGGCCGCTCCCCTGCCGGGCGGCCTCTTTGCTATTCTTTCGATGCAGGGGATGACTGCGGGAAGGCAGGTGGCATTCTTTTGCCGCCTGTCCTCTTGCCTGCGCTCTGCGCAATGCGTACACTCCACAGGAATAGGATGGGGCCGGTCTGCCGGTCCGCTGGCTCTGGTAGCGTGGGGAGATGCCCGCGCTGTAATGGATATATCGGGACGTTGTTGTTTACAGGAGAAGTCATGTTGTCTGCGTTGTTTTCTCAGCCACTCAATCCGGAATCCGGCGCCGAGTGCGCCGCTCTTTTCAAAGCCCTGGTCACAGGCATTCATGAGGACAGACGCCGGGCGCGTCAGCTGGGGTGGCGCGGCGTTCACCCCTCGGGTTCGCTGACGCCGGCCTGGACCTGTCGCGTGGCGGGCAGTCCGCTGGTTTTCGGCATCACCTTTTCCGGTGAGATTTTGCAGGGAACGGCCCTGCATGGCGAGTTTGCCATCCATCTTTTCCCGCCGGTGGATCATCCCCTGGTGGAGGTTTTTCCCCTGGCTGCCCTGCAGATCATGAGCGGGAGCGATTATGCCGAAGCCATTCGCTCCCTGGGGGACCATGTGAGGAAGATGCGCCCCTTCCACATGGCCAATCTGGAAATGGATGCGCGCCTGGATGGTAGCGGTCTACGCCTTGCCCTGGAAGCGCCGTCGCACTATCGCATCATTTCCGTGGATGGCATTGCCGCCCCGCAGGACATGCAGACGGACAGGGCGTGGATGGTGGCCCCCGGCGAGGCGGAATGCGACGTGCCGGCCTTTGCCCTGGCCATGCGCCTTTTTGTGCCGCTGCTGCGCAGTGCCGAAACCCTGTTGCAGCAGCCGGCTGACATGCACCGCCAGAAATCTCCCCTGGCCTTGCAGGGTTTTGACGCCCAGGGGCGCATTCACATTGTGAAGCCCGATGCGCTCCAGAGCCTGCGCTTTGAGGCCGCCTTTGGCGATATGCCGGCCCGCGGCGAGCGGGTTTCCATCCTGCCCTATGTGCAGAGTGCGGCGGAGGCGGCCGCGCCGGACAAGCCGGTACTGCATGTGCTCACCGGTTTTCTGGGCGCAGGCAAGACCACGTTTCTGCGCCACTGGCTGGACTACCTCAATAATCACGAGCGCTATACCGGCGTCATTCAGAGCGAAATCGGCAGCATCGGCCTGGATGCGGCCCTGACCCGGGGCGAGACCTTTGTGGAAACCTCGGACGGGGACGATGCCTCGCAGTCGCTGGCCCAGCGTCTCCGCCCGGGGCTTGCCCGCCTTATGGAGGCGCTGCCTGCCCAGCAGATCGTGCTGGAAACGTCGGGCCTGGCCCACCCTGCTCCCGTGCTCGAGGCCATAAGCGAGCTGGGCGACATGGTGCAGCCCGGCCTGGTCATCACCATGGTGGATGCCCTGGATGCGGCGCTGGGCATGTATGAAAAGCTCAAGAAAAAGTCGTCCTGGAATACGGAAAGCGATGTGCTGCTGGCGCAGGTGGAATGCGCGGATGTGCTGGTCATCAACAAGGTGGACCTGGTAAGCCCGCAGGAGCTGGGGCAGCTGCGCGGACGCTTGCAGCAGCTCAATCCACGGGCGGTGGTCATTCCCTCTGTGCTTGGCCACATCGCCTTTGACCAGCTGGATGCGCTGTATGCCCGGCTGCGGGAGGATGATCTGCAGAATCAGCCGCAGCGTGCGCGGGTGCGTTCCGTGCCCAGTGAGGATACGGCCCGGGCGGCAGAGGACTACAAGACCCTCATGTTCCGGCCCGATGCCATTGTGAGCGGCTGCGAACTGGAAACCATGATGAAGGTTGCCGGGCCTGAACTGTGCCGGGCCAAGGGGCTTGTGCGCATGGCCAACAGCAACGGCGCCCCCAGCATGCGCGTGCTGCAGTACGCGGCCGGGCGCCTTTCCTTTGATGCGGTGCCCACGGGCGAGGAATACGGCCAGCCCTATATTCTCTTCATCGGCAGAGACATGAAGGAAGATGCCATGAAGAAGGTCCGTGGTGGCGACAAGGGGCAGTGGTCCTGATACTGCCGGTCAGTTTCCTGTGACAGGGGGGAAAAATACTCCCCTGCCGCAGAATAGTGGGTGCCGTGTGCTGCGGCATCCTGCATGAAAGGCCCGTGCGGTATCCGTCTGATGGCGGAATACGCACGGGCCTTTTGGGCAAAAAACAGGCAGGCAGCGCAGGGATCAGGCCTGCCAGAGCGGCGCCTGCCGGTCCTTTTCGGAAAGCAGCGGTTCCGTGATAGGCCACCGGATGCCAAAGGCCGGATCATTCCAGCGGTAGGCCCCTTCATCCCACGGGCAGTAATAGTCCGTGCACTTGTAGTGAAAGTGGGCAATCTCGCTGGTAACCACAAAGCCGTGAGCCAGGCCGGGAGCTATCCAGAGCTGCCACTGGTTTTCCTGGGTCAGTTCCACACCGTACCATTTGCCGCAGGTGGGCGACTGGGGGCGGATATCCACGGCCACGTCAAAGACCCTGCCCAGGGAAACGCTGACCAGTTTGCCCTGCGGGCGTGTTTTCTGAAAGTGCAGCCCCCGCAGAACACCACGGGAGGAACGCGAATGGTTGTCCTGCACAAAGGGCAGCGTGATGCCGGCCATGGCATAGCGTTCCTGCTGCCAGGTTTCCACAAAATAGCCCCTGGCGTCTCCCCATACCTTGGGCTTGATCAGCAGGACGCCTTCAATGCCGGTGCTGACTACTTCCATTGTCCTCTCCCCGTATCCACCAGTTCCAGCAGGTACTGGCCATAGTCGGTTTTGGCCAGCGGCCGGGCCAGGGCACGTACTTCGTCTGCCGTGATCCAGCAGTTGCGCCAGGCAATTTCCTCCAGGCAGGCAACCTTCAGGCCCTGCCGTTTTTCCACCGCCTGCACAAAGGCCCCGGCATCCATGAGCGAATCATGGGTGCCCGTGTCCAGCCAGGCAATGCCGCGCCCCAGCAGTTCCACATGCAGCTGCCTGCGGCGCAGATAGGCATTGTTGACGTCGGTGATTTCCAGCTCGCCCCGGGCGGACGGACGTATCTGCCGGGCAATGTCCAGCACCTGGCTGTCATAGAAATACAGGCCCGTGACCGCAAAGTGCGAGCGGGGATGCTCCGGCTTTTCCTCGATGCTGATAACCTGGTGCGCGGCATCAAATTCCACCACGCCGTAGCGCTGCGGATCATTGACATGATAGCCGAAGATGGTGGCCCCCTGCTCCCGGGTCATGGCCTTTCGGCTCAGTTCCGGCAGCCCGTGGCCAAAGAAGACATTGTCGCCCAGCACCAGACAGGTATGGCAGCCTTCGATATGCCGTTCCGCCAGCAGAAAGGCCTGGGCCAGTCCTTCGGGGCGCGGTTGCACCACGTAGGAGAGGTGCAGCCCCCACTGGCTGCCATCATGCAGCAGTGCCCTGTACAGCGGCAGATGCTCCGGCGTTGAGATGAGGCAGATGTCCCGGATGCCCGCCATCATGAGCGTGGCCAGCGGGTAATAGATCATGGGCTTGTCATAAATGGGCAGAAGCTGTTTGCTGACGCTCAGGGTCAGGGGATAGAGGCGCGTTCCCGATCCGCCTGCCAGCAGGATGCCTTTCCACGTGCTCATGCTTTTGCCTCCGTGCGGGAAGCGTAGTTGCGCTGCATCCATTCCCGGTAGGCTCCGCTGCGCACGTGTTCCGTCCATTCCGCATTATTCAGGTACCAGGCAATGGTTTCCCGCAGGCCGGAGGCAAAGTCGTGGCGTGGCCGCCAGCCCAGCTCTGCCTCTATCTTGCTGCAATCAATGGCATAGCGAAAATCGTGTCCCGGTCTGTCCGCAACAAAGGTGATGAGATCGGCATAGCTGCCGCTGCGCCTGGGACGCACGTCATCCAGAATCTGGCATATCTGGCGCACCACATCCAGGTTGCTCCGCTCTGATCTGCCGCCGATATTGTAGCTCTGCCCCGGTCTGCCGGCTTCCAGCACACGGGCGATGGCCAGGCAGTGATCCTCCACATGCAGCCAGTCGCGAATATTGCGGCCCGTGCCGTAGACGGGCAGCGGCCTGCCGTCCAGGGCATGGAGCAGCATGAGCGGAATGAGCTTTTCCGGGAACTGGCGTGGCCCGTAATTGTTGGAACAGTTGGTCAGCAGGACCGGCAGACCGTAGGTTTCGTGAAAGGCCCGCACCAGGTGATCACTGGCGGCCTTGGAGGCAGCGTACGGGCTGTTGGGGCGGTAGGGGGTGGTCTCCTGAAAGGCCGGATCGTCTTCCCTGAGGGTGCCGAAGACCTCGTCCGTGGACACATGCAGAAAGCGAAATGCCTGTTGCTGTAGCGGGGGCAGAGATTGCCACCAGGTTGTGACCACACGCAGCAGCGAGGCCGTGCCCAGCACATTGGTGCGCACAAAGGCTTCCGGGTCCAGAATGGAGCGGTCCACATGACTTTCCGCCGCAAAATTGAGGACGGCATCGGGCTGGTAGTGGCGCAGCAGCCAGCGTACCAGTTCCGCATTGCCCATATCGCCATGCACAAAAATGTGGGCCGCATCGTCATGCAGTGTGGCAAGATTTTCCAGATTGCCCGCGTAGGTCAGCTTGTCAAGATTGATGACGCGCTCCCCGCGCTGGCGAGCCTGCAAAACATAGCAGGAGCCGATGAAGCCGGCGCCTCCGGTGATCAGAACGGTTTTGTGCATACGGTCTCTCTTTTGGCCTGCGGTGCGTCACAGGTGTACAGTTCCTGCAGGGTCAGTGTCAGGGCAGTGGTCCAGTGGGGCAGGCGGAGATTCAGGGCCGTTTCAATACGATCCACCGCAAGACGGGAGTTGCGGGGACGGGGGGCCGGTGCGCCGTAGGCATCCGTGGTGATGGGCTGCACGGATGCGGGTGTTGCCCGCAGGGGCCAGCCCATGGCGGCAGCCTCCTGCAGAATATGGCAGGCAAAGCCGTGCCAGCTGGTTTCTCCCCGGCAGGCCACATGATAGGTGCCGGACGCCAGGGCACGGGTGAGGGCCACACTGGTCACCTCTGCCAGCAGACGCGCCGTGGTGGGCGCCCCCATCTGATCCGCCACCACGGACAGGCTGTCGCGCTGTTGGGCCAGGCGCAGCATGGTGCGCAGAAAATTGTGGCCGCGCGCGGCATAGACCCACGAGGTCCTGAAGATGAGATAGGATGCGCCGCTGCGCATCACGGCCATGTCGCCTTCCATCTTGCTTTGTCCATAGACATTGCATGGCGCCATGGGAGCGCTTTCGTCCCGGGGAGACTGGCCGCTGCCATCATAGACATAGTCGGTGGAATACTGCACCAGGCGTGCTCCGTGCCGTGCCGCGTAGTCAGCCAGTAGCGCGGGCAGTACGGCATTGAGGCGGAAGGCCTGCTCGGCATCCCCTTCTGCCTTGTCCACGGCAGTATAGGCTGCGGCATTGACCAGACAGTCCGGGCGGTGGCGGTCCAGCCAGCTTTTCACGGCAGCAGCATCGGCAAGGTCTAGCTCCTGCCGTGTGGGCGCCATGACGTCTCCGTATAGCATAAGGCTGCGCCGCAGCTCGTACCCTGCCTGCCCGCTGCCGCCTGTCAGAAATATTTTCATCGCTATTTCCAGAAAAGTTCAGTCGTTAGGTGCCGCATTCTACGGTACCGGGCATCTGCTGACAAGCCTGTGCAGGGTGTTTTGTCCAGTGTTCTCATCGGCGTGCCGCGCACTGGCGTTATTGGCCCCCGATAAGCATTCCTTCGCATGAAATATTGACAGAAAAATGCTTTTTGCATATAAAAAAAAGATGCGCTCGTAGCTCAGTTGGATAGAGCGACAGCCTCCTAAGCTGTAGGCCACAGGTTCGATTCCTGTCGGGCGCACCAGAACGAAATCAAGGGGATACGTGCGTCAGGCGCGTGTCCCCTTTTTTGTATTCTTCCCTACGGGGCGATTTTGTCACCCGCCTGTCACCCAGGTGCAGAATTTTTCTTGCCTCATCTTGGTCGGCATATAGCTGGGCGCCCGCCACCTTGCGCCCGCAGAAAGCCTCTGCCGATCTTGCAAGAGCCGTGCTCGCAGGAGTATGCGGGCGCGACCTTCCTCGGGCGCATGCCCCCACAGGGGCGCGCCTATCCCCCCCCCTCTCCCCCAGTCTTCCTATCCTTCCAGCAAGGTCCTACGGCGCAGCCGCGTTCAGCAGCGTTGCCGGGTCCTTTCTGGCCCCCATCTCTCGCGGGTGCTTTCGACTCCCAAGAATCGCGGGATTTTTTTGGAAATTTTCCGCGGGAATCCGGGAAGACTCTCCGGCGCTGCTGTGCCGGCGTCCTCCTGTCTTAGCGCACGCCTCTTCATTAGTGACTCCATCGAGGTGACCCGATGACCGATCAAGAAATGCTGCAGCAGGTTCAGAACCGTATTGCCGAAGAACAGCAGGCGCAGCCCGCCAGCAGCGGGCAGAAGGCTGACCGCAACGCCCTGCCCTCGCCGACGCACGATTTTGTGGAGCGCTGCCTTTATGCCAACGAGCTGGGCGACGGGCTGCTGTTTGCCTATCTCTTCCGCGGACGCCATGCCTATGTGGGGCAGGCGGACGAGTGGATATACTGGTCTGGCCATCATTGGTCCGTGGACCTCATTGAAAAGGGGCATCATGCCCGGGCGGATGTGGAGCATGTGGCCCTGGCCTATCAGGAAACCGCCCGGCATTTTGCCTCCCTGGCCAAGAGCGCCGAGCATGACGGCGACAAAGAGTCGGCGACGCGCCTCAAGGCCAAGGCCGACAAGATGAAGGCCCGCGTGGCCAAGCTGCGGACGGATCCGGGCCGCAAGCGCTGCCTTGAGTTTGCCAAGACCAATCTGGAATCGCCGCTGGCCATTGCCGGCAACGAGATCGACCGCGACCCGTGGGCGTTGCCCATGGCCAACGGCGTGGTGGATCTGCGCACGGGCGAGCTGCACCCTGGCCGCCCGGAGGACTGGCTGGTGAAGTCCAGCCCGGTGGAATGGCAGGGCATCGACGCCCCCTGCCCCCACTGGGAGCGCTTCGTCACCGAAATCATGGGCGATGACCCCGTGATGGCGGCCTTTCTGCAGCGCGTCTTCGGCTACGGCTGCACGGGGCTGGCCCGCGAGCACATCTTTCTGGTGCTGTTTGGGCGCGGGCGCAACGGCAAGGGCATCATGACCGAAGTCATCCAGACCGTGCTGGGCGGCCAGAATGCCACGGCCAGCCTGGCCGGGCCGGTGCAGTCCGAGATGCTGCTGGACCAGGGCAAGAACCGCAGCGCCGCCGGCCCCAGCCCGGACATCATGTCCCTGCGCGGCCTGCGCATCGCCTTTGCCTCCGAGACCGACGAGGGCCAGCGTTTCAGCCCGGCCCGCGTGAAGTGGTTCAGCGGCGGCGAGACCCTCACCGGCCGTTACCCGCACGACAAGCGCAATGTCAGCTTCGAGCCGTCACACCTGCTCTGCCTGCTGACCAACCACAAGCCGCACGCCCCGGCCAGCGACTTTGCCTTCTGGGAGCGCCTGCTCCTGGTGGACTTCCCCCTCTCCTTTGTGGATCGCAAACCGCAGAACGAGAACGAGCGCCCCATGGACAAGGGTCTGAAGGATCGCCTGCTCCAGGAGCTGCCCGGCATTGCGGCCTGGCTGGTGCGCGGCTGCCTTGAGTGGCAGCGCGTAGGCCTGGATCCGCCGGCCAAGGTGCGCGAGGCCACGGCCGAGTATCGCAAGGACGAGGACATGCTGGCTGACTTCATCGAGGAATGCTGTGTCCTGCAGCAGCCAGGGGAAAGCGACATACGCACGCCGGCCTCCGAGCTGTACGATGCCTTCTGCGAGTGGTTCAAGGTCAACATCTCTTCCAAGAAGACCGTTTCGCAGAAAGCCTTTGGCAAGATGATGCTGGAGAAGTTCCAGCGCGAGCGCAAGGGCGGCATCTATTACTACTATGGCATCAGCGTTTCCAGCCAGATGCAGCACGAGCTGGACGAGTAACAGGACCATGACAGGAGTATACGGGAGGGCATTTTCTGTCCGTCCTGCCTGAAACCCTTTGGAATACAAGGGGATTCTTCTGCCGCAGGATGATGTGACCATTTTTTCCATAATTCTTTCGCATGTGCGCAAGCGCTTTTTTAAAAAAAGTTCTTCAGAAGAATGGTCACATCGTCCTGTTTTTTGAAAAAAACCTGTTATTGCAGAATATTGCATACATGATGGTGCCATGCTCATGGCAGGATGATGGTGATGATAGCGCAGCTTGTTCAACAGCGCGGCCTGAAGGCCGTCAAGGTGGCCGGAACGCATGGCGGCGAATATGCCTGCCCCTGTCCCGCCTGCGGCGGCAGGGATCGCTTCCGCTTCTGGCCGGCCCAGGGGGAGGGCGGCACCTGGTACTGCCGCCAGTGCGGCAAGGGCGGGGACTGCATCCAGTTTCTGCGGGACTTCGAAGGCCTGAGCTATGCCGAGGCCTGCCGGCGTCTGGGCGTGGAACGTGCGCCCCTGCCCACGTCCATCATGCCCCGTCGTGAAGGCGCCCGGGCGTGGACGCCATCCGAGATGCCGCTGCCCTGCCCCGCCTGGCAGGAGCACGCCGCCAAACTGCTGGACTACGCCCACCAGCGCCTGCTGGGCGACGACGTGCAGTTCATGCGCCTGGCCATGCGCGGCATCGATCCGGCGGCGGTGGAACGCTACCGCCTGGGCTGGCTGCCCGGCGAGAACGGCAAGGACGGCTACCACCGGGACCGCGGGGCGTGGGGCCTGCCGCCGGAGACCAACGCCCGCGGCCGCAAGAAGTCCCTGTGGATACCGGCCGGCCTGGTCATCCCCGCCCTGGGCGAAGACGGTGCGGTGCTGCGCCTGCGCATCCGCAGGGACGAGGAAGCGCGCGCCCGCTTCGGCGCAGACATGAAGTACGTGGTGGTGCCCGGTTCCAGCATGCGGCCCTTGCTGCTGCGCCCCGAGGCCAGGGCCTTTGTGGTGGTGGAGGCCGAGCTGGACGCCATTGCCTGCGCCGCGGCTGCCGAGGCCGCCGGGCTGGACGTGGGTGCCTTTGCGGCTGGCACCAGCCTGGGCCGTCCGGATGCCGTGGCCCATGCCGTTCTGCGCCGGGCGCTGTGCATCCTCGTGGCGCTGGACTTTGACCAGCCGGATGCCCAGGGCCAGCGGGCCGGCGCCAAGGGCATGCCCTTCTGGGCGCAGACCTACCGCACGGCCCGGCGCTGGCCCGTGCCCAGCGGCAAGGATCCCGGCGACGCCGTGCGTGAGGGCTGGGAAATTGCGGACTGGCTACGCATCGGCCTGCCCCCTGTTTTTGCCGGTACAGCCACGCAGTGCGCGAAAACAGCGCCCTCGTGCGACCCTCTTCCGGATGCGGAGCAGGCCCGTGTGACCATGCCCGCTGAACAGAACCACAACCAGGGCGCGGGGGAAGAGCACAGCCGTCCCCGGCCGCCGCTCCCGCCCCAGAGCCGGCAGCGCATGGAAGCGCCGGCGCCCCCTCGCCGGCGGGGCGGGGCACGGTATCTCACCCACCCCATCGGCCCGCTGGACAGCCTTGAGGTGCTGGCCCGGGCCGGCCTGCGGGCCATCCCGACGCCTGATGGCGATTTTCGCCTTACCGGGCATGAGCACTGGCCGGACGAGGATCTGCCCCGGCTTATGGGCTGGCTCAGGCGCCACGGAGAATGGGTACGCGGCGCGCTCTACGGTGAGTGGACATACTGAAAGCCCGCCGGCATGGCAGAGGCTGAAGGAGACGACATGAGACACATGAATCTGGAATACTGGCCGCTGGAGCGTCTGCACGCCTGCGAGCGCCCCCTGCGCAGCAACGATGCCTGCGTGGAGCGCATGGTGGCGGCCATACAGCACTACGGATTCCGCGTGCCCTTGCTGGTACGGGCCGACGGAGAGGTGGTGGACGGGCACCTGCGCCTCAAGGCGGCGCGGCAGATGGCTCTGGACAGCGTGCCCGTGCTGCTGGTGGATGATCTGGACGACGGGCAGGTGCGCGCCTTTCGGCTGCTGGTCAATCGTTCGGCCACGTGGGCGACGTGGAACGAGGCGGCTCTGTCCCATGAGCTGGCAGAATTACAGGCCCTGCACGTTGACCTGACCCTCACGGGCTTCGAGCCGCGCGAGCTGGACCGTTTCCTGGGGGCACTGGCCCTGGATGCCGAGGACGCCCTGGATGCCGCTCCGGAGCCGCCCGTGCAGCCTGTCAGCCGTCCTGGTGATGTCTGGCTGCTGGGCGGGCATCGCCTGCTCTGCGGGGATGCCACCCTGCCGGAAGCCTACGCGGCCCTCATGCAGGGCACGGAAGCCGACATGGTCTGGACAGACCCGCCCTACAACGTGGGTTACGAGGGCAAGGCCGGCACGATCAAGAATGACGCCATGAGCGACCAGGCCTTTGCCGCCTTTCTGCAGCGTGTCTTCCGGCGGATCGCCGCCGTCGTGCGCAAGGGCGGCGCTGTCTACGTGGCGCATGCCGATGCCGGCCAGCTGGGTGTGGCCTTTCGGCAGGCGTACCTGCAGGCCGGTCTCAAGCTGGCCAGCTGCCTCATCTGGCGCAAGAACACGGGGGTACTCTCCCGCGCCGACTATCACTGGCAGCACGAGCCTATCCTCTACGGCTGGCGTCCGGGCGCGCCCCATGCCTGGTACGGTGACCGCAAGCAGACCACCGTGCAGGACGCCTTTCCGGCCGCGGTGCGCGAGGCGGGCGAGGAACCCTGCTGGCACATCATGGACGGCGAGCGCATCGTGCGCATCAGCGGCAGGGATGTGCGGGTGGAGGTGCTGTCCGGCTCCGTCTTCTGCGAGGCCAAGCCCCAGCGCAATGCCGACCACCCCACCATGAAGCCGGTGGCCCTCATCGAGCGCATGCTGGCCAACAGCAGCAAGCGCGGCGACGTGGTGCTGGACCCCTTTGGCGGCTCTGGCTCCACGCTCATGGCCTGCGAACGTCAGGGCCGCATCTGCCGCACCATGGAGCTGGACCCCCGCTTTGTCGACGTGATCATCCGGCGCTGGGAAGATGCCACGGGCCGCGAAGCCCTGCTGGAAAACGGCGTGCAGCCTTTTGCCGAGGTGGGCCTTGTCCGGGGAGTGCCCCATGCCTGCTGATGACGAATTGCTGCGTCTGGCCCGGCAGTCTGCCGAGACAGACCTGCCCTTTCTCCTGCGAGCCAAGGAAGAGGCCAAGAAACGCATGAAGGAAAACCCCACGCCGGAAAATGTGGGCGGCTTCAATCGTGCCCGGCAGGCGCTGGAAAGCGAGCTGGCCCGGCGTCAGGGGCAGAGTACCACCCGCAGCTACAAGACCCAGCTGGATGCCGTGGCCTACCTCAAGGACGCGGGCTACAAGTGCAGCAAGAGCCAGTTCAACCGGGACGTGAAGGCCCGCAAGGTGCCCCGTACGCCAGAAGGCTGGTTCGATGAAGCCGCTCTGCTGGGCTATGCCAGCGCCAATCTTACGCCCGCCGGGCAGGTGGCCGACCGTCAGCTGGCCGATGCCACCACCAGCCGCCTGTCGGCGGACGCGGAACTCAAGAAATACCAGGCCGAGCGCGCCCGCCTTAAACTGGAAAAGGAGCAGGGCCTGCTCATGCCTCGCGCCGAGCACGAGCGCGACCTGGGCGCCCGCGCCCTGTTCTTCAGAAACGAGGTGCGCAACTTCATCCACCTGCACGGTGCCGCCATGATCCATCTGGTGGGCGGCGAGGAGGCGAAGCTGCGCGAGCTGGTGCAGTGGTGGCTGGAGACCACGGAGATCTGGATGGATGCCTGGTCGGGCGAGCGGGAATTCCTGCTGGACGATGGCGACAGCGGCGATTCCCTGCCGCCCGAGGGGGAGGACGCGTGAATATCCGCTTCTGCGAGGCCGAACGGCGCATCTTTGCCCGGCGCGAGCGGCTGAGCGTCTCGCAATGGGCCAGCCGCTACCTCATCGTGCAGGACGGCATCTACCGCGGCAGCCCGCTGCGGCTGGATGTCTCGCCCTTTCTGGCCGGCCCCATGGATGCCTTTGGCGATCCGCGCGTGCGCGAGGTGGTGGTCTGCGGCTCCCTGCAGGTAGGCAAGACCCTGCTGCTCTACGCCTGTCTGGGCTGGGCCATGGACTACCGGCCGGGCATCAAGATGCTGACCATGCCCACCCGCGAGTCCCGCGACCGCGTGGTGGAAAAGAAGCTGCGCCCCATGCTCCAGGGCAGCCCCCTGCTGCGCCGCATGGTGGGCAAGTACCGGCGCGAGAACATCCTGCTCAGGGATGGCACCAGCATCGAGCTGGCCACGGCCGAATCCCCCAGCCAGCGCGCCTCCATCACCGTGCAGGACCTCATCGTGGACGAAGAAGACCTCTACAGCGGCAGCGGCGAGTCCTCTCCCCTACAGGACTTCAAGGGCCGCACCCGCTCCTATGGCGACTTCGCCAAGATCATCCGGGCCTGCCAGCCCAAGGGCGACGAAAGCTCGTCCATCTGGCGGGGCATCACCGAGCAGGTGGACCAGCTCATGTGCTACGAGGTAACCTGCCCTGCCTGCCGCCATGTCCAGCTCATGGACGTGGGGCACATCGTGGTGCCCGGCGGCGAGACGGACACGCGCCTCATCCGCTCCCGCAAGCTGGCCCGCTACCGCTGCCCGCACTGCCAGTACCTGTGGAGCGACCACTCCCGCGATCTGGCCGTGGCCGCCGGCCGCTGGCGGCCCTATGTCTGGACGGGCGCGGCCTTTGAGCCGGCCCCGGAGGTACGCGACGCCCGCAGCCTGGGCTTTCACATGCCGGCGATCCTGTCGCGCTTTGTGAGCCTCTCCGATCTGGCGGCCCGGCGGGCCATTGCCCAGGCAAGTGATGATGCGTCCGTGCAGCGCCAGTATTACAACGACGACCTGGGCCTGCCCTGGTCACCGGTGGAGTTGCAGACCGACGTGGAGCACGTGCTGGCGCGGCGCGATCCGCACCTGCCCCCGCGCACCGTACCCCACGGGGCCGTGGCCCTGACCTGCGGCATCGACGTACAGAAGCGCGGCTTCTGGTACCTGGTGCGCGCCTGGATGCCGAGCCTGGCCAGCTACGTCATCGACTACGGCTTCCTGAGCAGCTGGGACGAGGTGGCCGCCCTGGTCTTTGACACGTGGTATCCCGTGCAGGGGCCGGACGGCACGGATGCCGGCGAGCGCATGCCCATCTGGCGGGCCGGCATCGACTCCGGCGGCACCGAGACCGAGGGCGTCTATACCCGCACCGAAGAGGTCTACATCTGGGTGCGCGCCAATGGCGGCGGCGTGGTGCATGCCTGCAAGGGCGCCAGTCGCCCGCAGGCCGCGCCGGTGCGCTGGGTCATCCGCGAGCGCATGCCGCACAACGGCCGGCCCATCCCCGGCGGCCTGCGCCTCTATCTCATCGACAGCGGCGCCTTCAAGACCACGGACATGGGCCGCCTGCTCAATGCCGACAGCCGCCAGCCCCTGCGCTTGCATGCCGAAGCCGACGAAACGCTGGCCTCGCAGCTCTGCGCCGAGCGGCTGGTGCGCAAAAACGGCAACCTCGTCTGGGTGCGGGAACACAAGGACAACCACCTGCTGGACTGCCTCATGCTGTCGGCCGCAACGGCTGACGCCTCCTGGACGCCCAGCCTGCCGCACTACATCCTGCAACAGCAGGCGCAGGCCCGGATGCAGACACGGATGCAGACCGCCGGCCAGCGTCCCCAGCAACGCAAGCGCCCGCAGCCCGAAGCCGCGGCGCACAGATGGTAAGCCCAGGGAGGACGACAGAATGGCCTTTACCACAACAGACGGCGACATCTCCGGCGCATCCGCCATGCGTGTGGAACATGGGCGCATGCTCTACGGCCTGCGCGAGATCGCGGCCGCCCTGCACTGCTCGGAAAAAAGCGTGCTGCGCTACGTGGCACAGTATGGCCTGCCCGCAGGCAAGATCGGCGGCCGCTGGTGTGCCGACGAAGCCCGCCTGCGGGAGTGGCAGCGTGCTCACCTGGTCTCGTCCGCCCCTGTGCCGTTCGTGCGTTCTGACAGGCTGCCCCGCTGAGGATCGCAAAAAAAGGGCGAGAGGCTCAGCTCCCGCCCGTGAAAGTCGGAATTGGGGCGTATTCGGCGCCTAGGACGTGACCGTGGCCTGCAGGTGGATATTCAGTCCCTTCATGATGCGCAGGATGGTGTCAAAGCGCGGCTTGGCCCCTGGCCGCAGGGCCTTGTACAGGCTTTCCCGGCCCAGGCCGGTGGCTTCAGCCAGACGAGACATGCCGCGCGCCCTGGCCACCGTGGCCAGCGCGGTAAGCAGGCGGTCAGGGTCGGCATCCTGCATGGCATCAGAAACATAGGCCGCAATGGCCTCTTCGCTGTCCAGAAATTCGGCGGCATCAAAAACGCGGAACCTGCTTTCGTCCATCAGTCGTCCTCCATCATGGCCCTTGCCCGGGCAATGTCCCGTGCCTGGCTGGACTTGTCGCCGCCAACCAGCAGCAGGTACACAATCTCCCCCCGCTGGGTGTAGTAGATGCGGTATCCCGGGCCATAATGCACCCGCATTTCGCACAGCCCCTCACCGAGCGGTTTCACATCGCCAAAGTTTCCCTGCTCCGCGCGTTCCAGCCGGGCAAGAATCTTCACCTTGCCCCGGACATCTCGCAGGGCTGACAGCCATTGGCCGAATTCCGGGGAAAACTTAAGGATGTTCATGAAGAAAATGTATCTACTTGGATACATACTGTCAAGGCCCCCATGCCTAGCCCCCTTGAGCAGCGCCAGCAGGCGGATGTGGCAGAGCCTTCCGGGCAGGAGCAGCAGGCAGCAAAAAACACCCGGATCGTTGCGCCCCAACCCTAAGCGGGGAAAAACCGGACAAAACCGGACAAAACCAGACAAAACCGGACAAAATCGGAAAGTGTTTACATTTTTCTCATAATTGTGCTAGCTCCATGCGAAAGAATGAAAGTTTTTCGCATGGAGCATTTTCATGGCCGGGTATTGGAGAACACTTTACGAAACAATGCGGCAAGACCTGCAGTCTCCCGCATTCCGTCAGTTCGGCAGCTACAGCATTGGCGGCCGCAGCTTCTCCTACCGCAGCCTTACCGAGTTCCGCCAGCTTCTGGACTGGGTCGAAAAGCAGGCGGCGCTTGAGGATGGCGTGCCGACCTACCGTGCCCGCAGGCTGGCACGCAACGGGGGGCGCGGCTGATGTGGCCCGCACCTCTCCCTGCTGGTCGCGCCTCCCGTCGGGGTGGCCCTTCCCGCCTGCGGCGGGCGGGGCGCCCCGCATCCGGCCAGGTGCGCGCCGCAGGCTATGACGGCGCCTCCAGCCCGCGCGGCACCGGCAACTGGGTACCCGCCAATGCGGATTTCAATCAGATCCTGGGCATGGACAGTGCCCACATGCGCGCCCGTGTGCGTGATCTGGTGCGCAACTTTCCGCCCTTTGCCCGCGCCGTCAACGCGCTGGTGGCCTTCACCGTGGGCAGCGGCTCCCGCTTTCAGTCCCTGGCTACCCTGCCCGACGGCACGCCGGACATGCCCGCCCGCAAGCGCATCGAGGATCGCTTCCGTGCCTGGATGGAACAGGCCGATGTGACGGGCCGCCTGCACTTCTACGAATTGCAGCAGCTGGCCAAGCGGCAGGAATGCGAGTGCGGGGAATACATCCTGCGCTTTGCCCGCCCCCGTGACCGGCGGCGCGGCCTGCTGGCCCTGCAGATGCACGAGCCGGAAAACCTCTCCAGCTGGCGCATCCAGGGCCAGGAGCCGGACAGCGACATCTGGCAGGGCATCGAATACGACATCTGGACCGGCGAACCGCTGGCCTATCACTTCCAGACCGTCTTCGGCTGGGAGCGCCAGCTGCGCACCTGGCGCGAACCGGCCTGCAACGTGCTGCACGGCTTCCAGACCCTGCGTCCCGGGCAGCTGCGCGGCGTCACGCCCTTTGCCCCGGCCATCCTCATGGCCCGCGACATGGGCGATTACACCACGGCCGAGCTGGGCGCGGCCAAGATGGCCGCCAAGTGGCTGGGCTTCGTGCGCTCGCAGGACCCCAGCTTCTCCCAGCTCACGCGCGGTCTGGGTAATCCTGCCGCCTGCCTGCGTGACGAGGTGGAAAACCTCGAAGACCTCACCATCGAATACCTGAACAATAACGAGGACGTGTCCTTTGCGCCGCCCTCGCAGCGCCCGGGCGACAGCTTTGACCGCTTTGTGCGCCACACCCTGCGCATGGTCGCCATCTGCCTTGACCTGCCCTACGAGATACTCTCCGGCGACTACACGTCCATCAACTATTCCACCAGCAAGGCCAGCCGCAACGACTTTGCCATGTTCCTGGTGCCCCATCAGTTCCGGGCCGAACAGCATTTCATCCGCCCCGTGTTCCGGCGCTGGCTGGACTACGAGGCCCTCACCCAGGACTACCTGCCCGGCTACTGGCAAAACAAACACCGGTATCAGCGGGCCATGTGGATACCGGCCGGCATGCCCAGCGTGGACCCCCTGCGCGACGGCAAGGCCCAGATCGACAGCATCAATGCGGGCATCCTCTCGCCGCAGATGGTCATCCTGGGCGAGGGCCGCGATCCCGAAGAGGTGGTGGAACAGCGGGCCTCCTGGGCGCGCCTCTGCGCTGCGCACGGCATCGATGCCACCACCGGCGCCGTGAGTACCGGGCTGGCCAGCAATCCCGCCAGACTGGGCGCCAGCGAAAGCGCCGGAACCGCCCCAAAATAAGGAGATTCCCATGTCCTTTGTGACCCGTGCCACCCCGCTGGGCGCTGGACGCCCCCTGACACTGGATGAAGCCGCCCGCTCCGTGGAGGTGGTGGCCTCCACCCAGGTACCGGCCAAAGTTTTTGATTTTGAGGAATGGCAGCCCGTCCGCGAGGTCCTGCTCATGAGCGGCTGCCAGCTGCCCGATTCCGGGCGCGTGCCCCTGCTGGACTGCCACAGCCGCGAGCATGCCGGGGACATTGTGGGCAGCTTCATGGACATGCGCGTGGAAGACGGGCCGCAGGGGCCGCAGCTGGTGGGCCGGGCCGTCTTTTCGGCCACGCCGGATGGCGAGGCCCCGTTCCGCAAGGTGGCGGAAGGCCACCTTACCGATGTGTCCATCGGCTACGAGGTCATTACCTGCCAGCGCATCCGGGCGGGAGAAACCGCCGTCATCGAAGGCGCGTCCTACGATGGCCCGCTGCGCGTGGCCACGCAGTGGCGCCTGCTGGAACTGTCCTGCGTGCCCATCGGCGCGGACAGCTTTGCCAAGATTCGTTCCGCCATACGCAACCCCCAACCGGCCCGCAAGGGCAAAAAGGAGAAAACCATGTCCAGACATGAAGACGGGCAGCACGAGGCCCGCAGTCTGCTGACCAGGCTGCGCCGCCTGCTGGGCCTGCGCGAAGACCCCGAAGAGCAGCCGCAAACGCCACAGGAAGACCCGCGGCAGGCCACTGTCACCGATGAGGCCGGCGTCAGCGTGGAACCGGAACAGCTCGACGATGCCGAGCTGGAACAGCTGGTGGAAGACCTGGGCGCCCTGCTGGATGAAGCCGAGGCCGAACAGGCTGGCCGCGAAGACAGCCCGCAGGAAGGGGAACAGCGCGAAGGCAAAGACGATGCCCCCGCCTGCCGCAGCGCCGTGCTGGCCAGGGTCATGGCCGGCCTTACGCCGGGTCAGCGCCAGCGCTTCGGCCAGCAGCTGGAGCGTCAGCGCATCCGGGGCATCCGCGAGCTGGCCCGCAGCTTCCAGCTTTCCCCGGATCAGGAAGACAAGCTCGTTTCTTCGGGCATGAGCCTTGGCCGTGCCCGCAAACAGGTGGAGGACATGGTGGCACAGCGCCAGCATTTCGGCCCCGGCTATCAGGCCGTGAGCGTGGGCCGCACGGAAAAGGAAACCTTCCGGGCCGCCGTGCAGGACAGCCTGCTGCTGCGCTGCGGCGCCAGGCTGGACAAGCCCGCGCCCGGCGCAGAAGAGCTGCAGGGCCTGACCCTGCGCGAGATTGCCCGCGAGCTGCTGCTGCGCTCCGGCCAGCGCACCAGTGGCGACATTCGCACCATCGTGGGCCGTGCCCTGACCACCACAGACATGCCCCAGCTGCTGGTGGAGACCAGCCGGCGCACGCTCATGGAAGCCTACGAGCAGGCCCCGGAAACCTGGCGCGACTGGTGCGAGACCGGCACGGCCACGGACTTCAAGGCAGGCAAGGCCCTGGGCCTGGAAGGTGACGTGACCCTCAGAAAGATTCCCGAATACGGCGAATATACCGACGGCCGCCTGGCCGAAAATGCCGAGGAATACCGCGTGGAGACCTTCGGCCGCAAGCTGGTGATCTCCCGTCAGGCCATCATCAATGACGATCTGGGCGCCCTCACCGACATGCCGCGCATGTACGGCGAGGCCTGCGCCGCGCTGGTGGGCGATGTGGCCTATACGGCCCTGACGGATGCCAGCCTCACGATGGGCGACGGCAAGCCCCTGTTCGATGCCGCGCACCTCAATCTGTTCACCGGCAAGGGCGGTACGCCCACGGTGGAGAATCTGGGCGCGGTGGTCACCGGCATGGAGCTGCAGCAGGACAGCTTCGGCAGGGTGGTCACCATCCAGCCCCGCTTCTTCCTGGCGCCCATCGGCCTCAAGACTGCCTGCGAGTCCTTCTTCAATACCCAGATCAACGCCGGGCCGGTGGTGGGCACGCAGGCGCAGCCGCTGGTCTACAACCCCTACGGCGGCGACTTCTTCCGGCGCATCTATGACCGCCGTCTGGATATGGCCGGGGCCACCACGTGGTATCTGGCCGCGGCCCGCAGCACCGTCAAGGTCTTCTTCCTGGGCGGCGTGCAGGCTCCCTACATCGAGAGCCGCGACAATTTCGATACCGACGGCTTCGAGACCAAGGTCCGCATGGACGTGGGCGCCAAGGCCCTGCGCTGGATCACGCTGGCCAAGGCCACCGCGTAAAGGAGGATATCATGCAAAATGCGTATTCCATGGGCCGCTGCATCCACCACACCCCCGCCAAGGCCGTGCTGGGCGGCGAGCTGGTCGTGCTCACCGGCATGGTGGCCGTGGCCAGTACCGATATTCCGGCCAATGAAGAAGGAGCCTGCGAGGTGGAGGGCGTGTTCGCCCTGCCCAAGAAGGCCGGCGAAACCCCCAAACAGGGCGCCCCTCTCTATCTGGCCGAAGACAAGACCCTCACCGTGACCGCTGGCACGCAGTTCGTGGGCACAGCCTGGGCCGATGCGCCGGCCAATGACCCCACGGTGCTCTGCCGCATCAATTTTGGCTGTGGCGCTGCCGGGGCCGCTGCTGCGGCCAGCGAACAGGGCAGCTAAGCCCTGCTCCCTTCCTGCAATGGCCGCGTGCTCTGCGCCCCTGCGCAACACGCGGCCCCACGAGGAATCCGCCATGGATGACAAACGCCTTCTGGACCTGTCCTTTCGCTTCTCCATGGGAGCGGAAGGCAACGACACCTACACCGATGACCCCGATGATCCCGGCGGGCCGACCAAGTACGGTTTTGCCCTCAACTACAACCGAAACATCCTGCCGGACAAGGACGGCAACGGCCGTATCGATGCCACGGACGTCAAGCTGCTCACCGGCGAGGATGCCCGCACGCTCTATGAAGAAGGCTACTGGCGGCGCTACGGCTGCGCCAGCCTGCCCGGCCCGCTGGCCTTTTTGTACGCAGACATGGTTTTCAACCCCGGCCCCGGCATTGCTCCTAAGCTCCTGCAGCGGAGCCTGTGCGCGCTGGGCAGCTCCGTCACGGTGGACGGCATCATCGGCCCGGCCACGCTGGAGGCGGTGCATGCCGCTGACGGTGCTGCCCTGCTGGTGGAGCTGAGCGCCCAGCGCCTACGCTACTACGGCACGCGCGGCAGCTACGGCAAGTACGGCCTGGGCTGGGACCGCCGGGCGGCCCGCTGCCTGGGCATGGCGCTGGGCATCCTCTGGGGCACCGTGGCATGAACCTCGTCACCCTGCTTCTTGCGCTGGCCCTGCTGCTGGGGGCAGGTGCCTCTGCCGTCTATCTGGGCAAAAGCCTGCATGAGGCGGAAGAGCTGCAGCACAGTCTGCGCGTCAGCCAGGCCCGCAACGAGGCCACGGAAAAGGCCCTGACCAGCCTGGAAGAGGCCCGGCAGCAGGCCATGGACAAGGAGAAATCCCGTGAAAAAAGCCTGCAGGCAGCTGACCGTCTGCCTTCTGCTGAGCGTTTTGACGCTTATGACCGCCTGTTCGACAGCATCGAGGCGGATAGAGGTGGTCAGCCCGCCCCCTGAACTGCTGGCGGACTGTCCGCCCCCGGCCATATCGCGCGAGGTGCTGCCCGCCATTGCCACAGGCAGAACCGATGACGCCGGACGCTCCTATGTGACCTACGTTCTGCAGGTAGAATCCGCCTTTGAACGCTGCCGCGCCCGCAACAGGGCGCTGCGGGTCTGGCTGGAGCGCCTGCAACAGGGAGTACACCATGATCAGGCCAGACCCTGACGATCAGCTGCCCGGCTTTGCCCGGCAGCAGCATACCGGCATGTTTCCGGGCACGAACGGCCACTGGTCGGACCGCCCCCTGCATGGCGGCCGCCCTTCCCTGCCCCGAAAAATGCTCCGGGCAGTGCTCATGGCGGTTCTGGCCTTTGCCGTCCTGGCCTTTGTGGATCTGGGCCTGAGCATCATCTTTCCGGAAAGGCCCGCACGGGTGGCCGGCATGCTGCTTGATCCCCTGCTGCGCTTTCTGGGTCTGCTGGCGCTGGGGGTGTGAGCATGTACGACATGATCGTGAGAGATGTGCTCAACGGCGCCTGCGCCGTGCTTCTGCTGCTCACTGGTTTTATCCTGAAGGCCATCTACGAGATGCTCAAGGAAGTGCTCAAGCAGCAGCGTGTCTGCCCGGAACGCTTTGCCGACCGTGCCCGCAACGATGCGGCGCATAAGGAGTTTTACGATAGTCTTGAGGATTTGAACGTGCGTGTGTCCGTGCTGGAAAAGGCGCGGAGCCTGCACTGCGGGGAGGAAGATATCCGTGCCTGACATCTGCAGCATAGATGGTGACTGGGAGGACTGGCTGTCTGACATCTGGGATGAGGTGGATAGCATCATTTCGGAGTCCAGACTTCGCTGGGCAGTGGTTAATGCCACCAATGACACGCTCAGGCATATGCGTACCTATCTCTCCCGGGAGATACGCGCCACCTATTATGTCAAAAAAGCCGATATCGATGCGGCCATGCGCCTCTACAAGGCCCGCCAGCGCGGTTGGAATATCAAAGGCAGCCTGAGTTTTCGTTACCGGCAGTCCTTGCCCTTGTCGCAATTCGGTGCCCGGCAGGGAAAGACCTACGTCTCGGTCAAGGTGCTCAAGGCGCACCGCGCCCGTCGTATCCGGCCCGGTGGCGACAAGAAAATCATGGCCACGGGCAAGGGGCGGGCCGCTGTCTGGATAGCCAAGGGGCATGTGATGGCTCGTGTGGAAGATCGGAAAAAGCCGCTAGTCTTATACGGCCCCAGCTTCATGGCCTTTTTCCACTCCCCGGAAAAGGAAGAGATGCTCGCCCGCGAAGAGAATACGTGGATGCTCAAACGCCTGCGCCATCACGTGCAGCGACAAGCGAAAACATACTATGACTGATACGCACCAACTTACAGAGTTCGAACAGGCGCTGGCCCGCGACACGGCGCTGGTCTTCCAGGCCCCTCTGGGTGCCGGGATCACCGTGACTCTGGTGGCCGAGGACGGCGGCACCCACGAGCTGCGGGCCATGTTCGCCACTCCGGAAGCAGAACCCCTCTCCGGCGTGGCCAGTGCGCCGGTGGTCAGCGTGGCTCCCACCCTGCACGTGCCTCTGCGCGATGTGCAGGCGGCGCTGGGGCGCCCCCTCTCCACCCGGGATCGCGTCATCGTGCGCGGCCGTACCTACCGCGTCCTGAATCCGCAGGACGACGGCTACGGCCTGCTGGAATGCCGCCTGCTGGAGGCCGCCCATGTCTGAAATTCTGTTCGCCTGGGGCGGCGTCCATCCCCGCACGCTCATCCGCCGGGCCGTCTGTCAGGTCATGCGCGAGCATGACGGGCTGGCCGCTCTTGTCAATGGCCGTGTCTGGCCCAACCGCATGGAACACTGGTTTCGCAGCGAGCTACCGGCAGCCGGTGTCTATACCGTCAGCGAACAGCGCGTGGAGTCTGATACGCGCCCCGAACCGAAGGAACGGGTCATCTCCCTGGCCGTGGAGCTGCTGGGCGGGGAGCTGGAGGCCGTGGACGATACGCTGGACGCCCTCTGCCTCCAGACAGAGCGGGCCGTGCTGCGTCTGGACGCCATCGGCCGGGCCATGGGCGCCATTGTGGACGCCGGCCTGCCCGAACCTCTGCCGCTGGTTTGCGGCACGCATCCGGCGGATACCCTGCTCTCCATCACCCACACCGGCACCGAGCTGGGCATCGTGACTGACGGTGCCCGCGAGTACGGCGTGGCCACCCTGAGCATTGATCTGGAATACCGCTGGCCCGTCGTGCCGCCGGAGCTGGCCGATTTTCTGCTGGCCCATACGGACTGGTACGTCCACCCCGGTGATGACCAGGTGGACATGATCTCACAGGTAACCTTTGCCCCGGAGGAAAACTGATGCCCCACCCCACCACCATGCTTGTCGTGCCCGCCGTGCGCCATGGCCGCCCCCTGCGCATCGCTGATCCGCAGTCCGGCCAGTACCTGCCGCCCGAGGGCGCGCTGGTCCCCCGTTCCGCGTTCTGGCTGCGCCGTCTCAAGGACGGCGACGTGCAGCCCAAGCCCGCTGGCAAGGAGGTCTAAATGTCCATCGCCTTCAATGTCCTGCCCGATACCGTCCGCGTACCCTTTGCCTATGCCGAGTTCGACGGCTCCGGTGCGTCCGATGATCCGGCCATCATGCCCTACACCGTGCTCATGGTGGGGCAGATGCTCGACAGCGGCACGGCCGAGGCCGGCAGCGTACAGCGCCCCATGAGCGCCGCCCAGGCCGCCACCCTCTTTGGTGAGGGCAGCCAGCTGGCCGCCATGTGCGCCGCCTACCTCAATGCCAACAGCATCACCAAGATGCTGGCCATCGGCGTCAAGGATGCCGAGGAAGGCACGGCCGCCAAGGGTGCCCTGACCATCAGCGGTACCTGCGTCAACGCCGCACCGCTCTGCCTCTATATCAACGGCACGCTGGTGCGTGCCGCCGCGCCCCTGGCAGCCGAGGCCTCTGCCGTGGCCGAAAACCTGACCAACGCCATCAATGCCGACGCCAGCCTGCCCGTGACGGCCACCTTCAGTGGTGGCGAGGTCAGCCTGACCGCCCGGCACAAGGGCGAGTGCGGCAACGATATCGACCTGCGCATCTCGTACTACGATGAGGACAAGCCCGGCGGCCTGACCTTCAGCTTCACCCAGATGAGCGGCGGCGCGGGCAATCCTGATCCGGCGCCAGTCATCGCAGCCATGGCCAACGACCAGTACCACGTCATCGCCTGGCCGTGGACGGACAGTGCCAGCCTTGCCGCCCTGCGCGATGAGCTGGCGGACCGCTGGGGGCCTCTGCGCCAGATCGACGGGCAGGCCATCGTGGTCAGGCGCGGCACCTTCGGCGAGGTGACCACCTTTGCGGGCGAACGCAACGACAAGCACCTGACCGTCTTCGCTTCCGAGGGCAGCCCCACCTCTCCCTGGGAGGATGCGGCCGCCACGGCGGGCGTCATCGCCTATTACGGCAACAACGACCCGGCCCGCGGCTTCAATACCCTGCTGGTGCCGGGTGTGCTGGCGCCGGCTCCGGCCGACCGCTGGACCGACTTCCCCGAAAAGAACCAGGCGCTCTACGAGGGCGTCTCCACCCGCTATGTGGCTCCGGACGGCACGGTGCGTCTGCAAAAGTGCATCACCACCTATCGCCTCAACGATCTGGGCGCCGAAGACAAGGCTTTCCTCTCTCTCAACAGCCCGCTGACCCTCTCCTACCTGCGTTACGACTGGAACAATTACCTGAAGACCAAATATCCGCGCCACAAACTGGCCTCGGATGCCGATGCCGCCCGCTACGACGCCAGCCAGCCCATCATGACGCCCAAGCTGGGCCGGGCCGAGGCCATCGCCCGCTTCATGGACGCCTGGCTGCCCATGGGCCTGGTGGAAGGCAGCGAGCAGTTCAAGGCCGCCCTGCTCTGCGAGCGCAATGCCAAGAACGAGAACCGGCTGGACTGGCTGCTGCGGCCTGATCTGGTCAACCAGTTTGAAGTGGCCGGAACGCTCATCCGGCACATCGTCTAAGGGGGGGTGAGAAGCATGGGCAACGGTACCAACAATCGCCGGGCAGGCATCATCTACGTCAAGGTGGACGGCCAGCAGTACGACGCCAAGGGCGCCTATACCTACAATCTGGGCAAACCCAAGCGCGACGCCATCATCGGCGCCGACGGCGTGCACGGCTACAAGGAAACGCCGCAGGTAGCCTTCATCGAGGGGGCCGTCACGGACAGTGACGCGCTGGATCTGGCCGCTCTGGTAACGGCCGACAATGTGACCGTCACGCTGGAACTCAATAACGGCAAGGTGGTCACCCTCTCCAATGCCTGGTTTGCCTCCGAGGGCAGCGGCAGCACGGACGAAGGCGAAATCGCCGTGCGTTTTGAATCGCGGCGCGAAGCCGTGGAAAGCAATTAGGAGGAACACATGGAACCCATTGTCATCAGGCTGCAGACGCCGCTGACCCACGGCACCGAAACCATCACCGAGCTGCGCTTCACCCGTGAACCGCAGGTGCGCGACATGAAGGGCATCAAAATTCGCAACATGACCTTTGACGACATCCTGCTGCTGGTGTCCCGCCTGGTCAATGTGCCCCCCAGCGTGCTGGGGCAGATGTCCATGAGTGACTTTGCCGGCGTGGGCGAGGTGGTGGCAGGTTTTTTGGGCGATGGCCAGTAGACTGGGCCGATGCGGTCATCCAGCTGGCCTGGCTCTATCACTGGCCGCCGTCCGAGCTGGATGCCATGACCGCACGTGACCTGGTCTGGTGGGTCGAACACACCGTGGAACTGAGTAAAACCATGAGGACAGTCTGATGGCCGCCCGGCAGAGCCGCTTTGATCTCATTATCAACGCTGTGGAGCGCGTCTCCGCGCCCTTCCGCCGTATCGAGCAGGCCATGGAGGGCGTGAGCGAGCGCGCCGAAAGGGCGCAGCAGGCCATGGGCCGCCTCGCCCGGGTAACGGGCCTGCAGCGTCTGGCAGGCAGCATCGGCACCGTGCGGGACAGGCTGCAGGGCGTCCTGCAAACAGGGCAGGCAGGGCTGGAGCGCCTGGGCGCTCTGGCCGGCCGCCTGTCCCTGCTGTTCGGCGCTGCCGGCGGCGGTGCCCTGGCCCTGGGCCACGAGGCCGCCACGGCAGCCGCCGAGGCCGGCAAATTTGCCAGCATGGTGGGTCTGGGCACCACCAACTGGCAGGAATACGCCGGCGCCGCCAGGCTGGCCGGGGTGGAGGCTGACGAGCTGGCCAGCCTCATGCTCACCCTGCAGGAACGGGCCGTCAATGCCGCCAATGGCGAGGAAGGCGACATGGAGATGCTCAAGCTCATGGGCATCAGCGCCAGGAATGCCAGGGGCGAGCTGAAAAACGCCGATACCCTCCTGCTGGAGCTGGCCGACCGCGTCAAGCAGATGCGCGATGCCGGCGAAATGGGCAAGGCCGCGGGCATCATGAACCAGCTTGGCGGCGAAGAAGGCGCCCGCCTGCTGGACCTGCTGCAAAACGGCCGCGCTGGCCTGCTGGCCATGCGGCAGGAAGCCCGCGCGCTGGGTCTGGTGCTTTCCGAGGATGACGTTGCCGCCGGCAAGCGCTTCAATTTTTCCCTGGCGCGTGTGTCCGCCACCTTTCGCGGCATGGGCCTCACGCTGGGCAAAACCTTTCTGCCGGCCCTCACCTCCCTGCTGGACAAGTTCCAGAGCTGGCTGCAGGTGCAGCGCGACATCATGGGCGCAGGCTTTGAAGCCTGGGTACGGCAGCTTGATCTGGATGCGGTCTGGGCCTCGGTGGAGCGCTTTTTTGCCGCGCTTGGCCGCCTGGGCAGTGCGCTTCAATACGTGGCGGATCTGTGCGGCGGCTGGGGCAATGTGCTGACCATGCTGGCCGCCCTGCTGGGCGGCAGGCTGGCCCTGGCGCTGGGGGCGCTTGTGGCTGCTGTGGGGCAGCTGGGCATGGCGCTGCTGGCTACGCCCGTGGGCTGGTTTCTGGGCGCTGTGGCTGCCATCGCCGGGGCCGCCTACGCCATCTACAAGAACTGGGACGGCATTGCCGGCTACTTCTGGAACCTTTGCGCAGAGGTCAAGGCCGCCTTTGAGGAAGGCTGGCTATGGGGTGTGTTCCGCTGGCTGCTCAACTTCAATCCGGCCCGCTGGGTTATGGACGGCCTCAACGAGCTGGTGGCCACCCTCACGGGCATTGATCTCTACAGCATTGGCGGCCAGTGGATCGACAGCCTGCTGCAGGGCGTCCAGCAGGGCTGGCAGAAGCTCACGGGCTGGCTGGGCAAGGGGGTTGATGCCCTTACCGGCATTTTCCGGGACGACAGCGCACCGGGAGCCGCCGGGACTGACGGCGGCACAGCAGCCTTCCCCATGGCGGACCCTCTCAACATGACGCCCGGCGCACGGGAGCTGCTGCGTTCCAGCCGCAGCGAGCAGGTCATCCGGCAGGAGAACACGGTGCGCATCATCGCCCCCGAGGGCATGCGCCTGGAAGGCGATGGCCAGGGCCGCGGCCTGGATGTGCGCGGCGATGTGGCCGAGGCCGGAGTCCTCAACGCAGGAGCCATCTGATGGATATGTGGAAGATGCAGCTTCGGGCCGCCAGCTTCCGGGGCGTGTCCTTCGGGGTCACAGCCGATGAAAGCGAGGGCGGCCGCCGCACGGTGACGCATGAATTCCCCCAGCGCGAGACCCCCTACGTGGAGGACCTGGGCGGCGCGCCGCGGCGATTCACGGTCCAGGCCTTTGTGCTGGGCAGTGATTACATGAGCCGGCGTGATGCGCTGGAAGCAGCCCTGCAACAACCAGGGCCGGGCACGCTGGTACATCCCTGGTACGGCGAGGTGCAGGTCAGCCAGACCGCCCCCTACAAGGTCCGGCACAGCGCCCAGGATGGCGGCATGGCCGTCTTCCAGCTCTTTTTCTGCCGCGATGCCGAACCACACAGCCCGGCCGCCAGCGTCAACCAGGGCCTTCGTGCCCGTCTTGAGGCCGGGACCGCGGGCCTGCTGGCCTGCGACAGTTTCGACAGTGCCCTGCGTCTGGCCGGGCAGGCGGAATGGGCGGTCAGCCAGACCTACAGCCTCATGGTGGATGCCGTGAGCACGGTGCAGGCCGTCATGCACGGCGATGTCTCCACTGTGGCGGATCTGCTGGGCGCGGCCACGGGCTATGACCTCATGCCGCTGGCCAGCGTGGGCCAGCATCTCTGGAGCGTGCTGCAAAGCATCGGCAGCCAGTCGGGCCTTGCTGACGCGGCCGTGTCCGGACGCTGGGCCAGCGTGGCCCGCACCGACTTTTTGCCGACCGTGCCGGACAACGTCGGCTCCCAGCGTGCGGTGATCCAGAACAACGGTCTGGCTGTGGAGAACCTGGTGCGCCGTCTGGCCCTGGTGGAAGCGGCCCGTGCCGCCACCACGGCCCAGCCCGCCAGCCGGAGCGAGGCGCAGCAGCTGCGCTATGATTTTTGCGATGCGATGGATGACGTGCTGGCGCTGGAGCCGGTGATTCCGGACATGGCGCAGGCCAGCCGCATACGCCGCATGGAGCTGGAGCTGGCTGCTTCTCTGGCCAGTCTGCGTTCCGGCACGCTGGCCACCCTGGCCGAAGCCGCCCGCCGTGCGCCGGAGGTGGTGACCATCACTCCGGCCTGTGTGCTGCCTTCGCTGGCCCTCTGCTACCGCCAGAGCGGCGGCGTGGACCTGGAGGCCGATCTGGTGGCCCGTAACCGCCTCATCCATCCGGGCTTCGTGCCCGTGGAACCGCTGGAGGTGCTGCGTGGCTGACGACATCACCCTGCGCATCGATGGCGTGGACTGGACCTACTGGACCTCTGTGCAGGTCTCCCGCCAGATGGATGCCATCGCCGGGACCTTTTCCCTCTCGCTGGCTGACAAATGGATCGGCGGCGCCCAGGCGCTGCCCATCGCTGCGGGCATGGCCTGCCAGATACTCATCGGCGGCGAGCAGGTCATGGACGGCTATATCGACCAGGTCAAACCCGCCTTTTCCGCTACGGCGCACGGCATCAGCGTCACCGGCCGCGACAAAAGCGCCGATCTGGTGGACTGCGCCGCCCTCCTCAGCCCCGGCCAGTGGCTCAACTGCACCGTGCTCCAGCTGGCGCAGGAACTGGCCCGCCCCTTCGGGGTCAGCGTCAGGGCCGAAGGCGACGTGGGCGCGCCCATTGCCAGCTTCAAGCTGGAGGAAGGCGAGACCGCCTTCGAGGCTCTGGACCGTGCCCTGCGCCAGCGGGAGCTTATGGCCTGCCCCGACGGCAAGGGCGGCATGGTGCTGCTCAAGGCCGGAGCGGGCACAGCCAGCGGCAGCCTGCGGCAGGGGGAGAACATCCTTTCGGCCGAGGGGCAATTCGATATGGCCGACCGTTTTTCCGACTACATCGTCAAGGGCCAGAAGCCCGGCACCGATACTGGCTGGGGCAAGGAGGCCTGCGCCGTGCGCGGCCAGTACCGCGACCAGGCCGTACAGCGCTACCGGCCCATGATTATTCGGGCTGAACAGTCCGGGGATGCCGGCAATGCCCACCAGCGGGCCGCGTGGGAATGCAGCGTGCGGGCCGCCCGGGCTGTGACGGTCACGGCCACGGTGCAGGGCTTTCGCCAGCAGGGCGTGGGCCGGGAGCAGTCCGGCCCCCTCTGGCAGCTCAACCAGATGGTGGATGTGGATTTGCCCTATCTGCGCATCAGCCAGCGCCTGCTGGTGGCCGGGGTGGAATTCCGGCGCGATGCCACATCGGGCAGTACCACCCGTCTTACCCTGCGCGATCCCGCGGCCTTTGCTCCCGAACCCAAGGCAGAGGCGACGGGAGGCGCCAAGGGCGGTGGTGGCAATGCCAGAATGGAGAAGGAAGTGGACCTGCAGACCCGCCTGGCTCAAGACGCCGCGGCACGGCAAAAGGCCATCAAATGAGCGACCGGCAAACTCTCCGCCTGCTGGAACGATTGTCCCGCCGCATGCGCAACATCGTGGCGCGTGGCGTCATCTCGCTGGTGCGCGATGCCCACAAATGGCAGTCCACCCAGCTGGAGCTGCTGGATGGCGAGGTCCTGGACGATGCCGAGCGTGCCCAGCAGTACGGTTTTTCCTCAGTCCCCCACGCCGGGGCCGAGGCTGTGGTGCTGTTCGTGGGCGCGGACCGCTCGCATCCCGTGGTGCTGGCCGTGGATGACCGGCGCTACCGCGTGCAGGCCCTCAAGGACGGCGAGGTGGTGATCTACACGGATGAAGGCGACCGCATCCACTTGAAGCGCCAACGCACCATCGAGGTGACCACAAAACATTTCGTGCTCAAGGCCGAGGACGACGTGCGCATCGAAACCAAAAATTTCACGGTTCAGGCTGCCCAAAGCGTGCAGGTGGAGACCGCCAGCACGCAGTTCGCCACCGGTGCGCTGGCGTTTGGCGGCCAGGGCGGCGGTGGCGTCACGGCCCAGCTCACCGGCGGCATCGTGGCCTCGCAGGACCTGCAAAGCAACGGCGGCGCCGTCTCCCTGAACCGGCATGTGCATGCTGGCGTCCAGGCCGGGGGCGATACGACGGCCCAACCCGTGGGAGGATAATATGGATATCTGTCTGCATTTTGACCAGGAGCATGGCCTGTTCGATGCCCTGCTCTCCGGCCCGCTGGCTGACCTGCAGGGCGATGAAAGCCTGATGACGGCGGTGATCATTTCCCTGTTTACGGACGCGCGGGCACATGACGACGATCCCCTGCCCGATGAGCGCGTGGGCGTGTCCAGCGACCGGCGCGGCTGGTGGGGAGACTGCCTGCCCGATGCCCAGGGCGAGCAGACGCTGGAGAGCATCGGCTCCCGGCTCTGGCTGCTCTGGCGGGAGAAGGATCTGGACAGCGTGGTGGCCCGCGCCCGGCAGTATGCGGAAGAGGCCCTGGCCTGGCTGACCCGGGAGGGGCATGTCAGCTCCCTGAGCGTCAGCGTGGAGCGTGTGCAGCCGGGGCACCTGGGTATCAGTGTGGCCGTGCAGCCCTCCGCCAGCGATGCCCCGGGCCGCGAGTGGCGCTTTGTCTATGATTATCAGCAAGCCCAGCCGGTAAGCGTCCGGCTGGAGGCATAGGAGGCAGCCATGGCCTGGGAACGTCCCACCCTCACCACTCTGCACGAGCGCATTGCCCGTGATTTTTCGGGCCGCCTGCTGGATGGTGCCACCCTGCTCCGCCGCTCCGTGCTGGCGGTGCTGGCCAAGGTCTGGGCCGGGGCCTGCCATACGCTGCACAGCGTGCTGGCCTGGCTCTACCTGCAGGTTTTTGTGGATACGGCCGAGGGCGAATACATGGAACGCTGGGCCGGGGTCTGGAACATCGCGCGCCTGCCTGCCGCCGCGGCCGCGGGCGATGTGACCTTTTCTGGGCAGGACGGCGCCGCAATTCCGGCCGGCACTCTGCTGCAACATCAGGCCAGCGGCCAGCAGTACCGACTGGAAGACAGGGCCGTCATCTCCGGCGGCAGCGTCCTGGTGCGCGTGACCGCCGTGGAGAGCGGCACTGCCGGAAACCGGGAGGCCGGGCAGCCGTTGCAGTTGCTTTCTCCCATTGCGGGCCTGGAGAGCGTGGCCGTGGTACAGGCCACGGGCCTGACGGGCGGCGCGGATGCCGAGAGCGACGATGCCCTGCGTGCCCGCGTGCTGGAGCGCCTGCGCCAGCCGCCCCGCGGCGGCAGCATGGCGGACTACGTGCGCTGGGCCAGGGAGGTACCGGGCGTGACCAGGGCCTGGTGCTATCCCATGCATATGGGCATCGGCACCGTGGGCGTCTGCTTTGTCTGTGACGGGCAGGAGGACCCCTTCCCGGCCGAAGAGATGGTGCAGCGCGTGCAGGAGCACATGGAGCCGCTGCGCCCGGCCACGGTCAAGGAGCTGGCCGTATTCGCCCCCGAGCCGCTGGACGTGACCGTGCGCCTGCGCATCTCTCCGGACACGGAGGCTCTGCGCGACGCTGTCCGGGCCGAGATCGAGGACGTCTT